>QMPV01000042.1 GCA_003648765.1 Candidatus Aminicenantota bacterium
CGACGGTAACCCTCTACCGGGGGTGACAGTAACTCTAACCGGGTCCAAAACGGCTCCTCTAACTTCAATCACTTCAGCTGAAGGAAAATTCCGGTTTATCTCTTTGCCACCAGCTAGAGATTACGTAATTAAGGCTGAGCTAGAAGGCTTCAAGACCGTAATTCGAGAGAACATCATTGTGGTGGTGGGTCGCAACGTTGATATTACGTTGACCATGGAGATAGGCGCTCTGGAAGAGGAGGTCACGGTTATTGCGGAGACACCGGTGGTTGATACCAAGAAGACCACGGTGGGAGCCAACGTGACCCGGGAGGTTTTGCAGAGCTTGCCCACAGCCCGAGACCCGTGGGTCATCTTGCAGATGGCGCCTGGGGTTATGGTTGACCGGGAAAACGTGGGTGGATCTGAGTCGGGTCAGCAGGCCAGCTTCATAGCTCGCGGTGGTGGTTCTGACCAGTGGGCCATGGACGGTGTCGTCATTACTGACCCTTCGGCCATTTCCTCGCCTTCATACTATGACTTCGACGCCTTTGAAGAGATGAACATTACCACAGGTGGAGCCGACGTTACGGTGCAGACGGGTGGTGTTCAGATCAATCTGGTGACGCGTCGAGGTGGTAATCAGGTAAGTCTGGGCGGTCGAATTTACATGACCGACTCCAAGTTTCAGGCTGAGAACCTGACGGATGAATTACGGGCTGAAGGTGTTGAGGGGACCAACGTCATCCGTAACATTAAGGACTACGGGTTCAACTTTGGTGGACCCATCTTCAAGGACAAGGCCTGGTACTGGATGTCCTTTGGTGCGCAAGACATTAAGACGACCAACATTTATGGCGCTCCGGATGATACGTTGCTGGTTAACTATGCGGCCAAGATCAATGCTCAAATTATTCCGGAGAACCGCTTTGAAGCTTTTGCCCACATAGGACAAAAAGAAAAGTGGGGTCGGTCAGCCAGCTATACCTTCCCCGGCGGTTACCACCAAATGGGGAAATATCACTTTGGTTCGCCGATTGTGAAGTTCCAGGATGAGCACATGTTCGGGGACAATCTGTTTGTTTCGGTCAAGTACTCCTTCTCCGATGCCGGCTTCAACCTCATCCCCATGGATGACCCCGATATGGAAAAGGTATTGGCTTACGAGGTGAAAACAGGCATTTACCACAATACTTATGACTTCTATCGGGCCAGCCGTCCGGTAAATCAATTCAACTTACTCTTCAACTACTTCAACGACAACTTCTTAGGTGTCAGCCATGAAATAAAGCTGGGAGTTGAGTACGCTGACCGAACAGGCACTCACGTTTCCAGATATCCGGGGAACATGTACTATGAGTACAATTACGATACCCTCACGGTCGACTTAGACGGCGACAACTACCCTGACCTTATCCCCGAAATGCGGTACTTCGAATTCTGGCGAGGTTCCAAGAGCAGCTACAATGTCAAAGCTCTGGCCGCCTATTTCAGTGACACCATTACTGTGGGACGTCTGAACATCATCCTTGGTCTGCGCTATGACCGGCAGAGACCTCAGGTGTTGCCTTATACCCGAGCCGCCGTCAGAGATGAGCAACCTGGTGACGCCAAAGCCTGGGAATCTATTACTTCGCCAGAAGTCATGAATGTCTTCGATAAGATACTGCCTGGCCTGGAAATTTCTGGAATAAAACCTGATTATGCTTGGGATGTCTTCTCGCCGCGTATCGGAATTACCTATGACGTTTTTGGTACCGGAAAAACTATCGCCAAACTGAGCTTTGCTATGTACGGTGAATTCATGGGCACTGGTTGGGGTAGTTATTTCAATCCCTCCTACACCGGTGGCTGGATGGGCTTCTGGTGGTTCGACGATCCAGTCCTGGGCGGCAATGGTAATGGACTAATTGAGCTGTCCGAGCTTTACTGGTATCGGAGAAACGGAACCGACTACAGCCCTGACCGAGTCTTCGACGACAACGGCAATTTCCTGGTTGACCCGTGGGACTATTATCCCTATATGTGGGGCAGCTACGACATTGATAATCCCCAAAAAACCGGAAAGCCCCGCTATACTATAGACAAAAGTGCCGGTTCTTCCAGAACAACCGAAATTATTCTGGGCGTAGAACATGAGCTTTTGCCCGACTTCGGGGTGGCGCTTGACCTGTTCTATCGCAAGAGAGACCACTTTAATTGGTCTTTGGCCTGGGATCCTGAAACAGGCGACAAGGCTGACAAGGATGAATACGTCCAAGTAGGCACTGTGCCCAGCCAGGTAGGTTCTTATTCGACAGAGGAAGGCGCTGGTCGGCCCTATTATCTCCTTAAAGCAGGTGTTCCTTACCGGTACTATCGTTACATGGAACGTCGGCCTGGATTTTATCGGGATTACAAAGCCATTGAACTTCGTTTCCAGAAACGCTTGTCCCACGGCTGGATGCTTAACGGGTCAATCACCCTTCAAGACCAACGCACTCACTATGGTGAAGGATATCTGAATCCGACCAATCTCTGGGCCATTGACAACAAGATCTATGCTCCTTCTATGGGCGGCGGTTCAGGTAAGATCTCAATCAACGTCTTTTCTCACTGGCTCATCAAACTGTCAGGACTCTATCAGTTGCCGCTTGACTTCAACATTTCCTTTAACTTCAATGCTCGTCAAGGCCACGTTATTCCCTTCACCGTTGGTATCACCGACTATAACGCTCCCAATCCCCGCAGCCGGAGTATCACTGTCTACTGTCAGGAGTTCGGCAAACTGCGCCTGCCCAATTTCTGGAATTTCGACCTGCGCTTAGAGAAAGTAATCAAGCACTCCCAGAGGGGCCGGATTTACATCATGGCTGACCTCTTCAATGTCTTCAACAACGCTCACATCAACCGCCGCTACGACAAGCATTTAGGTACTTACTACATGCACAACGGTTACTTCCGGCCCAACCCCACCTGCTTCATGGCTAACGAAGTCCTGAATCCTCGAGTTCTCCGGCTGGGGATAAGATTTGAGTTCTAATCTCTGACAGAAGAGCAGCGCTATAACCACCCCCCTTCCTGAAAGAGGGAAGGGGGGTTTTCTTTTTAATCATTAGCAACACATCCTCATCCCCACCCACCAAAGCAATCACACCCACCGGGTTCTTCTTTTCCATCATTAGAAAAACTCGCAGGCGGCGCAGCTGGCGCTTTCGAAATTCTCATATTCTTTTTTTTAATCATTAAAAACCCAACAATAGACTCTTTTCTGGTCCCAAAAGATAGTTCTTCAGCCCAATTACTGACCGGCTTCAGATTTTTCAATCTGGCGGGCTTTTTCCTCGGCTTCCTCAAGAGAGCTACAAATTATGGCTTGATAATTATGCTCTTTTTGAGAAATTTCTTGGAGGGTATATTTCTTCTCAGGCGAGACTACTCTTATTACTGGACCAACTCCAGTTTCTACAGCGGCTTTCATGGTCTCACTCAAAACTTGCTCCACGGCGGCCGAAGCGGGTCGGAAATCTTTAATATTGGAAATGGCAATATAGCCTGGACGCAATTTTCTGGCCTCCCTTCTTAGTTCGTCTGGTAGAGCGGCCAGGTCTTTTGCGCTAAGTTCACCTCTTAGGGTAGTGTAAAGACGATTGAGCCGAACATCAGCTCGGACAGAAATTTCTTTATCTTGGGAAGAAATCAGGGCCATTAAAGCCTCCTTTCTTTTCTCCTCTTTTCCTCGGCCGAGATAATCTAACCTTGTTCTGACAGAGAAAAGAGAACACCCCTCAAGCCCGAAGTACTAGAACTTTTCTGCCTTTAAGGCAGAATCTCCTGCTCAGCATACTTGATATCGTGAGGAGCAATCACTATTTCAGCTTTCTCTTTGATCTTCATGACAGAATCAAAAGCCTCTAGAGCATTTATATGAATTCCCGGCGTAAAAGCTGAAAAACCCATCTTCTGAGCTTCTTCGGGGGGATAATAATTGGCTTCAATGGTACATAAACCACTTATGCATAACTTGCCTTTGTCTGTATCCACCAAGACACTTTGGGTTCCGGGAGTGTGACCGGGAGTTTTTATTATCTCCACGCCAGGCACCACAACCTGATCGCCTTCAATCAACTCTACTCGTAAATCCGCCGGGGGCAGAACAAACCAGCCTTGCTGGGTAGGGTGAGGATTTTGGGCATAAGCCAATTCATCCTTCTGCAGATAGAAGACGGCCTTTTTAAATTTCTCCATATCCGCGGCATGGTCAAAATGAAGATGGGTCAAAATAACTATTTCAATATCCTCTGGAGAAAGCCCCATTTTTTCCAAAGCCTCTTCCTGGGACTGATAATTGATTCCGGGAAAACCTGCGGCTTTAATTAAATCACCGGAGGCACCTGTATCCACTATTATTTTTTTCTCCGCCCCTTCAATGAGCCAAAAATAAACCCCAATAGTTATGGGAGTTCCATAACCATAGAGATAAGTCATAAAGCCTTGATCAATCGGCGATTCTTTGGAAATGAGGACTGGTTTGACAATCATTTCTCCCTCCATTCTTAAAATTAATGACAACCTTTCACTTCTACCTTAAGTCAAGATTTGACCGGTGGTCAAGCCTAAAAAATTAAAAATCAGCCAACCTCAGCCCACTTCTTTTAAAAAGGCCCATTCCCCAGTCCTTAAGGAAAAAATAATTCTTACCAAACATCACTTTTTAAGCCCCACCAACCCCGGCCAGCTTGTCCTTTTCGGAGTTCATTATTCTAATAAATACTCAATAAATACTCAGCCCAATCCTCCTTTTCATAATATTGGCTACTAACAAAATTTTTCCTTGACAAATAATTTTTATAAGTCGAAAATATGCTTTGAGTAAGTATAAAATTTCATCAAAACCTTTGTTACCAAGAGGAGAATCTTTAGGTGTTTTTCTAATATGTTTCTCCTCTTTTCCTATATTTTCAACAATGCACCTAGCAAGGCATAATATTTATCATTTCTAGGAGGAACTCATGGCAAAAAAAATGGTCTTAGCTCTGGCCAGCAGTGGGGTGGAAAAACTCACTGTGGGCGGCATCATTTTGAGTGGGGCAGTGGCTCAGGATATGGAAGTCAAAGTCTTTCTGCTTCTGGGAGGAGCCTACGCTTTCCGTAAAGACGTGGCGGATAAAATCCAAGATCCCGGTGAGGCCCACTACAACAAAGAAGAGCTACTCAATGGATTTCAACGGGCAAATGTGCCTTACTGGCTGGATTACTACAAACAGGCGAAAGAATTGGGTAATGTCACCTTCCTCTTATGCGGCACAGCCGGCAAAATCTGGATCTCCGATAAGCCTGAAGATTTCGTCGACCTGGTGGACGAAGTCTGTGGCATTGGAGAATACATTTCCTCCATCGAAGAAGCTGATTTTCACATAATCATTTAAATTTCATCTTCTTTAATTGATTGACAACCGTCAATCTAAATATGTTTATAAAAAATAAATTTAAGGAGTAATTAAAATGAACGAAGACGAACTCAGAAATTTACAGGCAGATAAAGTTGTCGATGCCCGGGGCACCTCTTGTCCGGGACCACTTCTGGCCGCCAAGCGTTCCATTGCCGAAGTTAAAGTAGGCGGCATCATGGAAATTCTTTCCTCTGACGCCGGGACCAAAAGAGATGTTCCCCTCTGGGCTAAAAAGGTGGGTCACGAGTATCTCGGGACCATTGACGAACCAGGCTACTTTCGGATTTTCATTAAGCGAATGAAATAATGGCCAGCCACAATCGCGATCAGAACAGTCAGTCCCGGACCCAAGAAGACTTCCGGCCCAAAATCCTGGTTTTTTCAACAAATAGCATTTCCGATCCCGGGATTGACCTAGCCGGAAGTTCTCATCTTCATTATCCTCCCACGGTGGTCGTCCTCCCCATTCCCTGCTCCAGTGGTCTGAAACCCAAATGGATCCTCTATGCTCTCCAAAAGGGTTTTGACGGAGTCTTCATTGCTGCTGATGGAACTGACTGCCCTTATCTCCCCGACTGTACCGATCGCACTGCCCAGATAGCTACCGCAGCTCAGCAATTAGTCGAAGAACACGGCTTTGAGCCAGCTCGAGTAAAAATGGCAGCTATCTGCTCAGTCTGTGCCGAACCCTTTGTCAATCACATGAAAGCCTTTTACGAAACCCTCCAATCGTTGGGTCCGGTGAAAAAAGAGTCATCCCCCGGGGAAACACCACCTTCTTCAGCGCCTAACTCACCCCCGGCTAAGTCAAAAAACAATAAAGGGAAATGAAAATGGATTACGATGCCCTAGTTATTGGTGGCGGCATTGCCGGTATGGAATCAGCTCTAAATCTTGGCGATATGGGTTATCGAGTTCTCCTGGTGGAAAAAGAAGCTTCCATCGGGGGAAAAATGATCTTATTGAGCAAAGTTTTCCCCACGTTGGATTGCGCTAGTTGTATTGCCACCCCAAAAATGGCGGCCACAGCTCATCACCCTAACATTACTTTATTGTCCTCCACCCAGGTAGAAAAGATATCTCCTCTGCCTCAAGGCAGCTTTAAAGTCCGTCTCCACAAGAAAGCTACTTTTGTCGACGCAGCAAAATGTACAGGTTGTCAGGAATGTGAATTCAACTGCCCAGTAGCCGCGCCTGACCAATTTAATTACGGTCTAGTGGCCCGGCGAGCCGCCTATATCCCTTTTCCTCAAGCTGTGCCCAAAAAAGCTATTATTGAGAAGATTGGCACTTCCCCTTGTACTTACAACTGTCCCGCCTCTATCAAAGCTCACGGCTATATCGCCCTGGCTCGTAGCGGCAAATTTGAAGAAGCCTTTCATCTTATCATGGAGGATGCCCCCTTGGTGGGCACTCTCGGTCGGGCCTGCTATGCTCCTTGCGAAAATGAATGTACCCGCAATCTCCTGACTGAACCGCACCATTTAAAATTAGTTGAAAGATATAACAAAGAATATTTTTATCTGGCCCGAGAAATCAAGGAAGGCCCTCTCTCTATTCGCCGCATTAAAAGATTCATTGCCGATTACTACTATGCCCGTCATCCTGAACCCGAATATGGGCCTCCCCCTCCGGAAAAAAGGATTGATAAAAAGATTGCTATTATCGGCTCCGGCCCGGCGGGCTTAACAGCGGCTTACTTTTTGGCTCAAAAAGGCTACGAGGTCACCATCTACGAAGCGGAAGATCAACCGGGTGGCATGCTTCGTTTTGCTATTCCTGCCTTCCGTCTGCCCAATGAAGTGGTTGACCGCGATATTAAAAATATCACCGCTCTTGGAGTCAGCATTAAAACCAAACATCGCGTTCAAAAACTGGCAGAATTAAAAGCCCAAGGCTATGACGCTGTTTTCCTGGCCACTGGTGCCCAGGAACCCCGGCATTTGAAGGTTGAAGGGGAGGACCTCGAAGGGGTCGTCACCTCTATGGACTTTCTCAAAGACATTAATCTCGGCCGTCGCCAGATTGATCTCAGCGGCAAAACCGTGATGGTTGTCGGCGGCGGTAATGTAGCTATTGACTCAGCCCGGGTAGCTGTCCGCCTGGGAGCCAAACGAGTCTTTATTCAGTATCGGCGAAGTCGGGAACAAATGCCAGCCTTCGACTGGGAAATCAAAGAAGCTGAAGAAGAAGGAGTCGAGTTTCAATATCTAAGAGTTCCGGTAAAATTCCTAGGGGAGCAAGGAAAAGTGACCGCCGCTGAAAGTATCCGGATGAAGCTCGGGGCCCCTGATGCCAGCGGCCGGCCGCGTCCCGTGCCTATCAAAGGTTCGGAACACAAAATTCCAGTTGATTTCGTCATCCTGGCTATTGGTCTTACGCCTACCACTCATCCCTTTAAGGATGAATTGGAACTCAATAAGGACGGCTCGGTAAAAGTTGATCCAGAAACCCTGCAGACCTCGCTGCCTTATGTCTTTGCCGGGGGCGATGCGGTGACAGGTCCCTCCATGATTGTCAGCGCTATGGGTCAGGGGAAACAAGCGGCCCAAGCCATTGAAACTTACCTGAGTGGCACCAACCTGAAAGATTTCCACAGGACCAAACCTGCGCCGGCGGTACCTCGAGAAAAAGTTCTGAAAAGACAAAAGTATCATACTCGATTGGCCCCTGTACCTCGTCGAGAAATTCCCCCAGCTGAAAGAATAAATAGTTTTCAGGAAGTAGAATTACCCCTCACTGAAGAAGAAGTCCGCTACGCAGCTTCTCGCTGCCTGGACTGTGGCATTTGCTCGGAATGTCATCAATGTGTGCGGGTTTGTCCGGCTGAGGCTATCGACTTTTCGCAACGGGATGAATGGCCAGAAATTGAAACTGGCTCGATTATTTTGGCCACAGGTTTTAATCTCTTCCCCGCTGAACTTAAAGAAACCTATGGCTATGGTCGCTTCCCCAACGTCATCACCTCCATGCAGATGGATCGTCTCCTCTCACCTACCAGACCCTACAATACAGTGCTTCGTCCCTCCGACGGTAAAACCCCAGACAACATTGCTTATATTCTTTGTACCGGTTCTCGCGACCGGACTGTGGACAATCCTATCTGTTCCCAGGTATGCTGTATGTACTCCATTAAACAGGCCCAATTGCTGATGGGGGCTCTGCCCTTGGCCGACATCACCATCTATTACATTGATATTCGAGCCTTCGGCAAAGGTTTCGAAGAATTCTATCAACAAGCTCAGGCCATGGGCACTTATTTTGTTAAAGGAAAGGTGGCTAAAATTGAAGAAAAGGGCGACGGTCAGTTGATTGTCCGCTACGAAGATATTGACCATGGCGGTGTGGTCAGAGAAGCCGAACACGATCTGGTGATTCTTTCTGTAGGCTTTTTGGCCAACACCGAAGCCCAACGCTACTTTCCGGATAATTCTCTCCAACTCGATGACTTTCATTACATTCAACAAGTAGAAGAGGATATTTCTCCGGGCAAAACCAGCCTTGAGGGCGTCTTTGTGGCCGGGACAGCTGCTTCGCCCATGGATATTCCTGATTCAGTTATTCACGCTGGAGCGGCTGCCACCCAGGCAGCGGTTTATATTGAGAAAATAAGGAGACGAACGTGAGCCACAACAATCACTTCCCAACAACTAATAACGTCTCTGGATCACCTTCGGGTAGGAGAATTGGCGTTTATATCTGTTATTGTGGTGGCAATATTTCTGACTATGTTGACGTCGAAAAAGTCAGGGAAGCCATTGCTTCCACGGAAGGTGTAGTGGTGGCTAAGACAACTATGTTCGCCTGTTCTGACGCTGCCCAGCAAGAAATTATTGAAGATATCCAAGAATACCAATTAGATGGACTGGTAGTCGCCTCTTGTTCGCCCAAACTTCACCTTTTCACCTTCCGGGGAGCAGCCGAAAGAGCCGGGCTCAATCCTTATCAGTATGTCCAGGTTAACCTCCGGGAACAAGATTCCTGGGCTCACACTGATGATCCCCAAGGAGCCACTGAAAAAGCCATCAAGCTGGTGGCGGCTGGTATCGCCAAAGCCAAATTAACGCGCCCCTTAAAACCTTACCGTCTGGAAACAGTCAAGAGAACCCTGATTATTGGCGCGGGTATCGCTGGTTTAAGAGCGGCTCTGGCCTTAGCTGATCTGGGTATTGAAGTAATTATTGTGGAGAAAGAATCTCAAGCTGGCGGTTGGGTGAATAAATTTGCCTCCCTCTACCCGCATAAGAAAAATGGCCAACAGCTTATTTCCTCTCTCCTGTATGAGCTCTACCAGAGAGAAAACATTACCCTTTATACCGGGGCTCAAGTAGTGGAGAAGAAAGGCTGTGTGGGTGATTTTGAAATAAAAATAAAAACCAGCCAAGAAACGGTTACTCATAACGTCGGAGCCATTATTGTGGCCACCGGTTTTGAAAATTATCAGCCTCACCAAGGGGAGTTCGGCTACGGCCAAACATCGGCTGTGATTACTTTGCCAGAATTTAAAACCCTTGTTGAGTCATCCCGAGAAAAAGGCACTCTGGAATTTAACGGCCGCCCGATTCAATCCCTGGCCTACATTTACTGTGTCGGCTCCCGACAACCGGCGGCTGAAGAAAATGCCCATACCTATTGCTCCCGTTTCTGTTGCAATGCCGCTGTGCATACCGCCTTGCTGGTCACTGAAATTAATAGCTCTATTCATCAATTTCATCTCTATCGCGACATTCGTACTTACGGCAAATTTGAGACTCTCTATGAAGACGCCTGTCGTCAAGGTTCGGTCTTCATCCGCTTTGCTGAGAACGAGCCTCCTCAGGTTATTCCCGAAAATGGCCAATTGAAAATAAAAGTAAAAGACCTTCTGACCGCTGGCGAAGAACTCGAGTTGGCCACTGATTTAATTGTGCTAGTGACCGGAATGGTCCCCCGAGAAAATTCAGAATTAGTCAACTTATTGAAACTTCCTATCGGCAAAGACGGCTTCTTTAATGAAATTCACCCCAAACTCCGCCCCGTGGAAACTGTAATTGACGGAGTCTTCATAGCTGGGACAGCCCAGGGGCCCAAAAATTCGGCCGAAAGTACCGCCTCCTCCCTGGCTGCAGCTGCCAAAGCCGCAGCTCTCCTTATCAAGGGATATGTTGAACTTGAACCTCTCATTGCTTTTGTCGATGTGGAACGCTGCCAGTGGTGTGGGCTCTGCGCCGAGGCCTGTCCTTACGAAGCTATTACTAAAGGTTCGCTTGGTGAGCGAGAAATTGCTGAAATCAACCGGGCTCTCTGTAAAGGTTGTGGCGGCTGTGTGCCTGTTTGTCCCCAAGATGCTCTTCATCTTGAAGGTTATACCGATGAGCAAGTCCAGGCCATGATCGAAGCCCTGGCTACAGAAAGTAGTTGATTAATGAAGGAGAAAAAAATGGTTCCTTCAGAAAAAGAATTAATGGAAATTATTAAAGCTGAGATGTTTTTTCGGGACAAAATCATCTCTGCTCTGAAAGAAAAACCATTAACCATCCCGGAAATAGCTACGCACTTGGGACAACCTACGGCCCAAGTTATGTACTGGGTAATGGCCTTAAGAAAATATGGAGTTATTGAAGAAACCGAGGAAGTTACTGATGAAGGCTATTACAAATATAAACTGGTCACCAAGTGATGACTTTAAATCACGAGAATAATCGAAAAAGAGGAAAAAATGGCCAAAGTCAAACCTGAATTTATTGATCGGGTCAAGAAACTAGGAGCTTTTGATATTTCGGCTTGCTATAGCTGTGGTAATTGCACGGCTATTTGTCCCTTAACTAATGAAAACTATTCTTTTCCTCGCAAACTAATCCGTTATTCTCTTTTAGGGATAGAGGAAAAAATAACCGCTGCTCCCGATCTTTGGCTCTGTTATTACTGCGGTGAATGCTCTGACTCCTGCCCGAGGGAAGCTGATCCCGGAGGATTAATGATGGCCCTGCGTCGCTGGGCCATTCGTCAGTATTCATTAGGGAAAATAGCTGACCTCTTTTACGGCCGAATTTCTTCCTGGGTTACGTGGGTAGTTTTAACTATTCTAGCTACCTTAGGCATCATTTACTTCCGCAATCCTCATCCAGAAACTACTAAAGCGGTGCCCCTCTCTTTTATCGGCCTGGATTTTTTACATAATGCCGGCTTAGTCATGGGTCTCTTCATCGCTTTTTTTGCTCTCGTTCATATTTTTATCATGGTCAAAAGCTTGACCAAAAACCCCACCACGCCGCGACGAAGTCCGCAGAAATTACTAGTGGGCTTCATTCAGGTCTTAATTAACGAAGTTCTTCTCCAGAAACGCTTCCGGGATTGTGAAGAAAGTGAGCGTTATCTTCCTCATTTGGCTTTGTTCTGGGGATTCGCGGGTTTATTCTTGGCCACAATTCTTGTTTTTGGGGTGGACTTCTTTGGCTTTCCCGAATTTTTGCGCCCAGTGGCTAAAGTTACCGGCATCATCTTTGGGTTAGTTCTAATTTATGGGGCCGGTTATTTTATTCTCCTTCGCCTGCGACGTTCCAACAGTTACTCTCAATATTCACATCCCAGTGATTGGCTCTTTCTGATTTGGATGTTTCTAGCTGGACTGACTGGTTTCATCCTCGATATCTTTAAATGGCTTAACCTCCCCTGGCCGACCTACATTGCCTTCGCCGTCCACTTAGTGATCGTCTTTAACCTCTTGGTCACCGCACCCTTTACCAAATTCGCCCACGCCCTTTATCGCCCCCTAGCTCTCTGGCTGGCGGGGGAAGCACAAACCTCACCCCAGGAAGAAGCCTCTTAAGACAACGAGTTAAGACCTTGTTGCTTTCAATCTCCAAGGAAAGAATGCACCTCGAGAAAGTCAGCTGGTGGCTCGCCTTATCCCGTCTCTTTAAATTGAAACAGACCGGTTTATTGGTGTTTACCGGTCTCCTAGGATATTTAATTGCTTCTCACTGGAAAATTGACTCCCGGTTGCTTGTTCTCGGCGCCTCTCTGAGTTTAGCCATCAGTGGTACCACTGGCTTAAACATGTTTTTTGACCGGGATATCGATTCTCTAATGTTCAGAACCCGCCATCGTCCTCTACCGGCGGGAACCTTCCCTCCTGGCTTGGCTTTGCTAATTTCTTCTCTATTCTTGACGACCGGCCTCATCCTTGGCTGGCATTTGAGTCACTTGGCTGGCTTACTGATTTTCAGTGGCTTCTTAATCGACCTTCTCCTCTACACCATCCTCCTTAAAAGAAGAACCTCCTTTGGTCTGGTAGTCGGGGCCCTGGCTGGTGGGATGCCTATCGCTGCGGGTTACTCCGTCTGGAGTTCTCGACTAGAAGCACCGGCCATCATCCTTTTCTCGTTGGTGGCTGTCTGGTCTCTGGCTCATATTTGGTTGATTGCTGCCTATTACCGGACTGATTATCTGCGAGCTTCTTTACCCGTGCTCTCAGTGACAGCTGGCGAAAAAACTGGCGTCCGGGCCACCGCTTTAGCTATCCTGGTCTATAACTTACTAGTTTTCCTCCTTTGGAGGTTGGCGACAACCAATTTTATTCCTTTTGTGGGAAGTATGGCCTTTTCCCTGCCTCTTTTGCTCCAATTAAGAGGTTACCTCCACTCAGGACTAAAAATCTATCTGAAAAGAGGCTTCAAATTTCTTAACCCCCTTCTGGGAATAACTCTCCTGTTAATTCTCTTCAGCCTGAATTAAAGGCCTAAGTCCCCTGATACCCAAGTCGGCAAGAATTCTTCATAACTTTAGCCCAAACATTTGGCTAACGGCCTCCTGGTCTTATTAACTCAAATTGTCTCTTCTAGAAAATTAATCACTTTCATCTCTATTCCTCCTCTGAGCCGATCGAAATTTGGAAATTCGGGGTCAGCCATTAGAAGGCAATTGTCAAAAGGATAGAGAAATAAATTTACATTGTTCGAAGGTCTGACACCCAATAACCTATGTAATCCCATCAACCCCGTCTCTTCCCCCCGCTTTTTATCAATTTTCGTCCCTTATTCCCATTACCTCTATTTTTCAACCCTCTTTTTGTTATTATCAGCTGACTTCCTTTTTTTTATCTGTTACGTAAAAAACAAAAGTAGACTAAAAGTGAACCAAAAGTAGACATCAGGTGAGAGATAAATTACTAGAGACCGAGTCCGGCAACTTTAAAGTTAGTCTGAAAGCTAATATTTTGGCTGAACTCCACTCTTTCTCTATTCACCCGGCGTCTACTTTTGATGTTTACAAAATGTCTATTTTTTCTTTCTTTATGTTTTTTATGGCACACGCCCCGGTTTTTATCTTGACAAATTATATAGATAATGTAGAATTAAAGACAAGCTTATATGTCTGGGGAAATAAAGGAGAATGTTTATCAGCCGTCTTCAATTAATCCCCCGGAGGTTTGTAGCCATAAGGTTAAACCTTATGATTAAAAAAACATCAAAATATCTTCTCCTCATGAGGAGATAACATTTAAATTATAAGGAGGGAAAAATGTGGTCAGGTCATTGGATGTGGGGAGGCTTTATGTGGCTTTTTTGGCTGGCTGTTCTGGTGGCAGTTATTCTCCTTATCAGGTGGCTCATTCAGTCCAAGCCGGGAGAACAATCTCAATCAGAAAACAGTCTGGAGATTCTCAAGAAAAGATATGCCCGAGGCGAAATCGATAAGGAAGAATTTGAACAGAAAAAAAGAGATTTACTTTCTTAACCCGACTAATCTAAGGTCTGGAAAATGAAATTAATCAAAGCTTATCTCAGACAATTCTTAGCCTCGGAAGTCATCGCCGCCTTAAAGGAAATAAACGCTCCCCGTCTCACGGCCCTGGAAATCAAATCCCTAGGAGACGAAATTGACCCTAACCAGCTTCATCTTTCGGCTGAATTAAGCTCCAGCTATACCCCAATGGTCAAAATTGAGCTGGTCTGCTCAGAAGCGATGGCGGCCCAAGTCAAAGAAATTATTCTCAACAAAGCCCACACCGGATATAAAGGCGACGGTTTAATCGCCATCCTCCCGGTGGAAGAGGCTGTAAGTATCAGGACCAGGGAAAATGAAAAAGAATAATTCCGACCATCACTCTCACCACGACGGCCATAATTCGTCTCATGGAGCATCTCCCCATTCCCCTCAGACTCATCCTTCTCCGCCTCCAACTCCTTCCGTCTCGCACCAGCACCATCCTTCGCCAACCTCTCCTCATTTAGGCCATCACGCCCATCATATCCAAGAATTCAAGAAGAGATTCTGGCTATCGCTCCTCCTGACTGTCCCTATTCTCCTCTTTTCTGAAATGATCCAGAGCTGGTTCCAATTCCGGCTGGTCATCCCTTATCAAAAACTGGTGCTTTTCTTTCTCTCTTCGGTCATCTATTTCTACGGTGGTTGGCCCTTTCTTAAAGGGGCGGCTAAAGAACTCAAGAACCGCCAACCAGGAATGATGACTCTGATTGCCACGGCCATCACGGTGGCTTTCGGCTATTCCACTGGGACCGTCTTTTTTCTGGCCGGTAAAGATTTCTTCTGGGAATTGGCGACTTTAATTGACGTTATGCTCCTCGGGCACTGGATTGAGGCCCGGAGTGTGCTGGGTGCTTCCCGGGCTCTGGAAGAACTGGTGAAAATCATGCCCACAGTGGCTCATCTCTACCGGGAGGAAAAAATCATTGATATTCCGGTGGCCGAGCTAAAAGCCGGTGATATAGTTCTAGTCAGACCTGGAGAAAAAATTCCCTCCGACGGAAAAATTATCGAAGGCGAATCATATCTGAATGAATCCCTGCTCACGGGAGAATCCAAACCCGTTTTTAAAACTGTCGAAGATAAAGTCATCGGCGGAGCCATCAACGGAGAAAGCGCCCTGAAAGTCCTTATCGAACGAACCGGTGAAGAAACCTATCTGGCCCAAGTGATTAAATTGGTCGAGCAGGCGCAGGCCAGTAAATCCAAAACCCAAGATCTGGCCAATCGGGCGGCGGCGCTCCTTTTCTATGTTGCTTTGGGCGGTGGCCTAATCACTTATACCGTCTGGAGTCTTCTGCGCCGACCTGACTTTGCTCTGGAGCGAGCGGTGACGGTGCTGGTGATTGCCTGTCCTCATGCCCTCGGGTTAGCCATTCCTCTGGTGGTCGCTCTGTCTACTTCCATCACCGCCAAGTCCGGCACTCTCATCCGGGACCGGCGGGCCTTCGAGAGAATCAAAGACATCACCGCTGTGGTTTTCGATAAAACCGGTACCTTAACTGAAGGCCAATTCGGCGTAACCGATGTCGTGGCCTTCGTTCCGGAAAAAGAGTTGATCCGGCTGACCGCAGGAGTCGAAGTGAATTCAGAACACATCATCGCCCGGGCTATTGTCGACTATGCCGGCCAAAAAGAAATTGAAATTCCCGCCGTTGAAGAATCCAGAATCCTCCCGGGAAAAGGAATACTGGGGCGGATTGAAGGTCGCCAGATCCTTGTGGGCGGCCCTAATCTTTTAAAAGAAAAGGGACTGGAGATCCGAGACGACCGGATTAAGAAACTCCAATCCCAGGGAAAAACCGTCATCTTTACTCTGGAAGGCAACCAGCTCCTGGGAGCTTTTGCCCTGGCCGATAAAATCCGACCTGAATCAGCGGTGGCTATTCAAGAACTGAAAGCCAAAGGTATTACCGTCTTTATGTTAACCGGTGACGCCGAGGAAGTTGCCGAGGCCGTGGCTGGTGAGCTGGGCATCGATGATTACTTCGCCCGGGTTTTACCTGAAGAAAAAGCAGACAAAATCAAATTGCTGAAAGAAAAAGGTTACCAGGTGGCCATGGTGGGTGACGGTATTAATGATGCTCCAGCCCTGGTGACGGCTGACGTGGGTATAGCCATCGGGGCCGGTACCGATGTGGCCATAGAAAGTGCTGACCTTATCTTAGTTAAAAACAATCCGCAAGAAGTAGCCCGGGTGATTTTTCTCTCACAAAAAACTTATACCAAAATGCTCCAGAACCTCTGGTGGGCGGCTGGTTATAATATTATCGCCCTGCCGTTGGCGGCGGGTGTCTTGTCCAAATTCGGAGTGGTTATCAATCCTGCATTCGGCGCTTTATTAATGTCCCTAAGTACAGTCATTGTCGCCATCAACACCCAAACTTTGAGAAAGTTATTCCCCAAAACAGGCCAACCAGAAAAGCCCTCCTCCCTGGAGACCAAACAGTCCCCGGAAGCTCACTCAGGCGGCCATGTCCACGCGGAATAAGCAATAAAATCCACTCTGCTCATCCCTTCTGGCCATGAGCAGGTAAATCCTCCTTTTTAATTTCTATCTGGGTGGAGGATACCAATTCTCCCGCAACACAGGTTATCAATTTCCTTATCTAACTTTCGGAACTAACTTCTTCTTCCTTTATTCGGAGGTTGTCTACCCTCTGGAAACGCGGGTTGACCCCAAATACCGCTTCGGCCTCAGTTTCAAATTTTAAATCTCTAATTTACGACGCCTCTCAGTTTTTGACCGCTCCCAAAACACCTAAAATCTCCAGCCAATCGCTGCCGACAGGAACGAGCTCCGCCCCAAAAAAGACTTTTGCTATCAACCATCCAGTTAGATAAGATATTTATTGAAAAGGAGGAATCCATGAATGAGAACCGCAGGTTTAGGTATACTTTGTTTTGCTTTTTCCTTGTCTTTTTAATCTTCAACTTTATCTGGCCCCAACTCCTGGCTCAAGAAGCAGCCAAAACTAAAAAGTCACTGACAGCCGAGCAAACTTTGCACATTTATAGACTCTCCGACTTGGCCTTTTCTCCTGATGGCACGAACCTGGCTTTCACCGTGACGGGACCCTCCCCAGAGAACAAACGAAATAGTGATATCTGGATATATAACCTGAAAAGTAAGCAACTCTATCAGTGGACAACTTCACCTAAAACAGACCG
>QMPV01000043.1 GCA_003648765.1 Candidatus Aminicenantota bacterium
ACAGCCACCATAGCCGATTTCCTGGCGATTAATTTTTCGCCGATCAGCCAGCCACTTTGAAGGAGGTCCCTCGCTTGATAACGGACAATTGTCCGATATTGATCACTTTGGGCTGAGGGCGTAATGGCTAAGACTGGATTAAACCATAAAAGGATATATCCTTCTTCAGGTAAGCCATAAGCCAAAGGATCTTGGTTATTAAAGTACACTTTCAGGGTGGAACCTGGACAGAAAAACTCTTTAGAATCAACATTTTGAACAACATTTCTTAGACTGAGATTAAATTTTTCAATAATTACTTCACCAGCATTGCCTAAGGTAACCAAACGGCCTCCTTGGCGAACAAATTCTTTTATCTTGGCCAAACCATCTTCACCTAAACCACTCCGATATTCTGGCGGCACAGATGACCTATAGCGACGATAGGGAGAGTTGCCTTTCATCTGTCCTAAAATCATTCCTGCTGAATCATGAGGTAAAATCAAGACTTCATATTGACTCTGAAATTGCCCACTTTTTATGTCTTTGTCCTTAATTGACTTGTAAGGAAAATCAAATTTTTCTAATAACAACCGGGTCCAGCCTTCATCCATGTTACCGCCCCAGTATCGCTGATACATAGCTACCCGCAACCTCTTCAGCGGATGAACCCCTTTGGCCGGCTTGGCCGACAAGGCTTTAAAACTGACACCCGTTTCTTCAGCTATCTTTTTCAAAAGATCAACCTTATTCGACTTAACCAGGAAATCTCCCGGTTTTAGGTGGCCCGTCGGTTGATCAACTCGCCAGAGCTGACCCGCCTGCTGATTTAAAATTAAGTTAACCACCCGGAAACTATCGTTTAATCGTCCATCAAAACAATAAAGGCCTTCCCTACTCTCCTCGAGAGTGCCCTTGACCTTAATCGGTTCTTGCACTATAGAACCATTGACTCGAACCGACTCATTTACTGGATCCACCCGAACCCCCATAAACTCAGCCATAGTGTGAGTGGCCAGATCATAAGGACGTCGCGGCGACCCATCTCTATTCCTGGTCCATTCATTATCAGGATAAAAAGTTCTGCCGAGAAGATTTCGAATTAAGCCCATTTTGGGTTGAGCTAAAGAAATAATAAAGGTTCCTTTAGGATAAATTACTCCATCCACCTGAAAGTCTTGAGAAGCCTGCTTGATTTCTACACCTGATAACCAGAGAGTATTTATCATTTTTACGGCAGTCAGATAATCATGCTGGGTGGGAGGGACGAGATAGGCCTTAGGTTTGCCTTGGGCCCCTCGCTCTGTCTGTCTCTTGGCTTTTAAATAGGCATTCCAGAGAAGAGTCTCTTTATTCCGGGCCGCAATATCCAAGAGGGCCCAGGCTGAAATTTTCTTTTGTTCAACTATATCTCGGAGACGCCACCAGCCGCCCGGCCAAGGATGGGGAAAAGTCGTTTGAGGTTCATATTCAGGAAATTGAAGCCCGCCGGCCCGCAGTTGATCAGGGTGAATAAAAATAGGCGTGGCTATCCGCACACTGGCCGACTCAGTTAACATGCCCGCAATATTATGAAAAGGTGTAATCCAATGCCAGCCAAAATGTCCCCATCCAGGAAATTGAGCATCGTTGATAACACCAGTTTTACCGGCTTCTTCTAATTTTAAAGCAATGTGAGCGCCAAACCAGCTGATTTCCCGCCAGATCAAAGGATCGGCATAAGGCCGGATTGGATCACAATAAGGAGGTACATAAAAACGAGCTCCATAGCTGCCCATTTGGTGATGGTCAATATAGGCTTGGGGAATCCAGTCTCGATAAAGAATTTTAGCGGCATACTTAGATTCCACCAGATTCAAGTAATCACCGTCACGGTTATTATCGTGACCGGCATATTTATGATATAGCCAGGGCAAACTGGAACCTTCGTATTCGGTACCGAGAGTCTTATTATACCAATCAGTCACCATTATTTGGCCATCAGGATTAAAACAAGGAATCATGACAAAAATGACATTCTCCAGAATCCGTTGCGTTTCTTCATCCTGACGACTTAAAAGGTCATAGGCCAGTTCCGGAGCCATCTGCGTGCCCCCAATCTCCGTAGCATGAAGACTCATTGACTGGCAAATGACAGCCTTCCCTTCTTTAATTAATCTCTTTACTTCTTCCTCCTTCAAACCGCGAGGATCGCTTAGTAGAGCGTTAATTTGGCGATAATGCTCCAATTGAGCTAAATTTTCAGCAGCCGAAATAAAAACCACTAAAAAAGGATGCCCCATGGTTGAGGGCCCCATATCAACCACTTTAATTAAGGGACTTTCCTTTTCTAAAAGATAAAAATACTCCACAATTTTGTCCCAGCGGGCAATGTGACGGTCACTGCCTAACTGAAAACCAAAAAATTTCTCTGGAGATGTGATTTGTTGAACCGGTTCAGCTGCGCTTACCGGCCAAGTTGTCATTAAAAAGGCCAAAATAATAAGAAAAAACAAACCTTTCTTTAAAAAGCCGTAATTATAGTTTTTCATTTAAAGCCTCCCCTGAAAAAATCGAAAGAACTCGGGCTGAAAGAAGCCTCCCAGCCAAAATTTAATCATGCCCACTTTTCCTTACTCAGATAAGTTTATCCCTTTTTTCCCAGAATTTTCAACAGAAAACTCACGATTAACCCAAGAAATTTGCAGGGATTGATCTCAAGTCTGGGTGGCTCTTTTTAAAATTTAGAAAAATTGTCCCTTATTCAGCTTAAAGTAGAGACCAAGATTATTTTTCACTAGGGACCTCTCTTCCCTATTCGAGTTAACTCGAGGTAAATTTCTCACTCTCTCTTTTACATAAAGAAAAATTACAGAGGAATTATATTAAAAAGAATTGCTCTATCTTATTGATATTAAATAAATTGCAAGATTCTAAAATTTAAATAATTTAAGCTGTCAGTCCTGTACTCGGCCCTCCTATTGGAGAAGGGAGGCATAATAATTAAGTTGAGGTTGGGTCTTTGTTTTCACCTCTGAATTGAAGGAAAGCGCCTAAGAAAAACAATTACTGGTTATCTGGCTTAAAAATGCATTGTCCTTTCAATTATCTTATTTACCCCTTTCCGTTGATTCTGGGGAGAAATGGTTCTAGAAAGACGATTTTAAATTAAACTAACCCAGATATGACAAAAAATTTTGGTTCATCGCAATAATGGATACCTGAGCTTAAAAAGAGAAATTTTTTCCAGAGTGACTTAAGTTAAAAGCAAAGATATAAGTGATGTACCTCGTAATCTTGTCTCATGCGTTTGCCCTAGAGTAATGCTATCATTAAAGCCAGAATATGGAGTCAAACGAAGGATCTGTGGACATGGTGAGCTGAACTACTTCTTAATAAATATTTTAAACTATTAGGTATTCTTTTTTGCGATGAGCCAAATTTTTATTCTTCAAAGGGTGAAAGCAAAGAATCTGAGCCTGCCTCCTGCGGAGGGCGAAATGAACTTTGGGCAAGATGAAGAGCCGCCCCTAACTTTCCAGTTATGAATCTTCGCCAATTTAACTAGGGGAATGAATGAATGAATGAATGAATGATTGATTGATTGATTGATTGATTGATTGATTGATCGAGCAATTATTGATTTAAAGAGAAAGAAAAGAATTCTGATTTAGAGGCCGCGGCTCATAGCCTCTAGAAAATCTTTGTTGGTTTTAGTCTTGGCCATTTTTTCCAAAAGCAGCTCCATGGCCTCCACTTCGTTAAGTTGACTAAGAACTTTTCTTAAGATCCAGATGCGGTTAAGGTCTTTCTCCGGAATAAGTAATTCTTCTTTTCTAGTACCTGAGCGATTAATGTCGATAGCCGGAAAGAGCCGTTTATCCACTAAGCGACGGTCGAGATTAATCTCCATATTACCTGTGCCTTTAAACTCTTCAAAGATAACCTCATCCATCCGGCTGCCAGTATCAACCAAAGCTGTGGCAATAATGGTTAAACTACCGCCTTCTTCCACCTTTCGAGCGGAACCAAAAAACTTCTTGGGCTTGTTTAAAGCATTGGCATCGATTCCACCTGAGAGAACCTTTCCCGAAGGAGGTAAAATTGAATTGTGGGCCCGAGTCAGCCGAGTGATACTATCCAGTAAGATAACCACATCTTTTTTCAATTCCACTAAACGTTTGGCTTTCTCCAGTACAATATTCGCTACCTGGGCATTTCTGGCCGGAGGTTCATCAAATGTCGAGGCCACTACTTCACCCTTGACACTGCGTTTAAAATCAGTAACTTCTTCAGGTCGCTCAGCTACCAAGAGTACGATCAGATAAATTTCCGGATGGTTCTTCTCAACTGATTTAGCAATGGTTTTCAAAAGAGTGGTCTTGCCAGCCCGGGGGGGAGAAACAATCAGGCCTCGCTGTCCCTTACCGATAGGCGTCAATAAATCCATCACCCTGGCGTTGAGATTCTTGGGATTGCCATCCTCCAATTTGATTTTTTCAAAGGGATATAAAGGTGTCAGGTGTTCAAAATGAACATTCCGTCTCTGCTCGATTATTACATCAGGATGCATGAAATTGATGGCTTCAATTTTAATTAAGGCAAAATACTTCTCTCCGTTTTTCGGAGGACGAACTACCCCGGAGATAGTATCTCCTGTGCGCAACTGAAACTTCCTAATTTGAGAAGGGGAAACGTAAATATCATCAGGACTAGGGAGATAACTAAATTCAGGAGCGCGTAAAAATCCAAAGCCGTCTTCCAGACATTCGAGAACTCCTTCGGAAAAAAGCAAACCGTTCTTCCGAGCTTGAGCTTCGAGTATTTTAAACATCAGACTATGACGGTCATTCTGCTCTATTTCCTCTTCTTCAACTCCAACTTCTTCGGCAATAGCCACCAATTGGTCTAAGTCTTTGTCTTCAAGCTCAAGTAAATTCAACTCAGCCATTTTACTACCTCTCCTTTTTTGGTAATTTGAATTATTTTTGGACTACGAAAAAAGCTAATTTATTGTTGCTAATTAATGAGTTACTGGTTGATCGGGAGCCTGAGGCTCCTCACTTTCTTTTTCTTGGGCTATTTCGGCCTTTTTTTTGTTTTCAGCCTTCTTCCTCTCAGCGTATTGACTGATATCTTCAACTAGGGCTATGTCCAGAACCTGATCCATATGGTCAACAAAATGGATGGTCATATTTTCTTTCAATTTTTTGGGGAGATCTTTAAGATCAGGTTTATTATCCAAAGGCAGGATAGCCACTTTAATCCCCTCCCGGTAGGCCGCTAATAATTTTTCTTTGATGCCCCCCACCGGCAGAACTTTACCTTTGAGGGTTATTTCACCACTCATGGCCACTTTCTTACTAACTGGAATTCCGGTCAGTAAAGAGATAATGGCCGTAGCAATGGTAATTCCGGCCGAAGGGCCTTCTTTGGGCACCGACCCCTCGGGTACATGAATATGGATATCAAAGTCCCGATGAACATTCTGGGAAATACCCAGATCATACATCTTACCCCGCACATAACTAAAGGCCGCTTGGGCGCTTTCCTGCATAATTTCGCCCAATTGTCCAGTCAAGGTAAAATTCCCCTTACCCTGAATTTTCGTGGCCTCAAAAGATAGCAATTCTCCGCCAAATTCTGTCCAGGCCATACCCAAAGCTACCCCGACTTCATCCTTACGGTCAATTTCTGTACGTTTGTAGCGGGGAATACCCAAATACTTTTCCAAATTACGAGGCGTAACTTTCTCTTTATAATCTTTACCTTTACTGACTACTTTTTTAACTACCTTCCGGCAAATACTGGTGATTTCTCGCTCGAGATTCCGCACACCAGCCTCTCGGGTATATTCTCGGATTATTTTCTGAAGAGCCTTATCACTGATATGTAAATTATGCGGCTTTAAACCATGAGCTTTCATCTGCTTGGGCACGAGAAAATGCTTAGCAATTTGGAGTTTTTCATCTTCGGTATACCCTGGAATGCGGATAATTTCCATCCGGTCAACCAAGGGTTTGGGAATCGGCTCAATCATATTAGCTGTGACAATAAACATCACCTGAGAAAGATCGAACTCGGTGTCAATATAATGGTCGAGAAAGGTGCTGTTTTGTTCAGGGTCTAAGACTTCCATCAAAGCCGAGGCTGGGTCACCCCGAAAATCCATGCTCATTTTGTCGACTTCGTCCAAGAGAAAAACCGGATTTTTGGTCCCGGCTTTTTTAATCATTTGGATTATCCGACCGGGATAAGCTCCGATGTAGGTCCGTCGATGGCCTCTAATTTCAGCCTCATCTCTCACTCCACCCAAGGAGAGGCGGACAAATTTTCGACCCGTCGCCCGGGCAATCGATTTTCCGAGAGAACTCTTGCCTACTCCCGGAGGACCGATGAGTCCCAGAATCACTCCTCGGGGGTTTTTCACTAGCTGGCGGATCGAGAGGTATTCCAGAATTCTTTCCTTAACTTTCTCCAAGCCATAATGGTCTTCATCCAGGATTTTGGCCGCTAACTTCAAATCTCTTTTTTCCCGCGATTTTTTATTCCAAGGTAGAGAAATCAACCAATCCAGATAATTGCGACAGACAGTGGCTTCAGCCGACATAGGCGGCATTGATTCCAAACGCTCGATTTCCTTTAAGGCCTTTTCTTCAGCCTCTCTAGGCATGCCTGCTTCAGCTACTTTAGCCTTTAACTCTTCTATTTCATTGGGTTGATCTTCTTTGCTCCGCATATTAATTCCCGAGGGAAATACTTTCTGTTTCTGGCTGCGGAAAGGAGCTCCTGTTTTAGACCTTTTGCGTCCCCCTTTGCCCGTCTGGGCGTGAATCTTGATTAATTCATTTTCCAGCACAAACACCAGACGACGGATCCGCTCATTAGAGTTGATGGTCTCTAAAAGATTCTGCTTCTCTTCTAAAGAGACATAAAGGTGAGAAGAAATTATATCGGCCACTCGGCCTGGATTATTATCGCGTAAAGCAGGAATAATGGAATCAAAACTGGCGTTTTGACTTAATTTCAAATATTCCTCAAAGAGATCCAGCACCTTTTTTAAGGTTTCTCTTAAATCGACATTGTCTTCTTCAAACTCCCGAACTTCTTTAATCAATACCTGGTAGAAAGGATAGGTGCTCAAATATTCCAGAATACGAGCTCTTTTTTTGCCCTCGACTATTATCTTTATATTACGGTCATCCATCTTCACTGCCCGGACAATTTTAGCCACGACACCCATGGTGTAAATGTCCTGAGGGCGGGGATTATCCAGAGAAGCGTCCATTTGGGCCGACAAAAAAATCAACTTATCTTTGGAAGTGGCTCTTTCCAGAGCTTTAATCGATGACTGCCGGCCAATGATAAAAGGTACTAGTGTCGAAGGGAAAACAATGAGATCTCTTAAAGGAATTAAAGGGATATTGCTGATAACTTCGGAATTGATTTTATATTCCATTTTAAACCCCAACCGCCTGTTTGGGTAGGCGGAAAGTCAATTGGTTTTGCTCTACCATTTTCTTGGTGATTTTTATGGTGGTGTTTTTCTCCAACGAAGGCAGATAAAACATCAAATCAACCATCAAATCCTCGATAATACTCCTTAATCCACGAGCCCCTAATTTCTTCTCCATGGAACGACGGGCAATCATATTTAAAGCTTCCCGCGTAAATTCCAATTTGATGCCTTCTGTCTCAAATAATTTTTGGTACTGTCTTATTATAGCATTTTTTGGCTTGGTCAGGATATCCACCAGGTCTTTTTCCGTCAAATCATGAAAAGTAGCCACCACCGGAATTCGTCCCACTAATTCGGGAATCAATCCGAATTTAATCAGATCTTGAGGAATAAGCTCTCGGTAAAGTTCATCCAGGGCTTTAGCTCGCCCTCGCGGGCCGGCCTGTTTAAAACCTACCTGAGTCCGACCAATCCGTTGGGCAATAATTTTTTCTAGGCCAATGAAAGCTCCGCCGCAAATAAAAAGAATATTGGTAGTATCAATAGGAATAAATTCCTGATAAGGATGTTTCCGACCACCTTGAGGAGGAACATTTGCCACCGTGCCTTCCAGAATTTTTAGCAAAGCCTGCTGAACTCCTTCCCCGGAAACATCCCGAGTGATGGAGGGACTTTCGCTTTTTCGGCTGATTTTATCAATTTCGTCGATATAAATAATACCTTTTTGAGCTTTCTCAATATTGCCCTTAGCCGCCTGAAATAACTTCAAAATGATATTCTCCACATCTTCTCCGACATAGCCAGCTTCGGTCAGGGAGGTAGCGTCAGCAATAGCAAAAGGTACTGAGAGAATTTTGGCTAAGGTCTGAGCCATTAAAGTCTTACCTGATCCGGTGGGACCAATGAGAAGAATATTACTTTTGGTCAATTCAACATCATCAATTGCTTCAGCCAGGGCTATCCTTTTATAATGGTTGTAAACTGCCACCGAGATTTTTTTCTTGGCTTCTTCCTGGCCCACAATATATTCATCCAGCTCTTTTTTAATTTGCTGAGGAGTCAGGGCCGCATGAGAATACTTTTTTTTCTTGTTTTCAATCTTCTCGGCAAAAACAATCGAATGAGCCAGTTCCACACAATTATCACAGATATAAACTCCACTCGGGCCAGCGATCAATTTATTGACCATTGATTGAGGCCGATTGCAAAAACTGCATTTGGCCAAAGTATTAATTGTTCTATCTTTTTGATCATCCATGAGACTTTCTCTATTTATTTTTGTTATTTTTCATTTTTGACTTAGTTTTCCGGGAAGACTTGCCTGGGGCCGCCTTTCTGGTTTGAATAATTTCATCAATCAGACCATAGGCTAACGCCTGCGAAGGAGTCATAATAAAATCCCGTTCAATATCTTTCTGGATCTTTTCCAGAGGCTGACCGGTATGCTTCACCAGAATTTGATTTATATTTTCTCTTATGCGTAAAATCTCTTTGGCTTGAATGGCCACGTCAGAAGCTTGCCCTTGGAAACCACCAAAAGGTTGATGAAGGATAATGCGGGAGTTAGGGAGAGAATAACGTTTGCCCCGACTCCCGGCGGCCAGTAAAACAGCGGCCATACTAGCGGCTTGGCCAACACAAATGGTGGTCACCTCAGCGGAGATAAACTGCATGGTATCATAAATGGCTAAGCCGGCAGTAATACTTCCTCCCGGCGAATTTATATAAAGAGAAATCTCCCCCTCAGGATTTTCGGCTTCTAAATAAAGCAATTGCGCTATCACCAAATTCGCCAGGTCATCAGTTATCTGTTGGCCGATAAAAATTATTCGGTCCTTCAACAACCGAGAAAAAATATCATAAGCACGCTCGGTTCGGCCTTCTTGCTCAACGATAAAGGGGATTAATGTCATGGAATTATTTTTCATTCTATTATAACTGAATCCATTAAAAAGTCAATTGTCTTGCGGAGAAGCAGAGAATGCTTCATCTCTTCCCAGCGTCCCTGGTTTTTAAGTATTTGCTGGACCTGAGAAGGAGTCAAATTATTTTTTTGGCCAATTTTCCGTAATTCTTCATTTAATTCCTCTTCAGTGAGTTCAATTTTTTCCTCTCGGGCAATTCGAGTTAACAGCAATTGTTTCCGTAATGACTGCTCAGCTTCTTCTCTAGCCTTCTTTTGCAATTCTTCATACTCCTCCTGATTAATCGGTTGCTGAGGTCGTTCACTCAACCACCTTCGCAGCAGAGCTACCTGTTCTTTCTCAAGAACCGATTGGGGAACTTCTAGCTGAGTCTTTTCCAAGATTTTTTTCACCAATTCTTCTTCCGTGGCTCGTCGAGCTTCTTCTTGTTTGGCTTCCGACAATTCCTCCTTTATCTTCTTTTTTAAATCAGCCAAATTTTGAAAATCACCTAACTCACGGGCAAATTCATCATTAATTTCAGGCACCTTCTTCTCTTTAATGCCTTCAATTTTTAAATGATATTCTATGTTCTTCCCCGCCAACCGACGGTAGGGACTATCGGCTGGATAAGAAACCGTAAAGGTGGCTGTCTCGCCCACCTTTTTGCCCAAAATAACTTGATTGAGTTGAGGTTCATTCTCCTGGTGGCCGGCCAGGATGGCTACTTTTTCCTTGGGGAGAAAACGTTTAGTTTTGAGGTCTCGTCCTTGAAGCTCTATAATCACATAATCACCTTCTTTTACGCCTCTGTTCTCAACCGGTAAATATTGAATAGAGCGTTGTTGCAGTTGCTTCAAAGTGACTTCAATATCTTTTTGGGTTACTCGCGGTTTTTTCTTAGTTATTTTTATCTGGCGATAATCAGGGAGTTTAAATTCCGGCCAGACATCAAATTCAGCCACAAAAGTTAAAGGTTGCCCCGCCTTAAATTTAATCTCCTTGACCACCGGAGTGTCAGCTGGATTGAGATTCTCCTGGCGCAATATTTTTTCTAAAACATTGGGCACCAAAGAATTGGTCACACTGTGTTCAATGTCTTCCCGGTAGACGGACTCAACTAATTCCCGGGGGGCCATCCCCTTCCGAAAGCCTTTCAGCTTCGCCTGCCGTCGATATCGTTCCAGAATTCGATTATACTCCTCCTGAACTTTTTCAGGTGAAATTTCAATCTCCATCTTTCTTCTAGTTGGACTTAATTGGCTTAGTTTGTGTTTAGTCTGTTCCATTCATCATTCCTTGGAAAAAGATTTGGTGGGCAGAGCGGGATTCGAACCCGCACTCCTTTCTCAGGAACTAGGTCCTAAGCCTAGCGCGTATACCAATTTCGCCACCTGCCCTTAACGACATAAGGGATGGGATATAAGGTCAAGACCGACACTAATTTTTACCATAACCTCCCTACCCTGTCAATTAATGCCTTAATTTGAGGCAGCTGAGCCTTGACAATTAAACCTCAGGCTGAGGGAGGCCAATTTCAAAATTTTATCCTTTTTTTATACTAACTAGGCCCCAGCTTCTTCTAATTACTCGTGAGGTTTTCTCTTTTTTAAGGATCTATTTTTGTCTATTTCCGGAGGTCTGTCCTTAGTAATTTATTTATTTTCTATAAGTTATGAGTTTCAATTGCTCTAAAATCCATCCTCCAAGCCCATTTCTGGACTGAAGGACTAACCCCCTAATTATTTATTAAGCTGAAGTTTTTTCTAGCTGAGCTTTTGTTTGCAGACGAGCAATGGTTTTATTTAAAAGAAGGAAAATTATTAAAGCCACTCCCCATTGGAGAAGAACCGTGCCAACTGAACTGACAGCCAGGGGATTCAGCCAGTTTCGAGGGTCACTGCGGTAACTTGACCAGAACCACCAAACCAACATGGCCACGACTTGAAGTGGCATGAGAAACTTCACTAGCAAATCAAAAGCCCAAGTTTTTAAGGGCCCCCCACTGACCTCAGGAATAATTTCTTGACGGAATTTGCGGGGACCTATTTTAATCACCAGCATTAGAAAGAAGGAGCCACTGACCATCAATCCCAGCCCCCAGACCCAATCCTGATTATCAAAAAACCCTAAAGATAAAGCCGAGGGCAAGCCCAAAATAAAACAGGTCAGGCCGACAATAAAAACAGCTAACTTGCGAGAAGCCCCAGAGTCTATGATAACCCGAGTGATTAACTCCAGCTGGCTGATTAAAGAAGAGAAAGCGGCAAAAAGCAAAGCCAGAAAGAAAAGCGCCAGGAACAAGGTTCCTCCGGGAATCTTAGCAAAAAGGGTGGGAATCCAGGTAAAAGTTAACCCCCGATTTCCTTCAGCCATAACTTTTAGAACCTGCTCCTGAGCTACTCCCTGACCAGCAAAATAAGAAAAGACAGCGGGAATGACAGTAATAGCGGCTAATAAAGAGGCCACATAATCGCCAAAACCCAGGGTGGTGGCGGTTCGAACCGGATTTTCTTTTTGATGCGAATAAACAGCGTAAGTCAACATCAATCCCCAGCCCGCACCAGTAGACCAGGCAGTCTGACTGAGAGCATTAAGCCAGATACGGTAATCGCCCAGCATTTTTAAATTAGGGGAAAAAAGAAAATCCAGTCCAGCTAAGGCTCCAGGTAAGGTAATTGAACGAATGGAAGCCACAATCAAAATCAAAAATAAAGAAGGGATAAAAATACGATTAGCCCGTTCAATGCCTTTCACTACGCCGGCGTAAATAATGGCACAGCCAATAAAAATTGCCAGGAAGTGGAAAAAGGCTGGTTGCCAAGAAGAAGCAAAAGAATTCCAGAACTGCGGGGGATTTTTATGAATCAATCCCTGAAAAAGAGTAGCCACAAAATATTTAAGGCACCAGCCAGTCACCACGGTGTAATAGAAGGTAATAGCGGCCGTGACAAAAGCAATAAAAGTGCCCATCCAGGCATGTTTTTCTCCCATTAACTCCACAAAAGAGCCCACAACTCCTTTTCTAGCCTTCTTGCCGATAGACATTTCAATCACTAACAAAGGAATGCCCCAGAGAAAGAGGAAAAGCAGCCAAACTAGCATAAAGGCGCCACTGCCGTATTGAGCTACAATTCGGGGAAAACGCCAGAGATTCCCCGTACCGACAGCCATCCCCAAACCAGCCAATATTATTCCCCATCGGGAGGCGAATTCTTCTTGTTTAACCATGATTTAATTCTCCTTTAGCTGGAAACCGATCTTACGCCAATATCGAGCTGTTTTCTCCACTGCTTCTAAAGCTTGGTCAATATCTTCCTGCGAATGAGCGGCTGAAATAGCTCCAAAGCCATGAAAAGTGTTAACACCTTCCTCCAATAAAGCCAGTTTAAATATAACTTCGCGAGCCAAATAATCGCTTACAGCCGGATTAAAAACCTGAGTGGGTGAACTGAGCTCGGTGAGCTCCTGACGAAGAAAATGGACTCCCACTAAAGAACTCTCAATTCCCAGCTGTTCCTCTCCCCCGGTACAGCAGACTAAGAAACCATTTTCCCGAAATATTTCTTCTATTTTTTGTCGAACTAACCGACCTAATTGTCCGATTCGAGGATAAATCTCTCCCTCATGTTCAATCAAGTATTGGATATAGGAAGCCCCGGCCAGCATACAGGCTGGATGAGCCGAAAAAGTCCCTCCTTCGAATTTTACTCGCAGCTCAGGCGGAGCTTGAGGCGAGCATAACTCCATGATTTCCCTTTTTCCAGCCACAGCACTTACTGGCATGCCTCCTCCAATAGCCTTACCCAAGACCGTCAAATCCGCTTCAACGCCGTATAATGTTTGCAAAACTCCCGCATGGAAACGGAAGCCAGAAACAACTTCGTCGAGGATAAGAAGAGCCCCATAATGCCTGGTCAATTCCCGGGCTCGATGGAGATAAGAAGGATGAGCAAAAATAAAACCCCCGGCCCCGATAAAAGGCTCCATAATTAAGCAGGCTACTCTTTCCCCATAACGAGCAAATTTCTCTTCTAAGTCTTCCAGATTATTAAAATCAACAGTGATTATTTCCTGATCAATACTAGCGGGCAAGCCAGCTGATTCAATACTGCGCAGGCCGGCTTCAAATCTAGTTATACCCTTCAGACCATAAGGATGGGCCCCATGCCAGCCTCCCCCAACCTTAAACACTATCTGACGTCGGGTAAAAGCCCGGGCCAACATAATGGCATACATGGAAGCCAAAGTTCCGCTGGTGGTAAAACGAACCACTTCAGCTTGAGGAATCCGACTCAAGATTCTTTCGGCTAATTTCCTCTGATAAAGACTGGGAAAGCCAGTAATCAATCCCTGGCCCTGGTCAAAGAATTCTTTCAAGATATCAATGACAAAATCTGGATTATGGCCCAAGATATTGGAAAAGTGGCCTTGCCAGAAATCTAAATAACTATAGCCGTCTACATCAACTACTCGAGCCCCTTTAGCCCGAACATCATAAAAGGGAAAAGGCGAGAAAAGCCGGAGATTATGACTACCTCCCTGAATCAAGTATCGTAAGCTTTTGGTAAAATAATCGGCTGATTTAGGGTGAGTTTCCCAGTACCGCTGCTGAAGTCGGTTTAAAAGCTCTTCTCTGGTTACTAAGGCCATAAGAAGACTAAGGGCTGCTTATTTAATACCGAGAAAGAATATCACGGAGTCTTTGAGCCAGAGAAGGATCCAATTTTTTCAATTTTTCCAGAATATCAATGGCACTATAGCGATCATTAAGGTTTAAATAAGTTATAGCCAGATTAAACCAGGCCACACTGAAATCGGGCTTTAACTCTACTGTTTTCTTTAGAGGTTCCAGAGCCGCATCAAACTTCTTTAACATCATGTAATTAATGCCAATGTTAAACCAGCCATTGGCCTCCTCTGGATTCAATTCCACGAATTTCTGAAAAGCTTTAATGGCTTCCGAGTAATTTTTTATTTGATTATAACAGTAGCCTAAATTGTAATAGGCATAATCATTATCCGGTCGCAATTCGATGACTTTCTTAAAGACTTCCACTGCATCTTTGAATCTCTTCAACCGCACATAAAGATAACCCAGATTATAATGAGCGGTATCACTCTGAGGATTAGCCTCAACCATTTTCTGAGCCGCTTCAATGGCTTTGTCCGGCATTTTGGCCTCATCATACATCCGGACGACTGTGTTGTAATATATTTCAGCCCGTTTCGGATTCAACTGGGCCAGCTCATAATATTTTTGAGCGGCTTCGTCATAATGCTTGGCTTTCAAAAGAGCCTGGGCATAGTTCTCGTGTAAATCCAGATCCTGTGTGAATTTCTTTAAAGCCTCTCCAAAAGCTTGGGCGGCTCCTTCAAAATCTTTGGTCTCCATTTTGCAAAGACCGATTCTTTTTTGAACTTCAGCTTTATCTTCAGGATCAAAGCTGACATATTTACTGTAAGCCTCAGCGGCTTTATCAAACTGCCGGAGTTCTTCGTATGCTTGTCCCATATAAAGATAAACTTTTTCATTCTGAGGATTCAGGTCAAAAGCTTTCTGGAAAGCATTGATGGCCTCATTCCACTTCATCATATTCAAGTAAACATTGCCAATCTTCATATAAATATCATCTCGATTAGGTTGCTTTTGAAGGGCCTTCTCGTAAGTAGAAATGGCTGATTCAAAATTCCGTTGTTCACTATAAATATCAGCCAATTGCAGCAAGAGATTTACATCATTGGGGTTAAGCTTAACCGCGTTTTCTAGATGGATCTGAGCCCGCCCTGTTTCGCCAACAGCCTCATAAATTCGGCCAGCAAAAAGGGCCCCTTCTAAAGTCTCAAAATAATTTTCGGCCTGCCACTCTTTGAATTTTTTGACGGCATTTGTTTGAGAGAGTTTAGTTAATCCATCCACTGGCAAAGCTACTCTCCGCCCTCCTTCGAGCGCCAACAAGACTCCTACCACTTGCCCTTCGGGACTTAATACTGGCGCCCCGCTTAAAGTTAAAGGACCAGAAATGGTCAATTCAGCCACATGTAAAGTGGGATTGATTTCATGAATTTCTTTGACCTCGCCATTGAATTCAATGATTTCACCAATTTCGTTAGAACCTACCACGGTCACTTTTTTGCCCGGGCTTAAAGAAGAAAAACTGCCTAGTTGTAATCCGGGTTTTTTTTGGTTGACTCGACATAAGGCCAGATCAAGATTTTTATCGAAGCTGATAATCCCATCAAATTTTACTTTTTTCCCTTTATAATTGAGTCCTTCTACCTTTTTGACTGCTTTACTGACGAGATGATAGTTGGTGGCCAATATTTGTTTGGCGATAAGAAAACCTGTCCCTTTAGCCAGAGCTTCTTTATTAGGTCCAAGGACAGTAAAAGAAAAAATATTTTCTAAAATCTTCTCATTGACAGCTCCTTGAAGAAATGAAAAGGAAAAACAAATAACAATTACAAACAAACCTAATAGTTTTTTTTGACGAGACATAGAATCATCCTCCTTTTAACTGTCATTATAAATCACAACTTTTCAAAAATAATAAAAAATCAGAAATAAATTTACACCGGGAAACTAGCAGATGTCAAATAATAATCAGTGAATAAACCAGTCTGCTTTTTCGAGTCTTCATGAAGAATGACTTTTCCCCTCTTTACGGCGGCTATTAAACCTAATTGATGGTCAGGGAATGAGCTCAGGTCTTCACTTTTCACCTTTAATTAACAAAAGCATTCGTCATTTCTTGGTCAATCTAATTAAAACTCCTTCCCTGATTCAGTCCTCAGCCCCAGCCAAAGAGTGCCTCAAATAGACAAAAGAAAGAGGGACGATTCTAATCCAGCTAACCTCAGACTTCTTCCCTTAGGGAGCTGGCCCTTAGTTCAAAGGTAAAAGATGAAGACCTCGACCCATCTCAATTATTAACATAATTTTTAAACAAGACCGGGTTTTCTCCGGAAAATTGAATTTCATTCCACCATTTTTTTCAACTGAGATTACTCAAAACGTAATAGAAATTTTCCCCATAAATTCTAATTCAGCGAACAAATTTTCTTTCTAACTAAATTCGGGAAATTTTTTCTAGTTTGGGAAATTAGTTAAGTCATGTTAAGATGTTTTTTTCTATGGTAGTCTTAAAGAAAAAGACTTTTTTTAAACATCTTTATTGGGTTTATTTTCTCACTTTGGGCCTCTCTCTAATTATCGTGGCCCTTATTTTACTGGCGCCATATCTTCTGAGTAAGAACCAGCGGATAGGTTATCTTGTCTACGCTGTCTTTGCTCCTTTTTGCCACCAATCTCCGGAGAGATGTTTTTTCCTCTGGGGTTATCCTCTGGCTGTTTGTGGGCGTTGCACCGGAATTTACCTAGGGTTTCTTCTGGGCACACTTATTTACCCTTTAACGGGAGCTTTGGCCCGGCCTGTGATTCCTCGGGTGAGTTATTTTCTTCTCTGCTCTCTGCCTATCTCTCTGGATACTTTAGGCAATTTTTCTCATTTTTGGTCAACGCCCATTTGGGGACGCTGGGCCACAGGTCTCATCTGGGGGTTAATTTTGCCTTTTTATTTCATATATGGTCTAAGCGAAGCTATTTCTCGGAAAAGTCATTCATCAACTTAATCAATATTTTGATAGCTTCTAAAGGCGGACAAAGTCTCACTCGGTAGATTTGTCATTCACCAACTTAATTAATATTTGTTTTTGTCTTAAAGCGACGGGAAACAAAATCGAACGAAAGGCGAAGGAGAATGTCGGAGCGACCTTGAAGATTTAGCCTTCCGGAACCCTCCTTCAAGGGAACCCGACCGCCTCGGGCGGCGGGAATGTCTTG
>QMPV01000044.1 GCA_003648765.1 Candidatus Aminicenantota bacterium
ACATCAATGTTACACCCACAAAATCGTCACTGGAAGGAAGGATCGCTTTCCTACAATCAGAAAATATCAGGGCCTCTCTGGCTACCCTTCTCGGGAGGAAAGCGAATATGATGTTTATAACACCGGACATGCTTCGACCGCTCTTTCAGCTGCTTTGGGGATGGCCGTGGCTAGGGACAAGAAAAAGGAGGACTATCATGTCATCGCTGTGGTTGGAGATGGCAGTTTGACCGGAGGTGTAGCCTGGGAAGCTCTCAACCAAATAGGGCATCTGCGGGAAAGATTGATTATTGTCCTGAATTATAATGAAATGTCGATCTCTCCTAATGTGGGAGCGCTTTCTAAGTATCTTTCTTACTTGGTTTCCGGTCAGCATTATCTCCGAGTTAAAGATACAGTCAAGACAATTTTGAAATCCTTTCCTAAAGTGGGCTGGCCTGTGATTAAAATAGGTCGGGCTGTCGAGGAAGCGGTGAAGAAAGTCTTTTTCCCAGGGTTATTTTTTACTGAATTGGGTATCCGCTATATTGGGCCTGTCCAAGGACATAATATCAGTTCATTGATAGAAGTCTTTGAGGAAGCCAAAAAAATCGATGGGCCAGTTTTAATTCACTGTATTACCAAGAAAGGGAAAGGCTATCCTCCAGCTGAAAATAACCCTGAGCATTTTCATGGGACTTCACCTTTCAATATCCGGACAGGAAAGCCTAAAAATAATGAGACCACCTTGAGTTATTCAGCTGTCTTTGGCCAAACGATGTTGCGCTTAGCTCAAGAATATCCCCATCTAGTAGCCATTACGGCGGCTATGAGAGAAGGAACTGGTCTGGCTGAGTTTAGTCAGCGTTTTCCTGAACGGTTCTATGATGTGGGAATTGCCGAGCAACATGCCGTTGATTTTGCCACTGGACTGGCCCTAAGTGGTTTTCAGCCCGTGGTGGCCATTTACTCCACTTTTCTTCAGCGCGCCTATGACCAGCTCTATCATGATGTCTGTTTGATGGATATTCCTATAGTCTTTGTTTTGGATCGAGCTGGCATTGTTTCAGATGACGGTCCCACCCATCAGGGAATTAATGATCTGGTTTATCTGCGACATTTGCCTCATATGGTTGTCATGGCCCCTAAAGATGAAAATGAGCTTCAGCATATGCTTTATTCAGCTCTTCATTATTCTCACCCCACAGCCATTCGTTTCCCGAAAGGGAAAGGGTATGGGGTTAAATTAGATAATAATTGGCAAGAAATCCCTATAGGGAAGGCGGAAGTCTTAAGGGAGGGATCTCATTTACTCTTGGCTTTAGGCAGTATGGTGCGACCAGCTCTTGAGGTGGCTGAACGCTTGGCTGAGATAGGGTTGGAGTTTGCTGTAGTCAATGCCCGATTTGCTAAGCCAGTAGATGAAGAACTAGTGTTGCATTATGCTCAATCAGGCCGATTTATTATCACCTTGGAGGAAGGTGTGGTGGCTGGCGGATTTGGTTCGGCTGTCAGAGAGGTTCTTGATCGAGCCAAGAGATTCGATATCCGGTTTAAAGCCATCGGTATCCCCTTGACTATTTATCCCATGGGCAAGTCAAATGAGATTAAGGCCCTTCTAGGTTTAAACGCGGAGGGGATATATCGACAGATTGTTGATTTTCTCCAGGAGATGGGTTGGCGTGAAGGAAAGAGCGGATAAGCTTCTAGTGGAGCAAGGTTTGGCTCCCACCCGTCAAAAAGCCCAAGCTTTAATCATGGCCGGTCGAGTTTTTTGGGAAGGGGGACGGGTGGAGAAACCAGGGCAGCAATTAAAAGTAGGCTCACGATTGGCAGTCCAGGCTACTCTCCCCTTTGTCAGTCGGGGGGGACTTAAGTTAGCTGAGGCTTTGGATGTTTTCCAAATGAATGTCCAAGGGAAAATTGTTGCTGATCTAGGTGCTTCTACGGGAGGATTTACAGATTGTCTGTTACAACGAGGAGCCCGGAGAGTATATGCCGTTGATGTTGATCCTCGGCAACTTGATTGGCGACTTCAACAAGATGTTCGAGTGGTGCCTCTGCGAAAGAATGCCCGCTATTTGGACAAAGACGACTTTCCTGAAGCGATTGACCTGGTCACCTGTGATCTTTCTTTCATTTCGGTGTTAAAGGTTTTACCAGCTATTAGGCGGATTTTAGGAGGTCATGAGGTTTTGGCTTTATTGAAGCCTCAGTTTGAGGCCGGAAAGAAACAAGTGGGCAAAAAGGGCATAATTCGAGATTCAACCGTTCATCGCAAAGTCTTAGAAGCCGTGCTTAGTCAAGCCTGGCAGGCAGGATTTTTTCCTCATGGACTTCATAAATGTACCCAAAAGGGACAAAAGGGGAATCAGGAATTTTTTGTCTTTTGGAAAATTGACCAAATTGGTTTTTCTTGGGATAAAGTATTAGAGATAATCAAGGAGATAGTCAGGCATGAAGAAAATTAAACGGGCTGGTCTGGTGATTAAACCCCACGCTGACCATATTGACCAGGTTTTGCGGGAGGCCATTGAATTTTTGGAGTCCAAAGGAGTCGAAAGTATTTTGGAGGATGTGGCGGCTCACAAAATTGGTCAGCCGCCAGGACTACCTCGAGAGTCTATTCCTCAGGTAGTTGATCTGGTCATTGTCTTTGGGGGAGATGGTACTCTCTTAAGTGTGGCTCATTTAGCCGCCCTCCATGATGTGCCTGTAATGGGGGTTAATTTAGGACGGTTAGGATTTCTGACCGAAGTTCCTCTGGATGAAATGAAAATCACCCTTGAAGCTTTCCTTCAGGGTGATACCAGAATAGTTAGCCAGCGGAAGATGCTCTCAGCCAGCTTGGGAGAAAATCAGTATTATTGTCTGAATGATGTGGTGATTAATAAGGGCGCCTTGGCTCGGATGATTCGTTTCGCTATTTATATTGATGGTAAACAGATTGCCTGTCTTCGGGCTGATGGTTTAATTATTTCTACCCCGACTGGTTCCACGGCTTATTCCTTGGCCGCGGGAGGTCCGATTATTTATCCTAACCTCCCAGCTTTTGTTATTTCCCCTATCTGTCCCCACACCCTTTCTTTCCGACCGATGGTAATTTCTTCCGGTTCTGTGGTAGAAGCCCAATTATTGGCCAGCGAAGAAGTTTACTTGACCATCGATGGTCAACGTGGTCAGCAAATGAAAAGTCATGACCGAGTCAAAGTTGTCTGTTGTGAACATGAATTAAAACTCATATCTTCTCCTCGAAGAAATTTCTTTGATTTGCTCCAAGAAAAATTGGGTTGGGGTTAGTCAAAGAAAAGATACTTGGCGGCGAAGGCTAATAGTCCTCAGCCTTCCTCCGGAAAGGGCTCCCTAAAAGAGTTTGAGATATTTAAGGAAAGATTTCGGGGAGAGGCAAGCCTCAGCCTAGTGAGTTCTTGTTTTCCTAATTCAATTGTCAATTATTAGGCAGCTTATTTTTCAGGCGAAGATGAGTTGGTTTGATCTGGAATAGCCGACGCCTAATTAGGCTGAAGAGGTCAAATGAAAAGAAGTATGAGCTTGGGATAAAAGATTTTTTAAAAGAATGAGGTAAGCTGAGAATAGCTAGTGCCTACCCGAGAATAAAAAAGGAAGAAGGGGCAGGAGAGCTAAAGGAGCCGTGTTGACCAGGAGTTCGAAGTTGACTTTTCTTAAGACTTTAGATTAATATAATTCTACTCATGTCAGCTTCTTTAAGAGTAGCCTATATTACTACTGAATTAGCCCCTTACGCTAAATCGGGTGAATTAGCGGACGTAGCGGCGGCTCTGCCGAAATATCTTTCCAGCCTTGGAGTAGAAGTGGCTGTTTTTTTGCCTTATTATCGGCGTCCAGAGCTGGAGTCACTGGAAAAGGAAGTTGTTTGTGCTTCTTTGCCTGTTTATTTAGGAGGCCGGGTGGTTAAAGGACGCATTTGGCGGAGTGATGCCGGTCGTTTTGTTTTATTTTTAGTTGATAATCCCCGCTATTTCTGGCGGGAAAATATATATGGTTCAGGACGAGGGGACTATCTGGATAATGATGAGCGCTTCATCTTTTTTTCCAAGGCTGTCCTGGAGACTATTCATTATCTGGGGAAAAAATTTGATGTACTTCATTGTAACAGCTGGCCGACGGCTTTAATTCCAGTTTTTTTAAAAACTCTCTATCAGCGCAAAAAGATATTTCAGCAAACGGCCACGGTGTTAACTCTTCACAATGTTGCCTACCAAGGGATTTTTCCCCCAGAATCCCTGGCCCTCACAGGACTTAACTGGAAGTATTTGCAGAGTGGGTTACTTTCTTTAAATGGTCACTTTAATTTTTTAAAAGCTGGGATTGTTTATGCGGATATGCTTAATACCGTTAGTAGTTCTTACCGGAAAGAATTGTGGACCCAAAAACATAGTCATGGTTTGGCTCATATCCTTAAAACAAGACGAGATGAATTGGTCAGTATTCGTAATGGAATCGATTATGAAATCTGGGATCCGGAGAATGATAAATATATTTCTTGGAATTATCGCCCCGGTGACTTGGAGGGAAAAAGAAAAAACAAATTAGATTTATTAGAAGAATTTCAATTATCCCTTGATCCGAATGTCCCTCTGTTAGGAACATCATTTTACTTTGCGGCCCATAAGGGCGTGGATTTAATTTTAGGGGCTATGGATGAGTTAATGAAGATGGAGTTGGGGTTAGTTATTCTAGGCCGAGGCGAAGAAATTTATGAAAGGTCTTTTTTATCTTTCGTCAAGAAATACCCTCATCGTTTAGCGGTGAGATTTGATTGGAGCCCAGCGCTTGTCCATAAATTAGCTGCTGGGGTGGATATTTTTTTGATTCCTTCTTTATCGGAACCCTGTGGGTTGAACCAGCTTTATAGTTTCCGGTATGGATCTGTGCCGGTAGTCCGCACAGTGGGCGGGCTCCAAGAGACAGTTCGTCACGTTGACCCCCGTACGGGAAAAGGCAATGGATTTGTTTTTAAAGAATATACCCCGGAAGCCTTGATTGCAGCTGTTCAGGAGGCAATTAAATGTTACCGGCGGCCTTCTCTTTGGCGGAAAATAGTTCGTCAAGGAGCCGCGAAGAACTATTCTTGGGAAACTTCCGCCCGCCGTTATCTCCGTCTTTATCAGCAAGCTCTCCGCAAACAGAAAAATTAGTTTTATTAGCCGTAGATATTTTTAGTCTTTCAATGTTTACCGACTAAAATTTATGATTTTTGAGGAGAGTTCCTGGGTTTCGATTAAGTTAGCCGAAGAAGTTGGTTTTTAGCTTCCCAAAATATGAGCTTTTTTACTTTGCTTCACCTTACTTGCAATTTTCTATTCCCCAAGACGATGAAACTAGAGATAGATTTTTTATTTAGGGCTTTGGCCGTAGTCTGAGGTTCAGTGGGGATGGGGGCAACTCTTCGCCTTTTACCTTGGAATAACAAAATTTTTCGTCATTTATTTCTCCTCTTAATCTAAAAAATTCTTTCCTGGAGATAATCTCTGGCAATAGCTAAAGGGAAAGACAAATAAAAGAAGAGACAAATAAAAGAATAGAAATGGGGGCTAATTTTAAACTAGCCGTAAAAACTTCTTTCTCGAGACGGCCTTCCTGGCTGTCAAAGGTGAAAGGTGAAGGCCAACCCCCATTCAATTATGGCCATGAGTCTGGCCTGAATTGGTGAAGACAACTTTCTTGTCTTTCTTTACTGTTATCTAGAACAAAACTGTGGTAAAATAAGAAAACTTTTATAAAGTCTGAGGAACTTAGAAAGAGGAAGAGTCAAGATGAGTGAGAGTTATGAGATTATAATTATTGGAGCCGGTCCGGCTGGTCTGGCAGCGGCCATTTATGCGGGGAGAGCCCGACGTCAGACTTTAGTCCTAGAAAAAGGAGTTCCGGGAGGGCAGATACTGCTTACGGATTGGATTGAAAATTATCCTGGTTTTCCTGACGGAATTGCTCCGTTTGAATTGATGGAGAAGTTTAGGCAACAGGCGGAAAAGTTTGGGGCCGAGTTCAAGATGGATGAGATAAAAGAGATAGCGGAGACAGATAATGGATGGCAAGTCATCGGTTATCAAGGAGAGTATAAATCCCGGGCGGTTATTATCGCTACTGGGTCAATTTATCGAAAGTTAGGGGTAAAAGGTGAAGCTGAGTTGACCGGAAAAGGTGTTTCCTATTGTGCTACTTGCGATGGGGCTTTTTTTAGAGACCGGGTAGTAGCCGTCGTGGGTGGTGGTGATAATGCTCTCGAAGAGGCTCTTTTCTTAACTAAATTTGCCCAGAAGGTCTATTTAGTCCATCGCCGGGATAAGTTGAGAGGAGTGAAAATTCTTCAGGAAAGAGTCTTCGCTAACCCTAAGATCGAGATCATCTGGAATGCATTTGTCACTGAAATTGTTGGTCAGGAGAGATTGGAAAAGATAAGATTGCTTGATCGGCAGACACAAAAAGAGTCGGAGATACCTTTGGATGGACTTTTCATTTCCATTGGTATGGATCCAAATACGGCCTTTGTTCAGGGATTTCTGGAGTTAAATGAGTATGGGGAAATTAAAGTCAATTCTCAGATGGAAACTTCACGGCGGGGGATTTTTGCGGCCGGTGATGTGACTAATGTTTGTCCCAAACAAGTCGCCACCGCCGTTGGTTCAGGAGTTGCAGCTGCCTTAGCGGTAGAGGAGTTCCTCAGTCATCTGGAGTAGAGCGGTTAAGACCGGCCAATTTTTCTTCTAATTCCTGTACTTTCCGCTGGAGACGGCGGAAGTTCTTCAGAAGATCATAGAGCTGAGGAATGGAGACCCAAGCTTTCCGCCAATCCATAATATTAAGATGAGGTGAGCCGGCTATCTTGGCCCCCTCCGGCACACTTTTAGTGACACCTGTTTTAGCGGCTATTAAAACTTCATCACCAATCTCAATATGATCAGTTAGCCCTACTTGTCCGCCCATAATGACCCGCTGACCTATTTTGGTGCTACCAGCAATACCAGTTTGAGCAGCAATAATGGTGTCAGGCCCAATAGTCACGTTGTGAGCAATTTGAACCAAATTATCAATTTTGACTCCTCGGCTGATCAAGGTTACTTCCAGAGCAGCTCGATCAATAGTTGTATTAGCTCCGATTTCGACATCGTCTTCAATGACTACTCGGCCAACTTGAGGAATTCTTCTCGAGCGGCCAGCCTCATCTTGAAGAAAACCAAAACCGTCAGCCCCAATAACGGCGCCGGGTTGGATAACTACTCGTCGACCGATTTGAGTATCTTCTCTAATGGTGACTAGGGAGTGGATAAGACATTCTTCTCCAATGGTTACTTGAGGGTAAATGGAGACCAAAGGGAAGATAATTGTCTTAGCGCCGATAACTACTTTTTCCCCGATAACACAGCCGGCCCCTATAGAAACATCGGGTCCGATGGTGGCACTGGGGTGAATAGAAGCCGTGGGATGAATTCCCGGTGGGGGCCGGTAAGGTTGATACATAATCTCTAAGGCTTGGACAAAACTGAGATAAGGATTAGGAGCTCGCATCACGGGTAAAGGGAGAGGGGGTTCATCGTAAGGTACAATAGCGGCAGCTGCAGGTGATTTTTGGAGAAGAGTCCGAAATTTTTTATCCGCTAGGAAAACCAGATCGCCTGGTTTGGCTGTGGTTAGACTGGCTGCTCCTTGGATAAGAGTGTCCTTCTTGCCTTCAAAAGTCAGGCCCAACTGTTGGGCCAGGACCTCGAGGGTTATTGGTTTGAACTTTGGTTGCTCAGGCATATTCCTGATGAACCCTTTCATTGAGGACGGCGGCCAGTTCCGCTCCCCAGAGAAGGATGACTAAAGAAAAGGATATCCAGAGCAAGAAGAAAATAATGGAGGTCAAAGTGCCTTGGAGTAGTTTGGAGAGAACTATGCCAATAGCTGAGATATGAGCCACATAGAAGGCGAATAATCTTTTGAAAACTTCCCAAAGAAGAGCCGCAACACCAGCAGCGATGGCGGCTGCCCGAGTATAAACTTTGACTTCTGGAATAAATTTATAAATAGAAAAGAACACCAAGAAAGTCAGAGTGAAAGGAATTAAATACTGAAGAAAAAAGTTGTCAATGAGAGAAACAATTTTGGGGTTAATATGAGTGGCCACAAAGGGGCTTTCCCGAATAGTCCGGTGAATAGCTGTCCAGATAGCGGTGATGGAGAGAGAAATGAGTAGAATGATGCCAATGACGAACATGATTATGTACTCCATTAAGCGGTTATAGAAAAAGGATTTCTGATAATTGGCTTTGAAGATGAAATTGATCGCGTAGATCAAATTAGAGAAGAGAAAACTGGCAGCCACAAAAGAACCGATAAGACCGAACCAACCAAGATTGGTAATGTTACGTGAGACTTCTTGAATGCGTTGAAAGAAGTAAGGATCAAGTCTAGCAAAGAATTCATCAGAGAAAATGTTGAGACTGCGGAAGGCTAGTTCAGAAGTTCCCAAAATTTTGGTGGAGATATAGGCAAACAGGGCGACCAGGGGCACCGAGCAGAGCAGAGCAAAATAAGAAATAGTGATAGCGAAATTGCCGCACCTATCCTCATTAAATCTTTTTATAGTGATTTTAATTATATTTATGGCCCTCCCCAGACTGATAAGCAGGCGAGGCCAAAATGATTTTGTTTTAATCACTGAGAGTTGTCAATTTCTCTGCAGAAAAATCGGCTTAAATATATTTTCCCCACTGAACCATGAGGATGATAATGGAGATGAGCAGGGCGTAAATAACTAGAGTTTCGATGAGCACCAGTCCGAATATGAGCAAGAAACGGATGTGAGGAGCAGCTCCAGGATTACGAGAAATACCTTCACAGGCGCTGCTGATGGCTTTGGCCTGGCAGAATGCACCCGCAGCTGAAGCAAAGGTAATGATAGCTCCACCAATGATGATTGACCACTGAAAGAGAGGGGCTTTACCTCCAGCAGGGGTTTGCGCTAAAGCGGGTGAGGAGAGTAAAAGACAGAAAAATAAAGCCGTAAGAATTAATTTTCCTTTTTTGGTCATATTTTCCTCCAAAAATTAATGTTCTTCTTCGTGAGCTACAGCTCCGGCAATATATATACAAGCCAGGAGCACAAAGACAAAAGCCTGGATAATTGAGGTGAAAATAGCGATGGCCATAAAGGGCAAAGGCAAGAAAAAAGGAATGATGGAAGCAATAATCACTATCAACAACTCTTCAGCAAAAATGTTGCCGAAGAGACGGATAGAGAGAGAGACAGGCCGAGAGAAATGGCTGATTATTTCAATAGGTAAAAGCAGTGGAGCGAGCATGGGAATAGGGCCAGTAAAATGCTTCAGATACCGGAAGAATCCTTGACTCTTGATTCCTTCCCAGTGGTAATAGACAAAAACCACCAAGGCACAGCCAGCAGTGACATTAAGTTTGCTGGTGGGGGACATTAAACCGGGCACCAGTCCAAGAAGATTGCAGAAGAAAATAAATAGGCCAATAGTGGCAATTACGGGCAGATATTTCTTTCCTTCCTCTCCCACGGTATCTAATAAAAGACCTTCGAAGAGTTCAAGCACCATTTCTAGAAAACTCTGTTTTTTCCCAGGGATCAGGCTCAATTTACGGGAAGCCAGGCCAAAGAAGAAGACCAGAGCTAGAGCCACAATAATAACCATCACCAGGTAGTCAGGGAAGAGATGTTCTGGGTTGGCTATTTTTATTCCTAAAGAAGATAAAATTCCTGCCAAGGGTTGTCCAATAAAGCGATTGATTATTTCAACAATAAAAAGACTGTGTTCTAATTCTTCCATGTTTTTCCACCTAGAAGCCCAATAATAGCTTCCACCATGATGACTATGACTAACATAGAGAAGCCGATAGCAAAAACAACAACTTTTTTTCTATAAAGCAAAATTATAATAAAAAAGATTAAGACAATCAATAACAGCCGAAAGAGGTAAAAGAGAAGAGAACGCAGGATAACTTGCCGGCCAAGATTGCTTAAAAGCCGGGTTAAGGAGATTTTTAACCCCCAAAAACTCAAGGCTCCTGTGAATCCGCCGGCCCAGAAGAGACCGGCATAACTCAGGTCAAAAAGAAAATAAGCTGGAATTGCCAGTACTGTTGTAACCAAGATAATTTCCAAAGGGATTCTCCAAAGTACTTTTTCTTCAATGGGGGAAGTATTTGACTTTTTTTTGTCCATAAAGTTCTGCCTTTTGGGTCGACCTTTGTCGAAGAGATTTAATTTTTGCCTTATTCCTCCTTATCTGAGGAAGAATTTATTTTTTTGACAGCCCGGAGAAGACTGCTTAGACCAGAAATTATACCGAAAATTGTGAAAATTAGCAGCATCCAAGGATGGGTACCCAGAAGTTTATCCAGCCAATAGCCAAAGAAGAGTCCGACAATAATTGAAGAAGGCAGAATTAGTCCCAAGGAACTTAATTCGGCCAGACGACGCCACCCAGTTTTGTGGGAACGCATTCCTTTATTTAGTGGTTGAACCTTTTTCTCTAAGATGCGGTTATTATCTCTGGAAGGAGAAATTATGTCAAGAAATGCGGTTGAGACACCGGATCGGATGAAGTTCGAGAAGTGCCTTCTAGAGTTTAGATTCCCCCAATTTTTTAAGAAGGCCTTTCTGATAGCGTGGGAAGCTAATTATGAATCACATGGCTAAAATAAGATTGTATCGTTGAAAAGAAAGAGATTCTCTTCTGGTCCTGACCATGATTATCTTTCTTTCTAAGTTTAAAATCTTCTCCGTTTTTAGCCAGCAGTCCGAGTTTTAGTAAATTTTAATCAGAGAGAAGATATCCAGTTAGAATGAATGAAAAGGTGTCTCTCCAGCGAGTAAGTTTTTATTAGGAGGTGAACTTTAAACCAGAAAGGTGATGAGCAAGGAAGAATATGGTATAACTAGAAAGGGTGAAAGACAATGAAATATTTTAAATTGGGAGTATTATTAATAGTTTTATTTTTCGGCCTAAATTTTTGTACAACCACTATGAACCAATCCAGCCAGAATAAAGAACAAGATCCAGAGTATCAATATGAAAAAGCGGTAGTAGCTTATCGTTATGGATTAAAAGAGGAGGCTCTGAAATATCTCCAGCGAGCCCTGACCTTGTCTCCAGAACATGCCCCTTCCTATAATCTTCTAGGATTAATTTTTCTGGAGAAGGGCAATTTGAGTCAGGCTTTAGGTTATTATCAGAAGGCGGTGGAGATAAATCCTGAATTTCCAGAAGCTCTGTATGGCCTGGGGAGGGTCTATGAAGAATTGGGAAAAAAGGAAAAAGCCTTAACGTTTTATCAGCGTTCTTATCAACTGAATCCCCGGCCGGAAGTAGCTTTTTCTTTGGCCAAAGCTCTTTATTTAAATCAGCGACTAGAAGAAGCCTTAAGAGTTGTGGAAAAACTCGTCAGCGACCATCCTTCCTCTGGAGCTTATAATCTCCGAGGAGTAATCTTAAATCATTTGGGTCGTTATAAGGAAGCCGTAACCAGCTTTCAGCAGGCCTTAAAGTTGGCTCCAGAGGATGAAGTAGCTGCGGTTAATCTGGGAGTAGCCTTGGTCAACAGCGGTTCTCCGGAAAAAGCCAGAGCTTTTTTTGAAAAGATTTTACCCCGATTAAAGAATCCAGAATTGAAAAATCGGGTTGCAGATTTTCTTCGTCAGTTAAAAAAATAAATCGCCTGGGAGGGAAATTGCCGCGCCTGACCTTATCCTTACGCCAGGTTTTCAAAAGGTGGCCCAATTTAATTTTCCGGCTCTGGGGAGTCGTTTTGTTACTGCTTGTGATTAGCTCAGTGGGTTTTTCGAAGGACGAAATCCGCATAATTGCCCAGCGCACAGAAAGGGAGAAAAACAAAGTTTTTGCCAGGGGTAATGTGGAGATTCATTATAAGGAACTCAAACTGATGGCTGATACAGTTGAGCTTGATACCGAAACCAAAGAAGTTATTGCCGAAGGTCACGTAGTTCTTCACCTTCCCCAAGAAGTAATTACTGCCAAGCGTCTTCAGTTTAATTTGGAGTCCAAAGTTGGAGAATTACAAAGGGTTCATGGGTTGATTAAACCCACTATTTTTTATCAAGCTGAAAGTATTAGAAGGGATGTCAATGAAGTCTATAGCCTTTCTCGGGCTAGAATAACTTCCTGTACTCAGTCGGTTCCCCGGTGGATATTTTCTTGTTCTCGGGCTTCTTTTAAAAAGAATGAATATATTGAAATGTGGGGGGCGGTCTTCAAAATAAAAAAGATGCCTGTTTTTTACTGGCCCTATTTCCGTTATCCCTTGGGAGAGGCCAGAAAAACAGGATTCTTGACTCCCCAACTAGGTTATTCGGCCATAAAGGGAGTAAGTTTTTCGGAGAGTTTTTACTGGGCTATTCGCCGCAACATGGACGCCACTTTTAATTTTGATTACTATTCAGCCCGAGGCTTTGGGGGTGGTTTGGAATATCGTTATTTATTTTCCCAGAATATAGGTGGGGAAATACGTTTGTTTGGTTTCCATTTTACTACTCCTCCGGAGATGGGTTACCCCAAAAATGCTTATATAATTCGCCTCAAACATAATCAGCCTTTACCTGGGAAATTTAATCTAGTAGCTGATGTTGATTATCAAAGTTCTTTCGATTTTCTGAGGGAATTTGACAATAATTTTAAAAGAGCCTTAGTTTCTAATCGACGTTCCGAAATATATCTTTCTCGCTCCTGGTCGTTTTTCAATTTGAGTATTCGGGCCTCTCGATTTGAAACTTATTTCCGTCAATTAAATAACTCCGTCATCCGGTATTACCTGCCTCAGCTAAGTTTAAGTTCGACGCGGATGAAACTGTTAGGTCCTTTCTACTTTTCCTTTGGCACCTCGTTGGTCCGTTGGGAATATGGTTACCAGACAGCTTATGAGAAGGGGAAACAAAAAAAGTCGCAAAGTCTGAGTGTTCACCCCACTCTTAGTCTGCCTTTTTCCTCTATTCCCTGGTTTACTTTAAACACCTCCGTGACCGCTAAATGGAATTATTATTTCAGCACGTATGCCCCCAACACCAAGAGAGTGGTCTCCGAACCCCTCTTTACCCAGAACTATGCCTGGAATACAGAGATTGTCGGGCCGGTTTTTTATCGACTTTTCTATGTCGGCGGTGAGCCGAAAGCCAAGCATATTATTGAACCTTCTTTTTCTTATGTCTATGAAAGCCCCGTGGTTGATTCCGAACGGATAATTACTACTTATTATTTTCTACGCCAACATTATCTGCGTTATGGGTTAACTAATCGTTTGCTGGTCAAACAGGGAGGGATGCCCCGGGAAATTTTTACTCTGGGGATTTTCCAAAATTATTACTTAGCTCCTGAAGAGAGTCCCCTTCAATTATATCGAGTGAATGGAGAAATTCCTCGTTTTTCGGATATAACTACCTATTTACGTTTTTATCCCGGCCGGAAGGCCAATTTGGATTTTTCGGCTGGTTTCAATCCTTATTATAAGGTCTTTTCTAGTCTTCGAGTCAGTGCCGGTTGGGGAGTGCCAAGTGATGATTGGTTTTTTCGACTGAACTGGTATAAAAGTTCTAATCCTTACCGACCCGAATCTTTATGGAATCGCCATCAAATTGGGTTCTCTGGCGGGGCTAAGATTCCGACACTCTCTCTTGAAGCCCAAACCCAGGTTGATTTCAATCTCCAAGAAAGAGAACTACTTTACTTAGGGGCCTTGGTCACTTATCATTACCAATGTCTTGATTTTACGGCGGATCTTCGGGTATTTTATTTTCGGGAAAAACCTGAAGTGCAGTTCCGAATCTCTTTTGGCTTGGGTAATATAGGTAAATCTACCGATTTTTTAGGGGGACTCAACCAATGAAATCCACGGGAGGCAAACTCTATATGAAAGGATTGATTTTAAGTGGTGGCAAAGGCACTCGACTCCGACCAATTACCTTTACTCAAGCGAAACAACTAGTTCCAGTAGCCAATAAACCGGTTCTTTTCTACGGCATTGAAGCTTTAAAAGAAGCCGGTATCAAAGATATTGGTATTGTTGTCGGCGAGACCAAAGAAGAGATTAAAAAAGCAGCAGGCGATGGCCGACGTTGGGGGGTGCGGTTGACTTACATTGAGCAGGAAGCGCCTCTCGGCTTGGCTCACGCTGTGCTGGTAGCAGAAGATTTTTTAGGAAAAACTCCTTTTGTGATGTATTTGGGAGATAATATCTTAAAGAGTGGTATTCATTCCTTAGTCGAAAAGTTTCAGATTTACCGGCCAAATGCCTTGATTCTTCTCACTGAAGTCCCCCATCCGGAGAGATTTGGTGTAGCTGAGCTGGAGAATGGTCGGGTGGTACGACTGGTGGAGAAACCTCGGCAGCCTCGGAGTAACTTGGCCTTGGTAGGGGTTTATATGTTTGACCATCATATATTCGAAGCAGCTCGAGCCATTAAACCCTCCTGGCGGAATGAACTGGAAATCACCGATGCCATTCAGTATCTGGTGGATCATGGCTACCAAGTTCAGCCTCATATTGTTTCTGGCTGGTGGAAAGATACAGGTAAGATCGAAGATGTCTTGGAAGCTAACCGATTAATTCTGGAGTCAATTGAAGGCAGGATTGAAGGGGAGGTGGATGTTGAGTCCCGTCTCAATGGACAGGTAGTCCTAGAAAAGGGAGCCAGGGTCATCCGGAGTGTAGTCCGGGGGCCAGCCATAATCGGAGAGAAGACAGAAATAATTGATTCTTATATTGGGCCTTTCACTTCAATCCAGGCTAATTGTCGAGTGATCAAGACAGAAATTGAACATAGTATTATGTTAGAGGGCAGCCAAATCATTGACATTGGTGGCCGGATTGATGAAAGTTTAATCGGTCGGGAAGTAAGAATTTATCAGGGGCAAGCCAAGCCCCGAGTCTACCGTTTTGTTCTTGGAGAAAAGAGTGAAGTCGGTTTAAAATAAGATATATTAATTAAAAGGAGTGAAGATGATTGAGGGAGTTCGTTTGAAAAAATTAAGAGTAATCCCTGATGAGCGGGGCCGGTTGATGGAAATTCTTCGAGCTGATGATGAACTTTTCCTAAAATTTGGTCAGGTATATATGACTACCACATATCCCGGGGTAGTCAAGGCTTGGCATCTTCATAAAAAGCAGACGGATAATGTTGCCTGTCTTGTGGGAATGATTAAGCTGGCCCTTTATGATCCGCGACCTGATTCACCCACCAAGGGAGAGGTGAATCAGTTTTATTTAGGAATCCACCATCCATTGTTGATTCAAATTCCCCCTGGCGTCTACCATGGATGGATGTGTGTCAGTCAGGAGGAAGCGGTGGTAGTTAATATTCCCACTGAAGTTTATAACTATGATTCTCCGGATGAATACCGGCTAGACCCTCACGATAATGAGATTCCTTATGAGTGGAGGCGCCGTGATGGTTGAAGAGAGGTCATTGACCGGCAAGACAATTTTGGTGACAGGTGGAGCTGGTTTTATTGGGAGTAATTTGATTCACTATCTTCTGGAAAATTATTCAGAAATTAAAATTATTAATCTGGATAAATTAACTTATGCTGGCAATTTGGATAATCTCCGAGATGTGGAAACGGACCCCCGGTATGAATTTATTCAGGGGGACATTCGTGATCGGGCTTTAGTCGCCAAAGTTATTCCCAAAGTTCAGGGAATAATTCATTTAGCGGCCGAAACTCATGTGGATCGTTCTATTCTGGATGCTGGTGAGTTTATTTTGACGGATGTCTTTGGCACTTTTGTCCTTTTGGATGTAGCCCGACAGATCGGTCAGCTGGAATTCTTTCTTCATGTTTCTACTGATGAGGTTTATGGCAGCCGGGAAACAGGCTATTTTAGCGAAGACGATGCTTTGAATCCTTCTTCTCCTTATGCGGCCAGCAAAGCCGGAGCAGATCGGCTGGCTCATGCTTATTGGGTGACTTATCGCCTCCCGGTAATAATTGTTCGACCCAGCAATAATTATGGACCTTATCAATATCCAGAGAAATTTATTCCATTATTTATTACTAATGCCTTGGAAGGGAAAACGCTGCCTCTTTATGGGACGGGAGAAAATGTTCGGGATTGGTTGTTTGTCGAGGACCATTGTCGAGCCTTGGAGTTAGTTATAAAAAAAGGCAAGATTGGGGAAGTTTATAATATTGGGGCTAATAATGAAATTCCTAATATAAAAGTGGCCCGCCAAATTACTCAACATTTAGGAAAATCTGAAGATTTAATAAAATTAGTCAAGGATCGTCCAGGTCACGATCAGCGCTATGCCTTGGATTGTCAGAAAATAAGAAGATTAGGTTGGGCTCCTCAGGTTAGTTTTGAAGAAGGCTTGCAGCGGACAGTTGAGTGGTATTGTCAGCATGAAGAGTGGTGGCGGAAAATTAAAGAGAAAAGTAGTGATTATCGCCGTTTTTATAAACAGTATTATCAAGATCGATAAGGAGATTGGGCTAGCAAAAATTTCCTCTCAACTTTTGAATTTAAAAATTTTAGATTATTCAAAAAAGGCTTTAACAATCGGTGGGTGGCCATTTGTAATTGTCTTCCAGGAAAGAGAAGGAATTTGTCTGTGACGGGAAATGGAAGCTTAGGTTTCTCGATTGTCTTTCGAGTTTATTTACGATATATTAAACGTTTGCTACTTATTTATTTGAGCCCGTGAGCCTATAAGGAGGATGGATGAGAGTTCTGTTGACTGGAATAACTGGTTTTGCCGGGAGTCATTTGGCTGAGTATATTCTCAATCACCATCCCGAGGTGGAAGTCTTTGGTTTGATCAGATGGCGAAGCCGGCGGGAGAATATTGTTCATCTGGAAAATAAGATAACTTTGGTTGAAGGGGATTTAAAAGATATTGTTTCTTTGAAAAAAATATTAGCGGTCGTCAAGCCAGATTGGATTTTCCATTTGGCAGCGCAAAGTTTTGTTCCCACCTCTTGGAAGTGTCCGGCTGAGACTTTTTCCATCAATGCCATTGGGCAGATTAATCTTTTTGAAGCCATCCTAGATTTAGGCCTTTCTCCTAAAATTCAGATTGCTGGCTCTAGTGAAGAATATGGACTGGTTTTTGAAGATGAAATTCCCATAAAAGAGACTA
>QMPV01000045.1 GCA_003648765.1 Candidatus Aminicenantota bacterium
GCGGCTCGACGCACATAGGGATTAGTGTCTTTTGTCAGTTGGCTGAGGAGGCTAAGCGCTTGCGGGAGAGCCAAGGCACCCAAGGTTTGAGCCAATTGGCAACGGACCGCAGTGTTAGGATCATTAATCAACTCAGCTAGGGAGTCAAGTAGTAGTATTTCTTGACGTTGGGCAATTATCTTGAGGATAGCTGTTTTCCGGAACCAGGGGGGTTCTTTAAGCTTATCAACTAGAATTTCCAGAGGTAGGGAGAGTTCTTGGCTAGAAAGAAATTTTATGATGAAATCTCTTATATTTTCTCGGGGATCGGCCAGAAGGTCAAGTAAATGGATATTTAAAGAGGCCGGATTTTCTTTGATTATTTTTTTGAGGTCCTGAAGTCGTGGTTGGGCATTTTTAATTACTCTTTTAACTGGGGGGTGAAGAGGGATTATTTTTTGGGATTGATCTTTTTTCTTTTTTCTCGGGCCCATAATTGTCTGGCTGAGTAAATTTAATCAGATTATAAAAATATCATAATTTCCTTGGTCCTGTCAGGGGCTGTGAATTGGGCCTTGACTAGGGAAAAGGTGAGAATGGCTCTTTGGATGGGCGATGAATGATTTCTCTCCTTATACGTTTATATTGGGGTGATACCCAGGTAGCTTGTCTGGCTATCTCAGTTACTTCTTCAAGCCTAAAGATCTGGCTACCCCCTTTATTAAAGGCTAAGAGCTGACCTGAAGAAAAATGAGGTGCGGGGTAAATAACTTTGTTTTCAGACCATTTCTAAGATATGGCCCAATTTTTCTTTTTTGGTTTTCAGATAGTTGACATTGCATTTATTGGGGGGAACTTCAATGGGGATCCGTTCCACAATCTCCAGACCATAACCAGCCAGCCCCACAAATTTGCGGGGATTGTTAGTCAGTAGACGGATTTTTTTTACTCCTAAAGAAACCAGAATTTGGGCTCCAATACCATAGTCCCGTTGATCTGGTTTAAACCCAAGTTTTCGGTTGGCTTCGACAGTGTCAGCCCCTTCATCCTGGAGGGCATATGATTTTATTTTGTTGGCTAAGCCAATCCCCCGGCCTTCCTGATTTAAAAGATAAAGAATGATTCCCTGCCCTTCTTTGTCGATCATGGCCATAGCTCGATGAAGTTGATCGCCACAATCGCATCGGGAGGAGCCGAAGGTGTCTCCGGTCAGGCACTGGGAATGTACCCGGATCATAATTGGTTTTTCGGTCTCAATTTTGCCTTTAATCAAGGCTATATGGTGCTCGTGGTGAATTTTGTCTTCGAAAACCATAATCCGGAAGTGCCCGTATTTAGTGGGCAAGTCAGCTTCTTCAACTTTTTTAATAAGACGTTCATGTTTGAGCCTATATTGAATCAAGTCAGCGATGGTCAAAATGGGAATATCGTATGTCTGGCTAAATTCAATAAGTTGAGGCAATCGAGCCATGGTGCCGTCTTCATTCATGATTTCACAAATAACTCCGGCTGGATACAAACCAGCCAAACGAGCCAGATCGACGGCGGCTTCAGTCTGGCCAGCTCTTTCCAACACGCCACCCTCCCGGGCCTGGAGAGGGAATATATGTCCAGGACGGGCCAAATCGTGAGGTTTGGTTTGAGGATCAATGGCTGTCAAAATTGTTTTGGCTCGGTCATGGGCAGAGATACCGGTGGTAATACCCTCTTTAGCATCGATGGACACAGTAAAAGCAGTCTGATACCGGGCTGTATTTTCCGGAACCATTAAAGGAAGGTTAAGTTCTTGGAGGCGTTCTTTAGTCAAAGGGAGGCAGATGAGTCCCCGGCCATGTTTGGCCATGAAGTTAATTATATCTGGAGTAACCTTTTCAGCGGCCACCATCAAGTCGCCTTCGTTCTCCCGGTCTTCATCATCGACAATAATGATTAATTTACCGGCTTTAACTGCTTCGATGGCTTCTTCCACCGAGACAATAGCTGATTTTTTAATCATGGTTAAACCTTTTTTGGGGGCTGATTATTCCCAAATTGGATAATAAATTATACATGTATTTGCCAATAATGTCACATTCCAGATTGACTAAATGACCTGGTCTTAGACGTCCAAGGTTAGTTTTTTCTAAAGTGATGGGAATCAATTCACATTCAAAATAATTTTTTTTCAATTCAGCTACAGTTAAACTGACACCATTGACAGCTACACTTCCCTGAGGAATAAAGAAGGGTTGGAGGGAAGGCGGGTATTTTATCCTGATTCTTTTTCCTCCCCCCCGGGAAATAATTCGCTCAACTTGACCTGTAGCATCGACATGGCCGGTCACCAGGTGGCCGCTGAGGAAAGAGTCTAACTGAAGCGGTCTTTCTAAATTGAGAAGCCAACCTGGGGCCAACTTACCCAGGGTGGTTTTTTCATGGGTTTCTCGGGAAAGATTAAAATAGGCTAAGTTTTTCTCTTTTTTCACCAAACTCAAACAAACTCCATCTACAGCCAGGCTTTCGCCCAGCGGCAGCTCGGTTATTTCTCTAGTGACTTCAATTACCAGAATGGATTTCTGTTGACGGTAACCCTTGAATTTTCCCTGCGAGGTGATTATTCCAGTAAACATTAGAAATAACCTTCAATGATAATATCATTTTCCAGGTGAAAAGTAGAGATATCGCGCAGAAAAAGAGCTTCTTGAAGATCGGCCACTCCTTGGCCGGGAAAGAGAGAGGGAGCGTTTAGGCCACCGATCAACTTGGGGGCTAAAAAGAGGATTATTTTATCAGCTAATTTTTTTTCTAGAAAAGAAGCAATTAAATTTCCCCCTCCTTCCACCAGAAGATTGGCAATATGATATTGGCCGAGCCATTCTAGGACTTTCTCTAGAGGAACCAGCCCCTTTTTTGTGGGTTTAAAGGTAACTATTCGAACTCCCTTTTTTTCTAAATAAAGCCGATATTTTTCTGGAGCTTTGGTCGTGGTGAAAATAATTATTTCTCCCTGGTCCAGAGTTGATAACATTTTTGCTTCGGGAGGAAATTTGAGCTGAGAATCAACAATCACTCGGGTAATGGTTTTATGGGGCCATTGAGGATGTCGGACCGTGAGGAGGGGATCGTCTCGAAGGATGGTGCCAATGCCGACCATAATGGCTTGGTATTCACCCCGAAGAAGCTGGCTATAATCACGAGAAAGGGGTGAAGAGATCCACTGAGAGGAAAAAGTTCGGGTGGCTATTTTGCCATCCAAGCTGGCTGCTGTTTTAAGGCAGACAAAGGGAATTCCTGCAGTCATGAATTTATAATAAGCTTCATTCAACTTTTTGTTTTTTTCTTCAAGAAGGCCTATTTCCACTTGGTAACCATGCTCCTGAAGATAAGCTACTCCTTTCTGATAAACGATGGGATTAGGATCAAAAGCAGAGATAACAATTCTTTGCCAGGGTATTTTGACTAAAGTTTCTACACAAGGAGGGGTTTTGCCCCAATGGACACAAGGCTCGAGAGTCAGGTAGAGACAAGCTCCTGCCAGTGGTTCAACCGCTGTCTCGATGGCCACAATTTCTGCATGGGGGTACCCGGGTCCTAAGTGATAACCTCGGGCGATAATAGTTCCGTTTTTAACCACTACGGCTCCGACTAAGGGATTAGGCCACGTCAAGCCTCTAGCCTTTTCAGCCAAAGCATAGGCTAAATGGAGGTAGCTGAGGTCTTCGCTGTTCATGATAAAAGAGCATCCACAAAATCTTCCGGAGAGAAAAGGAGGTAGTCATTTTCTCTTTCCCCAACCCCGACAAATTTAATAGGTAAATGGAGTTGATCAGCAATGCTAATGACACAACCTCCTTTGGCTGTCCCATCAAGTTTAGCCAGAAAAATTCCTGTCAATCCGGAGAATTTATAAAATTCTTGAGCTTGAATCAGGGCATTCTGGCCCAGACTAGCGTCGAGAACAAGGAGTATTTCGTGAGGAGCTCCAGAAAATTCTCGGGCAATAACCCGACGGATTTTTTCTAGCTCGCCCATGAGATTCCTATTGGTATGTAAGCGTCCGGCGGTGTCAATAAGACAAACATCGTAATTTTTAGCTTTAAATGATTGCAAAGCGTCATAAACCACAGCTGCTGGATCGGCTCCATATTGGCCTTTGATCAGCGGCAGGCCCAGACGTTCAGCCCAAATGGCCAACTGTTCTTGGGCGGCGGCTCGGAAAGTGTCGGCGGCTACTAATAGAACTTTCTGGCCCTGGTTGGAGTAATAATGAGCCAGTTTAGCCACAGAGGTTGTCTTGCCTCCGCCGTTGATGCCTACCACCATTATTATTTTCTTTTCGGAGGAAGAAAGAGCCTCCGGGGTGGCAGCCTTGAGAATAGTCAAAATTTCCTTTTTCAGCAGAGACTCTATCTCCAAGGGAGAGGCTGTCTTGGGAGAATTTTGACGGAGAGCCTTTATTATTTTTTCCGTTGTGGGCCAGCCAATGTCGGCCAAAAGAAGAGATTCCTCCAGTTCTTGAAGAATTTCCTCTCTATTTCTATTAGAGCTGAAAATGGTAGTAAGTCTTTCCTTAAGAGCAGTTCTGGTTCGACTTAAATTTTTTTTGAGCAGGTTTAACATGGATTGATATTATATTTGCCCCTCTGGGGATAGTCAATCAGCTCTCCTTAGGGGTAAGGGTCTTTATTTCCGAGAAAGGGGGTCAGATTTTCACCTTTCATTTATCTTCAGACAACTTATATAGCCTGATCTATTCATAAATTTTAAAAACAAGAAAAATTGATTTAAGAACAGCCAAAAATCTTAGCTTGTGATTAGCCCAATCTTTCATGGCTGATTTCTCTTTATTTTTGTTCTAACGTATTACATATCAATACGTTAGGAAAGGAAACAGCTTTTTTTATGAATTATCCAGGCTAGAAATTGGGATATGAAAATCAGTTCGACAGACAGCTCGATCATCCCAGCAGTAAGGAGGCTTCCTCCTTGTGAAGCATTAGGATTGGGATAAAAACTGAGTTAAGTGAAGCCACTTTTTTTCTCTTGCTTGTCCTTGCAAAATTCGGGTTTACTCTTCACCTTTACCCTTGGGTTGGAACTTGTCCATTAGAGAAATTATTTACTTAAGCTTAGATTTTTTTCTTTCTCTTTGGTTCCAAGCTCAAAAGTGACCACCTTGTACGTTAAAAATAGAGGCGAACGAGTTAGGAGGATGATAAAGATCCGAGGGGGAGAGATAGTAGTGTTCGGCCAAGTCCGGGAAGACGGAAGCAATTACCATCTGGTAATCAATTCGGGGAGCAGATGGACCACCCTCCCCACAAGCTTGGACAGTAGCAGAAAAATGAAAGCCTGAGCTTAAATCTTCTGGCTGTCAAAAATGAAGGATGCCAACCTATCCCTCCCTTATTAAAGAAGGTTGTCGAGAGCTTAAAACTAATTGGGAGAGACAAAATTTGAGGTGAGATTAGAGAATCTCCAGGTTGTCGATTCCTGTCTGATGTGTTAAATTGGGAGACGATGAGTCACCAGGAATGGATAATTAATCCCCCCGATCCTCGAAGTGAACTCTTAGCTCAGGCCCTTAAGATCCCATTTTGGGTGGCTCGAGTGTTAACTAACCGCCAGATTTATACTCCCGATGAGGCCAGATCGTTCTTGTTTGGTGATGCGTCTTGTTTCCATGATCCTTTTCTCTTTCGGGATATGAGGAAGGCTGTGGAGCGGATTAAACGAGCTATCAAGAACAAGGAAAGAATACTTGTCTTTGGCGATTACGATGTCGATGGCATATTATCTGTCGTCATGTTGACTCGGGCCATCTCTGATTTAGGGGGAGAGGTTGATTACTATATTCCTAATCGTTTAAGTGAGGGGTATGGCTTAAAAGAATCATCATTGGAGACAATCAAGAAGAAAGGCGCTAATCTGGTCATTAGTACAGATTGTGGGATTACAGCCACAGCCTTTGTGGCCAGAGCCAAAGAAGCCGGCTTAGATGTTATAATTACTGACCATCATCAACCAGGGCCTACTCTTCCCCCGGCTGAAGCTATTCTTAATCCTGTCCTGCCGCACTCAGGTTATCCGGAGAAGAATCTAGCTGCTGTCGGTGTGGTTTTTAAATTGATTCAGGCTCTTTACCACGGACATCCGCGCCAGAAGATTGTCTCTCATTACCTGAAACTAGTGGCCATTGGGACTGTCGCCGATGTGGCTGAATTAAAAGGAGAAAACCGACTGTTGGTGAAGAAAGGTCTGGAACAGCTTAAGCAAGCGGTGAATCCCGGCTTAAAAGGATTACTGGAGATTTGCGGTCTTTTGGGAAAAAAGGTTTCTGTTTGGGATGTAGGTTTCCGGATTGGGCCTCGCCTCAATGCGGCTGGCCGCCTGGGCGAAGCTGAGGCTGCGGTGGAGTTGTTTTTCTCCTCTGACGATGAGAAGATAGATTTGTTGGTTAGGAAATTAGATAGATTTAACTCTGAAAGACAGAAGATAGAGGAAAAGATTTTTCAACAAGCCCTAAATAAGGTGGCCACCGAAAGGTTGAATGAGAAATATAAAATATTAATTCTGGGAAGTGAAGAATGGCATCGGGGAGTTATTGGGATTGTGGCTTCTAAATTAAAGGAGATGTTTTACCGGCCAGTCCTGCTTTTTGCTTATGAGAACGGCCAGGCCATTGGTTCCGGCCGGAGCATTGAGGGCTTTTCCCTAATTGATTGTTTGCATGCTCATCGTGACTTACTGGATAATTATGGAGGTCATACTCAGGCGGCTGGTTGTGAGTTGTCGCTGGAGAGGATGCCTGAATTTCGTTCCCGCCTAACCAGTTATGCGGAACAAACCTTGGCTTCGGAACTTCTTCAAAAGAGAATTTTTATTGATTTAGAAATTGACCTGGATGAGCTTGATGGCCAATTCATGGATTATTTTCATCTTTTAGCTCCTTTTGGCATTGGTAATCCCCGACCCTATTTTCTTGCCCGAAGAGTAGAAATTGTTTCTCCTCCAAAAAAAATTCAGAATAAGCATTGTAAATTAATCGTGCGGCAGAAGAATTATTCGTTTGAAGCTTTAGGCTGGCGTAAAGCTGAATGGGCCGATCATTTCCGACGAGGGGATCTCATTGATTTAGTTTTTACCCCGCAAATTAATGAATATCGTGGCGAGAGGCTTATCTATCTCTCTTTGGAAGGAGCCAAAAGACTGTAAATGGCTTCTCCTCAAGTCATTACTTTGATTAAGTTGATGCGGCGGCTGTGGTTAGCTCTAGCCCTAGCGATTATTGTGTTGGTGGGAGTTAATTTAATCCTTTCTATTTCAGGGGGAAAAGGCCGGAAAAAAGAAGTAAAGCTTGATGATACTTTATTTCTAGAGAAAAAGGAGAAGATCCAGTTTCAAGAGGTTAGAAAGGGGGCTAAAGAGCATCTTCGGGTCAAGGCGGAGCGGCATTATTTAGGCGAAGATGGACTTTTTCACTTGGAAGGAGGAGTAGAAGTTGTTTTTCCTCGAAAACAGAAAGGGGAAGATGTCGTCATTAAATCAGATTCCTTGATTTATGACCAAGAATTTAATCATTTCTGGACGACAGGGAAAGCCTGGGTGAAATGGGCGGATGTGGAGATTGCCGCGGGTCGAATAGATTATTTTGCTCCAGAGGAAGAATTTGCCGGCCGGGAAGGGGTCAAGATAAGCACAGCTAATTGGTCAGTCACGGCCAATAGTTTTCGGCTGGGAATAAAAACAAAGAAATTTGAGTGTAAGGGGGAGGTGCTTCTAGAGTTAATAAATTTTATGTCTTCAGCCAATTCTTTGGTCATTAAGGCCCAGCATTTAACTTATGACCGGCGGTCCAAAATAGGCCTTTGCCAGGGAGGAATATGGTTGGAACATGGGGAAAGTCAAGGGCAGGCCAGACAGATTGAATTTAAATTAGGAGCCCAGGAGGGTTTCATTAAATGGCTGACCCTGCGGGGTGAAGTAAAATTACATTTAAAAAATGAGTGGCCGGGAAATTCTCCCTCTGCCTCCCCAGAGTTCTCTGAATGGTTTTACCCGGAATTTCAGGAAGTTGAGGCCGAAGAAATTTATATAGAGAGTTTTGTGCAGACCAAATTAATTAAAATAATTAAGTTGACAAATAATGTTAAAATTAAGTTTTTGTCTACTAATGATAAGAGTTCCCTGCTCTCTGGTAAGAGAATCGACTTTTTCTTTACCGCCAGAGGAGATTTGAAGGAATTCATTACTGAAGGAGAGGCCCGCTTTGTCCGTTATCAAGAAGGGAAAAAAATAACTCTAGGTGGAAACAGACTCGCTCTGAAAGGAAAAAATAGAATATTGGTAGTTATCGGCAGCCAAAATAATAGTGCATTTTTTGATAGTCCAGACCTAAGTTTTTCAGCCGGACGAATTGAAATAAAAATGGCTACCAATGATTGGAAAGCCTTAGAAGGGGTGGAAGCCACAGTCAAAGGAAAAACTTCAATTGAACCTCACCCAAAAGGTTTTTTCGACCCGGAAAGACTTGTTTTTTTGGCTAGCCAGGAAATGAGAAGTCGGCGCCAGGGACAACGTTTGGTACTTATAGGTGAAGTAAAAATATGGCAGGGTTCCCGCAAGCTGAAAGCCAAAAGGATTGTTCTGGAGAGAGATTCTTCGAGGTTAGAAGCCCAAGGAGAAGTGGAGGTTAATATTATTCAAGAGAAGTTGGACCCAAGTCAAAGAGAGTTATGGATAAAAGGAGAAGAGATGGCTTTTGAGCCGAGAACTAGAACAATGGTCATGAAACAGGGGATCACTCTGGAGATGGGCCAAGTCAAAATGACCAGTCGTCAATTTAAGCTTTATTTTGACCCTGAGAGTAATGAATTGTCCAGGTTTGAGGCTCTAGATAAGGTTGAAATGAGCTATAAGCGGGTCAAAGCTTCAGCCTTTAAGGCTGACTATTTATATAAATCCCAATCTTTAATTCTGAGTGGACAGCCAATTTTGGAAGAACCTTCTCGGGGAAAGATAAGGGGGGATAAATTGACTTTTCATCTGCCCGATGATAGAATCGTCGTTGAAAATAAGGGAGAAGAAAGATCAATCATCCTCATCAAGTCATAACCCATGAAACAAAAACTGGAAGCCTTAGGTTTAGAGAAAAGTTTTCATTCGAGAAAAGTAGTTGACAATGTTTCTCTTCGGGTGGGACAAGGGGAAATAGTTGCTTTATTGGGACCTAATGGAGCAGGTAAGACAACCACTTTTTCTCTTATTGCGGGATTATTGTCAGTGGATAAAGGAAAAGTTTTTCTGGGTGACAATGAGATTACTCAATTGCCCATGTATTTACGAGCCAGACAGGGCTTGGCTCTTTTACCCCAGGAACCTTCAGTGTTTAGAAAATTAACTGTGGCCGAGAATATTCAGGTGGCCTTGAATAATTCCCGGCATCAAGGGGTTTTTACTCTGGATTCTCTTCTGAGAGAATTTAAACTCACTTCTTTAGCCGAGGCTAAAGCTGTCTCTCTCTCTGGCGGAGAGAGAAGGCGGCTGGAAATTGCTCGAGCCTTGGCCTTGGCTCCGGAGTTTATTCTTTTAGATGAACCTTTCACCGGGGTTGATCCCTTGGCGGTAAGTGCTCTGCAAAAGATTCTTCTTGACTTGAAGCAAAAAGGATTAGGTATTTTAATAACCGACCATAGTGTTCGAGATGCTTTTGCCGTGGCTGATCGAATCTATGTCATTGATGAAGGTCGCATTTTAGGAACGGGTTCTCCTCAGGAACTGGCCGTTTCAACTTTAATAAAAAGGAAGTATCTAGGAGAAGATTTTTCCCTTGAAGAAATTCCGCGAGGACATTAGAAATGGCCCTAAAACAAAGGTTGGACCAGCGACAGGTACAGAAATTAATTATGGTGCCTTCTCTCCAACAAGCAATTAAATTATTGACTCTTTCTAATCTGGAATTATTGGAGGTAATTGACCAAGAGCTTTCTCAAAATCCTATGCTCGAGGCCGCAGGGGAAACCAGAGAGAACCAAGAGGTCAACGAAGAGACAGCGGAAATTAGTGAAGAAACCCGCCAAGAGGAAAATGAGATCGATTCTTTTTTTCAAGAATACTTCGATAATGGCTTCAGCCACTATTTTGCGGAAGAGAAGGAGTCCTTTTCTTTAGAAAATATGGCCACCCGGGCCATATCTTTGTGGGACCATTTAAACTGGCAGGCCAGCTTGACCTTTTTCCAGGCCAAGGACAGAGAGATTGCCCAATATATTATTGGGAATATTAATGAAGACGGGTTCTTGGAAGTTCCAGTAGAGGAAATTGCCAAGCATTTGGGTGTTACCGTAACCCGCGTGGAACAGATTCGGGAAAAGATAAAACGCTTTGATCCAGTGGGGGTAGCTAGCCGAGATTTTAAAGAAGCTTTATTAACTCAATTTGAGTATTACCAGATTGAGGCGCCTTTAGCTCGAAAAATTATTGAGAAGCATCTTTCTTTGTTAGAAAAATCTGATTATCAACAGCTGGCGAGGGAGTTAGGGATTTCGCTGAGCGAGATTAAACACCACATCGATTTAATCCGTCAATTGAATCCCAAGCCGGGCCGGAAATATTCTCAGGAAAAAGTTTCCTATGTAGTTCCAGATATTATTGTGACTAAAGAGGGAGACGATTATCGGATAGAATTAAACAATGAAGGCTTACCTAAGTTAAGAATAAACCGGTATTATCAGGCTCTACTCAAGAAGCAAGATAAAAATTCAGATTCTTATCAGTTTCTTCGGGACAGGTTGAAGAAAGCTTATTGGTTTTTAAGAAGCTTAGACCAGAGAAATCGAACGATTTACCGGGTAGCTGAATATATCGTTGAGAAACAAAAAAACTTTCTGGAGAAAGGTATAGATTATATCCAACCTTTGACTTTAAATGAGATAGCCCAACAAATTGGTGTTCATGAATCAACTGTTGGTCGGGTGGTAGCTAATAAATATATCCAAACTCCTCGGGGAGTATTTCCTTTGAAATATTTCTTCCATCGTTCTTTAACTAACAGAGGAGGAGAAGAAATATCATCCCTAAGAATAAAAGAGAGGATTAAAAAATTGATTGAACAAGAAGATAAGAATAATCCTTTAAGCGATGGAGAAATCGCTGAGATTCTTTCTCGGGAGAATTACAAAGTAGCCCGGCGGACGGTGGCCAAGTACCGAATCCAGCTTGGTCTAGAACCTTCTCATATCCGGAAGAGAAAGTATTTAATGGAGGAATAGGATGGAAATAAAATTTACCTCACGGGGCGTGGAGTTACCCCCAAAAGCCAGAGATTATTGTCAACGTCGCCTTCAATCATTAGAGAAGAAATTGGATTCTTTAATGGATGTCAATATAGTCTATACTATGGAGAAATACCGCCACCGAGTTGAATTGAAACTTAAGTGGAAAGGTGGCTTGGTCACCACAGAGGCGGAGACGGAAGATATGATGGCTTCCTTTGGTGAAGCTTTCGATCAGTTAGAGAAAAGGTTGAAGAAAGAAAAGGAAAAGCAGCGAGAAAAAAAGAGGCGGGCAGGTAAAAGTAGAGAAGCTTCTTCCCTTGAGATAGAATCTTCTTCGCCGGCTCGACGGATAATTCTCAGTCACGATTTTTCCCTGAAGCCCATGTGTCTAGAGGAGGCAATTTTACAATTGGAAGCTAAACGGAGAGAAGTTTTTCTTTTTCTAGACCAGGCTTCGGGAAATTGGCATGTCTTGTATCGGCGGAAAGATGGGCACTATGGTTTAATCAAGCCTGAGTAAGGACAATTTGAATTCAGAGGAGTTAAAGTGAAACTCAATCATTTACTCACAGCCGATATGATCGTACCCGAATTAACCGGTGCAACCAGAGAAGAAGTCCTTCAGGAAATGGTTGATTGGTTGACCCAGGAGAAGAGCATCAATCGGAAAGGGAAAGAACTGCTGGAGAAGCTTATTCAAAGAGAAAAATTAGGCAGTACAGCTATCGGGGAAGGAGTGGCGGTGCCCCATTGTAAGATTAAAGGTCTGGAGCAGCCGCTGGTTTTACTGGGAATTTCGCGGAAAGGGGTTGATTTTCAAGCGGTTGATCAGAAACCGGTTTACCTCTTTTTTCTCGTAGTTTCTCCGCCTGAAAATCCAAGCATTAACCTTCAGATTTTAGCCGCCATCGCCCATTTAGTCCGGGAATCCAAAGGTTTGGTCAAGAAAATTCTTCAAGCTAAGTCTAATCAAGAAATATTAAAAGTTATTCGAGAAGAAGAAGAAAAAGTCAGCGAAGAGTGAGGCCAGCTTGATTATTTCCGTAAAAAAATTTTTTCTCCAGAGCAAAGAATTTCTGCGGCTTACTTCTTTAACCGGCAAGACTGGTTTTAGTCGTCAATTAAACCTCATTCAGGGAGAATTACTTCCCGAGGGATGTCGGCTAGTGGAAGCCGAGAGTCAACTCTTCCAAGATAACAAAGATAAAGAGTATTTTTGGCCCGCTCAAGAAAATCTTAGTTGCCTGATTTTTCCCAGCAACTTTAATATTCCCCCCAAATTAATTCAAGTAGCCCGGCAGAAAAGAATTGCTCTTTTTCAATCAGAGCTACCTTTAGATAATTTGCGTCAGAAAATGAGAGAAGTGCCTCTTTTGTTCCAGGAGAAAAAGAGTGTGATTCCTGGAGGACTAATTCGAGTTTATGATTATGGCCTTCTTATTCAAGGTGATAGTGGAATTGGCAAAAGTGAGAGTGCCCTAGAACTTGTTTCCAGAGGGCATAAATTTATTTCCGATGATGTGACTTTAGTTGAAAAGAAGGCAGGGAAGCTGATGGGCAAAGCGCCTTCGATGAGTAGATTTTTCATGGAAATCCGAGGATTAGGAATTATTAATATCGAAAAGATTTTTGGTCCCGAAGCCGTGCTGGATGAGCATACGATTGATTTAGTGGTTAATTTAAAAAGATGGGAAGAAGGAGCTGAATATGATCGCTTGGGACTTTCTTTTCCCGAAGATTGCCACCTTCTGGGAGTTTGTTTACCCAAAATCAGTATTCCTGTAGCTCCAGGCCGAAATATTGCCACATTAATTGAAGTGGCCACCAAAGTTCATATCTGTCGTCTAGAAGGTTATATTGCTGCTCAGGATATTATTGAGCGACTTAATCGGGCTTTAGCCAAGGAGAAGAATGAGTTCAGCCAAACAAAAAAATGATAATTTTTTAATTCTCACCGGTCTTTCCGGGTCTGGCAAAACAGTTGTCAGCCATTTTTTTGAAGATATGGGTTATTACCGGATAGATAATCTTCCGGCCAAGTTGATTCCCTATTTAGTAGATTTTTGGAAAACTAGAGAAGTTGAAATTCAGAAAATTGTTTTGGTCGTGGATATAAGAGAGGCTGGATTCTTGAAGGATTTTCCCCAGGCTTTAGAGAAAATCAAAGAAGTTGTGACTCCGAAGATAATCTTTTTAGAAGCCCGAGATGAGATTTTGATTAAACGCTATAGTGAAAGCCGGCGCCCCCATCCTCTAAAAACCAAACGCTCTATGTTGGAGAAGATTGCCTTGGAGAGAGAACGTTTGGCCCAAATCAGGGAAATGGCTGATGAGATAATTGATACCAGTGACTATACGGTAGCAGAATTGAGAAAAAAATTGACTGAAAGATATTTTCGCCGTCGTAAGCACCGGCTTCAGGTCTTAGTGGTGAGCTTCGGCTATAAATTTGGTCTTCCCCTGGAGTCAGATTTGGTTCTAGATACCCGCTTTTTACCCAATCCATTTTATTTAGAGAATTTAAAGGAATTAACCGGGAGGAGCCAAAAGGTCCGAGGCTTTGTTTTGGAGTCAACTGAAACGAAAGAATATTTAAAGAAGATTTTTCAAATGTTGGAGTTCTTAATGCCTCGTTTTATCAGCGAGGGGAAGAGCAACTTAACCATTTCCATCGGCTGTACCGGGGGGAAGCATCGGTCAGTGGTGGTAGCCACAGAAATATATCGCTGGTTGAAATCCAGAAAGTTTAATGTCCGAATTTTTCATCGAGATATTTATAAATAGGGTTTATGGGATGAGGTCTTTACTTTTTACCTTTGGTTATTATTGGGTTCAATTACCAAATATTTTTTGCTGACCCCTCGCTCCAAGGTGAAAGGTGAAAACCTGGGCCCGAAATGCCTTGACTCTTCATTGCTTTAAAACTAATTAAAATTAATAAAAAACTTAATTCCAAGGCCGGATATATGATAAGATGAAATGGATTGGCTAGAGATTTGAGATAAGAAATGATTGGCGGGATAATTGTTTCTCACGGGAAATTAGCGGAGGAATTATTAAATGCGCTCAATATTATTCTAGGTGAAGTAGTCAATATGGAAGCGATTTCCATTGGGTGGTATGATGATGTGGAGGAGTCAAAGAAAAAAATTAACCAAGCCATAAAGAGAGTCGATCAGAAAAATGGCGTTCTGATTTTTACTGATATGTTTGGCGGGACTCCCTCTAATATTAGTTTTACTTTTTTAAAAGAGAATCAAGTGGAAATAATTACGGGAGTGAATTTGCCCATGTTGATTAAGTTTGCTTCCCTCCAACGGAGCAATAATCTTAAAGAAGTAGCCAAAAAAGTAGTAGAACAAGGCCGGAAGAATATTCATCTGGTCAGTGCTATTTTGAAAGGACAAGACTGATTTTTAAGCTATGTTGGTTAAAAAAGTCAAAATTAAAAACAAACTTGGACTCCATGCCCGAGCGGCGGTCAAGTTTGTCAATACGGCTAATCGTTTTGCTTCCTCAGTAAGGTTGGAAAAAGACGGACAGGAAATAGACGGCAAAAGCATTCTAGGTATTTTGACTTTAGCTGCTACTCAGGGGACAGAGTTAATCCTTAAAGTCGCTGGGCATGATGAACAGGCGGCTATGAGGGCTCTAATAAAGTTAATTGATAACAAATTTTATGAGGAATAATGGCCAGCGAATATATTCGACTGCGAGGCATCGGCGTTTCTCCGGGAATCGCTCTAGGGTCAGTCCGCTTGGCCGAAAGAGTGGTTTTTACCTCCCGTAAAGAAATAATTCCGCCTGAAGAAATTGATAAAGAAATTGACCGCCTCCGCCGAAGTTTTCAGGAGACAAAGCGTGATATTGCCGAAATTAAAAATCAGGTCCGGGATAAATTAGGTAAAGAGCATGCCTTTATTTTTGAAGCTCATCTCCTGATTCTCGAAGATAATTCTCTTCGCAATGAAATTGAAAATCTTATCCGAAAAGAACAGGTAAGGGCTGAGTGGGCTATTTCCCGAATTCATGATCATTATATGAAAGTTTTTGAAACCCTTGAGGATGAATACTTCCGCCAGCGAAGATTTGATTTGTCCGACGTTCTTTCTAAAGTATATCGGCATCTTCAACCTTATGCCCGAGAGGCGAAGGAAGATGATACAGAAAAAATTTTGGTGGCCCATGAATTACTGCCTTCAGAAGCAGCCATAAAGTTGGGCAAAGGTAATATCCTGGGAGTAGCCTTAGATATGGGAGGACAGACTTCCCATACCGCTATCCTGGCCCGCTCCTTAAATATTCCAGCTGTAGTAGGCCTGAGAGATATTACTAAAAAAGTTAAAGATGGAGATGTCATTATTGTTGATGGCACCGATGGAGAAGTTATTATCAATCCTCCCTTGGCGATTCGGAAGGAATTTATTAGTAAGAAGAAAAAGTATGATGATTATTTAAGGGAGCTCCGAAAAACTTCAAAGCTGGCCTCAGAAACTTTAGATGGCGTCAGGTTTTTTCCTTTAGCCAATATTGAATTGCCTGAAGAAGTCAGTTTGGCTTTATCTTTGGGAGCCGAAGGTATTGGCTTGTTCCGATCAGAATTTATTTATCTCCGCCGGACGACAATTCCCTCTGAGGAAGACCATTACCAAGTTTATTCGCAAATTGCTAAAAAGGCTTTTCCTTTTCCAGTTTATATCAGAACAATTGATATCGGTGGTGAGAAGAATATTCCTCAACTCAACATAGAAAGAGAGCCGAATCCGGCTCTCGGTCTCCGAGCTATTAGGTTTTCTTTAAAAAACAGGTCCATTTTCAGGACGCAACTTCGGGCGGTGCTAAAGGCTAGTATCCAGAAAAATGTCCGTTTGTTGATTCCGATGGTCACCGAGATGGAAGAAATTGAGGAAGTTAAGTGGTTACTGAATGAAGTTAAAACAGAATTAACTCGAGAAGGAGTACCCTTTGACCCCAATCTTCCTTTAGGAGTAATGATTGAAGTTCCCGCGGCAGCCACCTTAGTTGATGAGATGATTAAAGAAGTAGATTATGTTAGCATTGGCACTAATGATCTTATTCAGTATTATCTAGCGGTCGATCGCTCCAATGAATTGGTGGCTTACCTTTATAAGCCCCTCCACCCTTCTCTATTGAGATTACTAAAGTGGATTATTACGAGCGTTCAAGAAGCCGAGAAGGAAGTCACCGTCTGTGGAGAAATGGCGGCGGATCCTCTTTGTGCTTTAGTGTTGCTTGGCTTTGGTCTGCGACATTTCAGTATGAATCCCATTTTTATTCCCCGGATAAAAAAAGTGCTTCGGAGTGTGGAAAGAGAGTATATAAAAGAAATGGTTGAAGAAGCTTTGAAGTTAAGAACAGCTCAAGAGATTGAAGAATTTCTCTTAGAGAGAATTCTCGTTAAATACCCCCAGGCTTTTTTGATGAGAGAAATTACCGAAGGAAATCGACTCTAACTTTAAGTTCGTCCGTA
>QMPV01000046.1 GCA_003648765.1 Candidatus Aminicenantota bacterium
GATGATGATGATGATGATGATGATGATGATGAAAAGGTGGCAGCCAGCTCTTCCAAAGCCTGCCAGAGAATTTTTCCCTTTGTTTCACTTAAAAATAACTTTTCGGCTCCGCTACACTCTTGGATAAATTGGTCTAGGTTGACTGGTTTTTCGATTTGAGGCAGAAGCACCTGGCCACTTTGTTTGGCTGCCTCAACAGCGATCTGCCGCCAGCGTTTAATTTTCTTCTCCCCACCTTCGCTCATCTTGACTACAGTCCTCTGGGTAAGAAGGGGAAATATCCGGGCCACTCCCCATTCAGTAGCTTTTTGAATGACCAAATCCATGTTTTTCGCCTTAAGAATCCCTAAGCCCAAATTGATGATCACTTCTCTGACCGGCGGAGACTCTCGGGTGAGTAAACGAATAGAAGTCTTATTTTTGCCGATCTCAATTATTTCTGCTTGATAAAGCCTACCTTTCTCATCAAAAACAATAATCTTTTCTCCCGTTTTTTTGCGGAGAACATGGGCTAAATGATGGTGCTCTGCACCTTTAAGTTGAGCCCAGGGAAATTTTATTTCACTCGAGTTGACAAAAAATCTTTTGGCAGTCAAGGCAATTATTGATGGAAGATTTTTCGAAATCGCTTCAAGGGAGAGGGATCAATATCACCAATTTTTTCTCCTCGGGAAAGAGCAAATTCCCGCAAAAGCTCCTTTTGTTCTTTAGTCAATTTTCGGGGAACTTCGACTTTAATTTTGACCACGAGGTCACCAGCTCGATGGGAACGAATGTCCTTAATGCCTTTGCCTTTTATGCGTAAGATAGTCTCAGGCTGGGTTCCTGGCGGAATCACCAGAGTCTCACTCCCATTGAGAGAAGGAATCTCCAGAGTAGTTCCCAGAGCTGCTTGAGCTATCGAGACCGGAATTTCACAGAAGAGGTCATTACCTCTCCTCTCAAAAAATTTATGTTTCTTTATCTTAATTTGGACATAAAGATCGCCGCGGGGAGCCCCTTGGTCGCCAACTTCTCCTTCACCCTGAATTCTTAATTGCATCCCCTGGTCAACACCTGGTGGTATCTTGATATTAAGGACTCTTTTCTCGAGAACTTTACCCGTACCCTGACAATTTTCACAAGGATGAGAAATAATCTCGCCGGTTCCCTGACAGCGAGGGCAGGTCCGGGTCAGAGTGAAAAAGCCTTGTTGGTACCTGATCTGACCTCGGCCACCACAGACAGGGCAATACTCTTTGCCCGTACCGGGATGAAGCCCAGTGCCATGGCAAACAGGACAGGTTTCTTTTCTTTCCAGAGTGATCTCTTTGGCTGTGCCAAAAGCCGCTTCTTCCAGGGAAATTTCTAACTCCAGGATAAGATCTCTTCCCCGGCGAGGAGCCCGCCGTCTTCGTCGAGACGTCCCGCCAAAGAAATCACTGAAATCAAAACCAAAAAAGTTGCCCAGGATATCCTCGAATTCAGAAAAGATGGAAGAGTCAAAACCGCTAAATCCCGAAACCCCTTCACTTCTTAACCCTTCGTGGCCGTAAAGGTCATAGAGTTTTCTTTTTTCCGGATCAATCAACACACTGTAAGCTTCAGCTGCTTCTTTAAATCTTTCCTCAGCCTCTTTATTGCCTGGGTTCCGGTCAGGATGATATTTCAAGGCCATCTGCCGATAAGCCTTTTTAATTTCTTCTGGGGAAGCGTGGCGAGAAACGCCTAAGACTTCATAGTAATCCCGCTTCATCATCTTTTTCCACCTCCGCTGCTTCTTCAGTTCTCTTCATAATTTTATTCAATTCCAGAGTACTCAAGCCAGCTGAGGGCCGAATTTCAATGCTCTGGTGCCGGCCGGTGGCGACATCTTTGGCGGAGACTTTAACCAGACCATCGGCGTCAATTTCAAAAGTCACATCAATTTGAGGAACACCAGCCGGGGCCTGTTCAATCCCCACTAAATCGAAGCGCGCCAGAGAAATATTCTCGGAAGCTTTAGGACTTTCTCCCTGAAGAACATGAATTTTCACTCGGCGTTGATTATCCTCAACAGTGGTAAAAGGCATCGTTTTCTTGGTGGGAATGGTGGTATTTTTCTCAATAATTTTAATAAATTTATCATCTTCTGTTTCTATGCCCAAAGAGATAGGAGTAACGTCCAGCAACAAAACTATATCATGAACTTCACCACTGATAACGCCGGATTGAATAGCTGCCCCCAGGGCTACCGCTTCATCTGGATTAACAGAGTCAGCGGGATCTTGGCCGAAAAAGTTCTTAACTGTGGCTCGAATAAGGGGCATTTTAGTCTGACCACCAACTAAAATAACTTCATCAATATCCTCGGGGCCAAGCTTGCTTTCATCCAGAGCCTGGGCCATATATGGAATAGTTTTATCCACCAAATCTTTGGTTAAACTCTCCAGTAAACTCCGGGTAATTGTCACCTGTAAATGCTTGGAGAGTTGGCCCTCGGTAGCAATAAAGGGCAGATTGACCTCTGTCTCCAAGGTATAAGAAAGTTCTCTCTTGGCTTTTTCTGCGGCTTCTTTTATTCTCTGTAAAGCGAATTTGTCTTCTTTTAAATCGATACCCTCCTTCTTCTTAAAATCTTCTAGAATCCACTCGATTAATCGGCTATCAAAATCTTCCCCACCTAAAAAAGTGTCACCGATCGTGGCTAAAACATGAAAAATACCTTCGCTGATTTCCAGAATGGTCACATCAAAGGTGCCTCCCCCCATATCATAGACAGCCACGTGGCCATCTTTTTTGGTACTCAAGCCATAAGCTAGACTGGCGGCCGTGGGCTCATTAATAACCCGTAAGACATTAATACCGGCAATTTTGGCAGCATCTTTGGTTGCCTGACGTTGATGGTCATTAAAATGGGCTGGCACAGTAATCACAGCTTCTTTAACTGGTTCTCCAAAATAATTTTCAGCACATTTCCGGAGATACCGGAGAATCAAAGAAGAAATTTCTTGGGGAGTGATGTAACTGCCCTCCAAATCAATCAAGACATCACCATTAGGAGCTTCAGCTAATTTGTACGCCAGACGGCGCTGAATTTCTTGTATTTCGGGAGAATTATACTTTTTCCCCATTAATCGCTTCACCGCATAAATTGTTTTATCGGGATTGATCACAGCCTGTCTCAAAGCTGGGGTACCTACTAACTGTTCACCTGTACTGGTAAAACTGACAATGGAAGGAGTGGTATTATTCCCCTCGAGATTAGGAATTATTTGAGCCTGGTTATTTTCTAAATAGGCGACACAAGAATAGGTTGTCCCTAGATCAATTCCGATGACGGGACTCATTCATTCTCCTTCTTTCGAGGAACAATCACTTTAACTAAAGCCGGCCGAAGAAGTCTCCCTTTCAAAGTATAGCCTTTTTGCAACTCCTTCCCGACTTGCATTTCTTCAACTTCATCCGATTCTTCGGTCATAAAAGCTTGATGAAGATAAGGGTCGAATTTTTTATCCTTGATCTCTATGGGTTCAACGCCCTTTTTAAAGAGCAAGTCCTGTAACTGGCGGTAAATCATCTCTACACCTTGTCTAAAACTGGCGGGATTATGGTCATCAGAGACTTGGAGAGCCCGCTCAAAGTTATCCAAAATCCCCAAAAGTTCCTTTAAAAGATCACTTAAGGCAAATTGGTAAAAATCCTCCTTTTCTTTTTCAAATCTTTTTCTTAAATTATCTTTTTCCGCCAATTGGCGGAGGACCTCTTCTTTTAATTTATCGACATTCTTTTGCAGGTGTTCAATTTCTTCTTGTTTCTGCTTAAGCTTTTTCTCCAGTTCTGTGACCTTCTTGCGGGATGATTCTCGAGCCGCTGTTTTCTTCCGGCTCGTTTTCTTTATCTCAGTGAGATATTCAATTTCAACTTCCTGTTCACCTTTTTGTTCACCATCCATTGGTCTATCCTTTTTATCTTCAACCATCGAAGGCCTCCTTAATGAGTAATCCTAAAAGTCTGACTTAAACGGCGAGCCACATACTCCACTAAGGGAATAACTTTACGATAAGGAATTCTTTTAGGGCCAATTATTCCCAAAGAACCCAACACCTGTTCTTCGCTCCCATAATGGGAAAGGATCAAAGAACAATCAGCAATATCGGGCACATCTAATTCAGTGCCAATAAGAACTCTCACCCGATCTAAATTGATCAAATCAGAGAGAAGCTGGGCTAATTTAGCCCTTTCTTCAAATTTCTGAAACAGCGCCTGGAGTCGCTTTAAATCAAACAAATTTACTTTACTAATGAGTTTGGCTGTCCCCTCTAAATAAATTTTCTTTGATTCATCTTCTTGTAATGTATAAACTCTCAGCAATAAACTCAGCTTCTGGAGAACATCCTCAAATCTTACTCTAAAGCGGGGGAATTCTTTCTGCAAATAATTATGAACATAAATAAGATTTTTTCCAGCAAAATTTTCTTCTATAAAGCGGGAGGCTCGGTCAAGCTCAAATTGAGTCATATCTACAGTGGATTCAATTATTTCTGTGAGAATCAGGTTAAAAGTGGTCACCAAAATCAGCATAAATTTTTTCTCAGATATCCTGATGAATCGAACATGCTTAAATAACACCCGAGCCAGGCTGGGAGAAATAACAAAGCCGATATTATCCGAATAAGCTGACAAGAGTTGAGAGACATTCTGCAGAAGTTTGTTGAAATCCCCTTGTTCGACAGCAAAACTTCCGGGAGGTAACTCCAGGAATTCTTCTGGGGTCAGCACTTGGTCGTAAAGTTGATTAACATAAAGCCGCAATCCCTTATCGGTCGGAATACGCCCGGCACTATGGTGAGGTTTTTCCAAATAACCTTCTCTCTCCAGTTTAGCCATAATATTCCGTACCGTGGCCGGAGAAACAGGTATTCTGCTCTTTTGAGCGATAACAGCTGAGCCCACCGGTTTACCACTAAGAATATACTCATCCACTATCAGCTGGAAAATATATTTATCTTTTTCTCTGATTCGGGATTTCACGGTTTTATTGCTCCTCTTCATGATTTTATAGCACTAACCCATAAAAATTGTCAAACCGGTTCTCTTCTTGCCGGTCAATCAAATTCCCCATAATTTTTTCCCTTTTCGGTTGACAAAAAATCAATAAATTGAATAAATCCCTCCTTTTTGTCCGGAGAAAGACAATTTTAAAGAATGAATTCTTTTAACTGACGTCAGTAACGTGGTAATCAATGTTTTTTTCAATATATCCTTATTCCTGCATAGCCAACAACTTCATTATAATCTCCGGTCACGTCACCCGAGGTCTGGTACTTGACCAATTCTCCCTTGACTGCACCCAACCTTTTGGCGGCCACAAGGGCCACGGCCGTTGGCAGATATCCACACATACTGATATCTTTACGGCGAACTACCTCAATTAGGCCCCGTGCATCCAGTTTCTCAATTTGGCCAATGGCCAAGAAATCCTTTTCACGAGCTGTTTCAGCATCAACATAATGACTCATATCGGAACTGGCCACAATCAATACAGGTCGTTCCTCTGCCTGAATGATCTCAGCCAAGGCCATTCCCAGTTCTTCCAGCTGAGGGTAACTGGCATAATAAGAAATACTGATAGGGACAATAGCTGCCGATGATTGGAAATATTGGATAAAAGGTAACTGAACCTCCAGTGAATGCTCATAGGCATGTGCTTCCTCGCTTTCCTCAATAACAGAACATCTCTCTTTAATCTTGTGGGCTAGAGACTTGTCTATAGGCACTTCTCCCAGAGGAGTTAGCCAACTCCCTTCTGGATAAATGGCCATCACTGTAGGTACTTCTCGATGGTTCGGTCCCAATAAGACAATCAACTCCGGCAAGACCACTGAAGAGAAAACAGCTCCGGCGACTGGCCCGGAATATTGATAACCAGCATGAGGCGAGATAATGGCTTTGGCTTCCACCTTATTTAATTCTTCATGTGTATACTCACGGATTAATTGAAGAAGCTGGTCTCTGGAAGAAGGATAAAAATAACCAGCCACCGCGGGTTGTCTTTTCAATTTAACCTCCCTTCGTTCTTAATAATGAAAACATCAGTGACGGTTGTCAATATTAAGACTGCCCTAGGGCAAGTCTGGAGCTATTTCCCCTTAAGAGGAAACAGTTGGCGTCGGAAGCGAAGGCCCAGTCTGGCTAGTTCAGCCAGTACCGGCTGATATATTTCCTCCTCGACGGGAATCCGAACCCCACTTAATTTGATTTTCCCCTCGAGAATAAGACGGGTGGCGACCGCAGCCGGTAAGCCCACTAAACGAGACATGGCTGAATCACCCTGGGGTTGGCCAAATTCCACAAGAGAAGAAATAGCTTTCTTTTTAGTTGCTTCTGCCTCAATTTCAAATTGATGCTCCAGGATAATCATATCTCGTTCGCCTGGCTGATACTGCATTTTTTGAATCATTAAATGAGCCAGCAATTGGCGCGGTGAAGAGCATCGGGCCGGTAAGGGAAGGTCATCAAAAAAACCTAGCCACTCCAAAGCCTGCCGGGCGAGAGTCACTGATTCTTTCCCCCATTTCTGAAAAAGTCTTTCTGAAAGTTGCTCTGTCTGAAGAAAAGCTTGACTAAATTCCCGGTAAGTTGTAACTGGCCAATTCTTTTCTTCTTCTGCTAAAAGACCAAACTCCTTGATTGTCTGCATCAGCTGACACCAACCCGGATAACGCAATGTTCCCCGAAGCAAGGTATGGGCTTTAGATAAACCATAAAGTTGCTGGTAAGGTAATGAATCCCCATTGGGATAGCCTTCAAAAGTACCGACTTGGTCAATGCTTAGAGAGTGGCAATGGTAGAAAATGTCTTGACCACTCACTTCAACAATTTGTCCCTCCCAGAGGTAGCGAGCCGGGCGCTGACAAGCTTGCAACACTCCTTGAGGACTCCAGGAAAATTTATAATGAAAAGGATTATCTTTAGCTTCCGGAGCCGGTAATCCTCCACAAAAAGAAACAAAAGCCGTGACTTCTCCTCCCAGGCTTTGGGTTTCATGGATGAAATTGACTGCCTCCATATGGTCTAAGCCGGGATCAAGTCCAATCTCATTCAATAATAAAATTCCCGCCTTTTGAGCTGGCTCATCCAGAGCCTGCATCTCTGAGCTAACATAGGAAGTAGTCACAAGATGTTTCTTCTCTCCCAGGCAGATCTCTGCCACGAGGGGATGGAAATTTCGGGGCAAAAGACTGACTACTACTTCCACCTTCCGGACGGCCGGCTGGAGAAGTTCTCTCTGGCGGATATCCAGATGAAGAGTTTCTCCTTGGGGATGATTAGCTATAATCCGCTGTGCAGCAGATAAATTTATATCAGCCAAGATAACTTTAAAGGGAGTTTCCTCGAGAAGATACCTCACCAATGGTCGGGCCACAAAACCCGCTCCCAAAACTAAGACTTTTTTCATCAAACACCTCAAGAAGTAATATTCTCAATAAATTTTTCCATATAGCGATAGGCCGGGGTAAACTCGCCCTGATGAAGAATAATGGCGCGTTTCAAGGGAGGCGGCAGGGTCAACTTAGCGAACTCCCGAGAAAAATCTTCCCGGGCTAAAGCAGGAATAAAAGGTTTCAGGGCCAGACTGAAAAAAACCGAGGACTCTAGAGGAATCTCAGCTGGAAGATTATCAATAGCCAATATAGTTACTCCTGTGGGCTGGTAGCCATCCTGATATTCCCCCGTTATCGGTTGATAAGTATAAACAGGTTCATCAGGAGTGGTGACTCGAGTGGTAACCTCTACGGCTCCCTCTAGGTCACAAGAAATATCGATCACGGCTTGAAGTCGGGGCTCCTTTTCTGTCTCCCAAAGTGATTTAAGATTCTCTCGAGTAATAAAGCGAGGATATTCAGGGCTCCAATAAACACAATTAATAATCATATTCAAGTAAGGTAGATAAGTCTCAAAACGAGAACGATATTTGTGGGGATGCTGATAATAATCTTGGAGGTCAAAACTTGTCCTTGAATTCCGAGGCTCAACCAAATGCTCTTCTTTGAAAATGACTTTGTAAAGCCGGTGGGCACTCCATGAACCACTACGGAAAAAAGAAGCTAACTCCTCTGGCGGTATTTCTTCATGGGGAAAAAGATCGAATATTTCCTGCGCCCCTTGAGAAACATGACCATACCCCAAAAAACCACAAATAAATGGTACCTCGGGGTCAGGTAAACCGGAGTTATAAACTTCCTGAGCAGCCCTTTTCAAGGCTTCTTTGGCCTCAACCAAACTGCCGTAATTCCAAGCCTGTTTAATTTTCAAAAAGGGTGTTTCCAGATGGCGGGCTAACTTTACCTTTTGTCCATACATCCAGAAGCCATCAATCATCCCCGCTTGACCAGCCTGAGTTCCGAAAAAAACCAACCGGCGACCTTGGTCGTCAGTAATTTTCTCGTAATCAATGAGAGTACATTTATTGCGCACGAGAGTCTTTAACATAGGACGATTATGAAGTTGGCCTTTGGTGGTATGGGAAAAAAAAGCATAGACTTTACGGTGCTCAAGAAGACGAACGGGGATTTCTTTAATCCCAATGATAATCGGACAGGATGTAAGCTCGTCACTTAAAATAGCCCCGACCTTTTCGTACTCTTCGTTGGTAAACACTCTGATATGAGAGGGCTGAACCATAATTTCCAAGCCTTCATTCCGAATGAGGTCTTGAACATGAGAAGGAATTAAAGGAGCTCTTCGCTCCCAAATATTCTTGTCCTCTCGACGGATACCTATCCGCCACTTTTCTGACTGAGCCATTGTACCTCCCTTAACCAGGGGGTGATTATGACACACTCTTTTTTTGAGGTCAACTAAAGGACTTCTTCTCCCTTAGTGAAGCCCAAGCCTTAATTCTTTTCCCTGGTTCTTTAAAAAAATAAAAAGATTAGTTGACAGAAAAAGAAAATAAGAATAATTATTAATTTACTTTGGATAATATGACTAAACAACCAAACAAAAGCACTGACTCGCTAGGAAAAAGTCGAGTCAGCTTAATTAGATGTCTTGAATATTCCCCCGAAAAGCTACTCTCTTCGCTTAAAAAAAGTCTGGAACTAATAAACTTTCCTCTTCATCATTACCGGGGCAAAAAAGTTCTGCTTAAACCTAACGTCATGATGCCTAAAAAATACGGTTTTCCCGCCAATACTCACCCTCTTTTCGTAGCGGCAGTGATTAAAATTTTCCAAGAAATAGGGGCGGAAGTGGTAATTGGCGAAAGCTCGGCTGGCAGTCAGGCCGGGGTAACTTTTACCAGTCGGGCTCTGAAAACTTCAGGCTTAAGTGAAGTAGCTGAAAAAGCTGGTGTTCTCTTGCAAAACTTTGATCTGGCTGATGCGGTCAAAGTGAAAGTTCCTAATCCTTTTGTTTCGCCTGTAGTTCTAGCCAAGTTGCTCTTTGAAGTTGACTTGGTGGTCTCTTTGCCTAAACTCAAAACCCACACTTTTGCCAATATTATCACCGGAGCTATAAAAAATTTATACGGCTGTGTTCCTGGTCAAATAAAGGCTGACTATCACCGGCGGGCGCCCCGTCCTGAAGAATTCTATACTGTGGTGTGTGATATCTATCAAATAATCAAGCCCGGATTAACCATCTTTGATGGTGTGGTAGCTATGGAAGGTAATGGCCCCTCGGCTGGTCAACCCCGCAACCTAGGAGTCATCATTGCCAGCCAGGACGGAGTCGCGGCCAACGCTGTTGTCTCCCAATTAATTGGGGTGCCTCCTCTAAGAGTCCTGACTACCCGGATGTGTGCTGAGCGCTCCCTAGGTCAAGCTGATCTAGAAAAAATAGAAATAGTTGGGGAAAAACTGGCTGAGGTTGAAGTTAAAGACTTTAAATTACCCCAGGTCCAAGTGATTAATCCTGGCCTCTACAGACTTATCCTCCGGCTGACACAAACTCAACCTAAAATCAATCACAAGAAATGCACTCTTTGTGGAATTTGCGCTGACTCCTGCCCTGTAGGCGCCATTTCTCAAGTCGACCAAAAGATGATAATCGACTACAACCAGTGTATCCGCTGCTTTTGCTGCGCTGAAGTCTGTCCAACTCAGGCTATTACTCCTTACCGCCGCTATTGGATCGGTAACTGGCTATCCCAACTAATGCTCCGGCGATGGTAACCTCAATTTCGGAATGAACTAAATGAAGCCAAAAATTCTTCTCTTACATGTACCTCATCGAACTAGAAAAATTTACCTCCATGACTACTATACCAGTTACTCTTCCAAGGCCTATTATTACTGGTCACCGGCTGATTTGATTTTAATTAGCGGTTTGGTTAGAGATTTTGAAGTTAAGGTTATTGACGCCATCGCCGAACGTTTAAGTTTCGCTGAATGCGAAGCCAGAATACTCAGTTTCTCTCCAGATGTTATTATATTCACCACCGGCACAGCTACCTGGGATAATGATCTCCTTTTTCTCCAACGGATAAAAGCCAAACTAAATTGTCTTCTGCTAGGCTCGAGTGCCATTTTTATCTTTGAACCAGTTTATTTTTTGGAAAACTTCCCTTTTCTGGATGGCTTAATTCTGGATATTACTTCTCCAGAGATTATAGATTTTATTACTGGCTCCAGAGATGACAATAGGGCCATAGCTTTTCGACGTCAAGACGGTTCACTCCATCTCCCCCGCCGGGAGGAAAAAGAAAAAGTTTTCACTCTCCCAGTGCCTCTCCACGACCTTTTTCCTTATCATCTTAATCGTAGTCCCTTGGCGCGCCGCAAACCCTTTGCTCTGGTAGTGACTTCGGTTGGTTGTCCCTATTCTTGCCGTTTTTGTGTGGTGGGTTCATTGAAATATCGTTATCGTCCCGTAGAAAACATTATTGAAGAACTCCAGTACCTCCAGAAACTGGGAGTTAAAGAAATTATGTTTAATGACCCCACTTTTACCGCCTCCCGAAAAAGAATCATCGCTCTCTGTCAAGCCATGAAGGCTAAAGGTCTCAATTTTACCTGGGTAGCCAACGCCCACGTGGCTACTCTCAATGAAAAGATGTTGAAATATATGAAAGCCAGCGGTGGTCATACTTTAATGATCGGAGTTGAATCAGCCAATCAAACCATTCTTGACCGCTACGCTAAAGGTATTTCGGTAGAAAAAACCAAACAGGTCTTTCGGCTTTGTCAGAAATATGGTTTTCGAACTCTGGCCTACTTTATCATTGGCTTACCCGGAGAAACCAGAGAAACAATTCTGGAGACCATCCGTTTATCCTTGGAACTCGACTGTGACTTCGCTTCTTTTGCCATCGCCACCCCTGACATCGGCTCAGCTATGCGGGAAGAGGCCATCAAGCAGGGTCTTCTCTCTCCTGAAACAAGAATTTTCGATAGCACTGCTTTTCCCGTCTTTGCGGGCGGGAATCTGTCCAAAGAAGAAATCTGGCGGCTCCGCCAACAAGCTATCCGGAAGTTCTATCTCCGGCCAAGTTATATTTTCAAAAGGCTTACCAGAATGCGCTCATGGCAAGAGTTAAAGGTCCACTTGGAACAAGCTCAGGCCATGTTCTTTCCTTAAACTCTTGGAAAAAAGAATACTTTTCCTGGGCCATAAATTTCAAATATTTCGACTTTTTTAGGCAAAAACTATTAATCTCCTTAAAGGAAAAAGCCAATATATTTATCGAGGCCCAGATTTATCTTAATAACAAATGCGAAGTTCCTCTTTCGCCAGAAAAAATCTATTGACCTCTTTTCAGATATCCTCAATAATAAATTTCCCATGATCAGATTTTACAACACCCTGAGCGGGCAAAAAGAAGAGTTCATTCCTCTGGAACCTGGTCAGGTTAAAATGTACACCTGTGGACCGACTGTTTATGATTACGCTCATATCGGCAATTTTCGCGCTTATGTTTTTGAAGACCTTCTCAAAAGATTCCTACTGGCTATGGGATTTAAAGTCACTCACGTAATGAACATTACCGATGTTGACGATAAAACTATTCGAGGGGCTAAGGCTAAAAATCTTTCCCTTGAAGAATACACCAAAATCTACACTGAAGCTTTTTTTGAAGATATCGATACACTGAAAATTTTACGGGCAGATTACTATCCCCGGGCCACTCATCACATTCCTGATATGGTCAAAATGATAAAAGGCTTGATGGCCAAGGGTTATGCCTATGAAAAAGATGGCTCAATTTACTTTGATGTTTCCAAATTCCCCAACTACGGCCAACTGGCCAAAATCAAAATCTCTGAATTAAAAACTGGGGTGAGAATTGATGCTGACGAATACTCTAAAGACAGTGTTCAGGACTTTGCTCTCTGGAAAAAAAGAAAGGAAGGTGAACCTTATTGGGAAACTGAATTGGGGCCTGGACGCCCAGGTTGGCATATTGAATGCTCAGTCATGAGTACCAAATATTTGGGCGAAACATTTGATATTCATTGCGGTGGAGTGGATAACATTTTTCCTCATCATGAAAATGAAATTGCTCAATCCGAAGCCTACACCGGTAAAAAGTTCGTTAACTATTGGCTCCATTGCCACCATCTTATTGTTGAAGGCGAAAAAATGTCAAAATCAAAGGGGAATTTTTATACTCTCCGTGATTTAACCTCCCGGGGAGTTGACCCTCTTGACTTAAGATATTTACTTTTGGCCACTCATTATCGGAAAATGCTCAACTTCACCTTTGATGGTCTCCGCCAAGCCGGGGCGGCCCGTCGACGTCTTTATGATTTTATTTATGAACTTTACCACCGCACCTTCCCTCCAGGAGAAACACCCGAAATTAAAACTTTAGTTAAAGAAGCTAAAAATAAATTTCTGGCCGCCTTAAGCGACGATTTAAACATCTCCCAGGCTTTAACCGCTCTTTTTGAATTAGTCAAAAAAGGTAACATTTTCTTAGCCCAGGGGCAGGTAAAAAGAGGCGACCGGCAAATTCTAGACCAAGCTCTCCAAGATTTGGATAAAGTCCTTGCTGTACTGCCGGCCCTTGAGGAGGAACAACTTCCTCAAGAAATTTTAAAAAAAATAGAAGAAAGGCAAAAGGCTAGGGCAGCTAGAAATTATGCTTTGGCTGATAAAATTAGAGATGAATTACGAGCTCAAGGCATTCTTCTGGAGGATACCAAGGAAGGAGTCCGCTGGAAGCGGATAAAGCCCACTTCCTCTTAAGGACACCTCAGGGATTTTTCTCCAGAATCTAAATTCATCAAATGAAGGTTTTTAATAATTTGTCTACCGGAAAACAAGGAGAACATCTGGCGGTGGAATATTTAAAGAAGGAGAAATATCAGATTATAGAAAGAAATTATAAATTTGGCCGGGGGGAAATTGATATTATCGCTCAAGATAAAGACACCTTAGTCTTCATCGAAGTCAAAACAAGAAAAACAACTGCCTTTGGTTTTCCGGAAGAGTCAGTAACTCCGCGCAAACAAAGTCAGATTAGAAAAATTGCCCAGGGATTCCTGTCTCAAAAGAAGCTTCCGCTCAAATCGATTCGTTTTGACGTTATTGCCGTCGAACTACGTTCCCTGGAGGATTATGCCCTTCATCATATTAAAAATGCCTTCTAAAGAAACAAAATGGGGTAAGGTAAATTTAAAAGGTTAGAGAAAAAAGGACTGATTAAGGAGGTTATCTAATGAAAAAGCTCTTTATTTGGTTGATAATTTTAGTCTTTTTGGGAAGTGTGATTTGTCTGGAAGCTAAAACCGTTCCCAAACCTGAGGACATTCTCGGCTTCGAAATCGGCGCCGACTACCATCTCGCCAATTATGACCAGGCTATTAAATATCTGCAACTTTTGGAAAAAAGTTCCCCTCGAGTAAAGCTCTTCAATGCTGGCCCCACCTCGATGGGTCAAAAAATGATTTATGTGGTTATCTCCTCAGAAGACAACATCGCCCATCTAGAAAAATACAAAAAAATTCTCCGGCAACTGTCGTTGGTTAAAGGCCTCTCACCTGATCAAGCCAGAAAACTCGCCCGAGAAGGTAAAGCTATCGTCTATATTGACGGTGGTCTCCACGCTTCAGAATGCGCTCCCGCCCAGCATAACATCCAGCTGGCCTACAATCTGGCTGTGGCCCAAGATGAAAAAACCCTCCACATATTGGACAAAGTCATTCTTTTGCTAGTTTTTGCCAACCCTGACGGGATGAATATATTAGCTGAGTGGTATCAGCAAAACCTGGGGACTCCTTATGAAGTATCTCCTCTACCCCGTCTTTATCACATCTATGCCGGCCACGACAATAATCGCGATTCCTATCTGGCCAATTTAGTGGAAACTCAAAATATTGCCCGTTTAGTGAATCACGAATGGTTCCCAGTGATATTTTACAACCACCACCAAACCGCCCCTTTCCCGGCTCGCATCTGGATTCCGCCTAATTCTGAACCTACCAACCCTAACGTTCATCCCTTGATTATCCGCTGGCAAAACCTCATTGGTTCAGCCATGGGGGCTGCTTTTGATGCCGAAGGTAAAGAAGGAGCTATCTCCCGCCACATTTTTGATACCTGGTATCCAGGATATCTTACTCAGGTTCAAGACTCTCACAATATTATCTCAATTCTGACAGAAACGGCTCTCTATCGTTACGCCACTCCTCATTTTTATACCCTTCGCGATTTCCCTGCGGAATATCAAGATTTAACCATGTCGGCTTTCTACCCCAGTCCTTGGAAGGGTGGTTGGTGGCGACTTAAAGATGCGGTGGATTACTGTCTAACTGCTTCTCTAGCTGTACTCCAGACGGCGGCTAAATATAAAGAAGAGCTTCTCTACAATAAATATCGCATGGGTCGGGACGTAATCAACCGTTTTCAGAAGGAACCTCCTTATGCTTGGATTATTCCTGAGCAACAACGGGACCCTCAAACCGTCTCCTTATTACTCAACCGGATGATTCTCCTGGGAGTTCAAATCTACCGCAGCTTAGAACCTTTCACTTGTGACGGCCTCTCTTACCCTAAAGGAACCTATATTATTCCTATGACCCAGCCCTTTGCTTTATTTGTCAAAAATGTTTTCGAAAAACAAAAATATCCCGACATGAGAAAATACCCGGACCTCTGGCAAGGACTAGTTCGTCCTATTGATTTTGAAGGAGCGCCTTTTGAATCTTACGATATGATGGGCTGGACGCTGCCTTATCAATTCGGAGCTGATATCAGGCAAGCCAATACCCCGCTAGTGGCTCAAATGACCAAAGTAACTCAAGTCTGCCTCCAGAAAGGACGTTTACCGCGCAAAAAAGGTTATGCTTACCTCTTCTCTCCTCAGGAAAATGCCTCAGCTGCGGTCATTAATCGACTTCTCCAGGCTGGCAGCCAAATTTGGCGAACGTCCCAAGAAATCAAAATTGGCTCGGAAAAAATACCGGCTGGCGCTGTCGTCGCTCCCACTAAAAAAGTTAAACTTAAAGTTATAGAAAAACTAGTTAAAGATTGGAACTTAGCGCCTCTCATTCTTGCTCAAAAACCTAAAGGTAAATTGCTCTCCCTTCGCCCCGTCCGGTTAGCTATTTACCAATCCTGGGTGCCCAGTAGTGATGAAGGCTGGACGCGATATATTCTAGACAAATATGAATTTAACTATAAAGTTATTCACGATGCGGAAATCAGAGCTGGCCTTCTCCATCAAAATTATGATGTCATTATTCTACCTGATACATGGCGGCCAGAAACTATCATTAATGGACATAAAAAAGGCACCATGCCCCCTCAGTATGTTGGGGGAATCGGCCTGGCTGGGTTGGAAAACCTCAAAGAATTTGCCCGCCAGGGAGGAACTATCATCTTTCTCAATAGTACTTGTAATTTGGCTATTGAATCCTTTGGTTTGCCTGTGAAAAATGTTCTAAAGAAAGTAAAACGGAGTGAATTCATCTGCAATGGCTCCATTCTCAGGCTGGAGTTTGACCCCACTCATCCCCTGGCCTTCGGTCTGCCTCCTTCGGCGGGAGGAATTTTCGCTCATTCCTGTGCCTTCATTATTCTACCCACTTTTAAAGAAAATAAGGCTCCTCGAAGTGTGGCTCGTTACGCTCGGGATAATCTTCTTCTCAGCGGCTATATTTACGGAGAGCGTTTCCTAAAAGGTAAAAGCGCCATTGTGGAAGCCCCTTATGGTCAGGGCAAACTTATTCTTTTTGGCTTCCCCGTTCAGTTTCGAGGGCAACCTTATGGAACCTTTAAATTACTATTTAACGCCATCTTCTCGTCTGTTCTGCCTCATTAAATTAAAATTGGGAGTCAGAGACTAGATTAGTGGTGACTGTTATTTTCTGGTAGAAAACTGAATTAGTGTAAGTTCTGGCCCAAAAACCGATGTCGGATAATAA
>QMPV01000047.1 GCA_003648765.1 Candidatus Aminicenantota bacterium
GGTCGAGTGACTGTCTTTGTTGAGCCACGCGGCTCCAATCACTACCCAGTGCAGAAGATACTTGATTTACGCCTGGAGAAAACGTTCACTTTTGCTGAAAAGTACCGGCTAGGACTCATGGTTGATGTCTTCAATGTGTTCAATGTGGATACCATAACTTCTTGGGGAACCAGATTGGGTTATGACTGGCTGCCCGGTGAATATCCATCCACTGATGGCCATGTACTTTATGGAATAGTCCGACCACGACAAGCTCGAGTGGGTATCCGGTTAATGTTCTAGTGACAAAAGACACACAAAGAGGCGGTTGGGGTTGTCCCCAATCGCCTTTTTTTCTTTTTCTCCTTTTATCCTGATGAATGTCGTTTTGGCTAGAGCGAAGCCCCAAAGGGGAGTAAATTTTTCGATTAAGCCTCTTTAGAGAGAGGCAGCAGGTCTTTACCTTTTGCTTTTGCCTAGAGGGGTGAAGCAAGGTTAGATCTTCATTTTTTATTTTAAAGTTTTTTAGTTTAAAGGCAGGGAAATTTACTTAAAACCAAATGACTAATCATCAAATTTAATTATATCAAAAGTGAAAGATGAAAAACCGAGGACAGGGTAGGGGACAGGCTAGGGTGTCAGACACCTAGAAATTAGGCGACATCAAAAAAGGTAGGGTGTCAAAATGGTAGGTGTCTGACACTAAAATGTTGACCCTGAAATGTTGGACCCAGTACCGAAAATATGAAGATGTGATCCAAAGTACCCCAGGAGGTGGCGAATCACGCAGCCACAAGAATGCTTAAGGTTGTTTGCTTTCTCTATTCTAAAACAGACAAATATGTTAAAATTTTCCAAGGAATGCAGATTTCTAAAAAATATTGGTTAATTATTTCTATTATAATCTTCCTGTTAACTGGGGTTATTCTTTATTTTGTCGTTTGGGGACCCTCGAATCCAGTAAAAAAGCTCCAGAAAAAAGGGCCCTTCAATTTTATTTTGATTACAGTGGATACTCTTCGGGCTGATCGGATCGGCTGTTACGGTTTTCCTCGAGTTAAAACGCCTACCATTGATAATTTTGCTCAGCATGGCATTAAATTTGAGAAGTGTATTTCTCAAACTCCTTTAACTTTGCCTTCCCATACTTCTATTCTTACTGGTACTTATCCTACTTTTCATGGGGTAAGGGATAATGGCGGTTTTTTGGTGCCCCAGGAGTTAACCACTTTAGCTGAAGTTTTTAAAGATGCTGGCTATCAGACGTCGGCTTTTGTGGCTGCTTATGTTTTGGATTCTAAATGGGGGCTTAATCAAGGGTTTGATGTTTATTATGACAAATTTGATTTAAGCAAATATAAAACAATTTCTCTAGGCAATGTTCAACGGCGGGGAGATGAAGTTATTGATGAAGCTCTGGCCTGGTTAAAGGACCATCAAAACCAACAATTTTTTACTTGGATTCATCTCTATGACCCTCATACTCCTTATGACCCACCTTCTCCTTTTAAAGAAGAATACCCGAATCATCCTTATTTAGGAGAGATTGCTTTTACCGACTTCCAGTTGGCTCGCTTGTGGTCTTTTTTGGAAAAGAACGGCTTAACGGAAAAGACTATTCTTGTCTTTGCTTCTGATCACGGAGAAAGTTTAGGAGAACACCAAGAGAAAACCCATGGTTTTTTCATCTACCAAGAAGGAGTTCATGTACCCCTTATTTTTGTTCTTCCGGAAAAAGAACTGCAGGGATTGAAACGAAGTTCGGTGGTCAATCTAGTAGACATTATGCCCACCGTGCTTGAATTGGCCCGTTTACCTCAACCTCGGGAAGTTCAGGGTCAGAGTTTGATTTCTATTTTCACCCAAGAGAGAAAGGAGCCAGGTTGGGCTTATTCAGAAACTTATTATCCTCGATTTCATTATGGATGGAGTGAATTAAAAGGCTGGCAGAATCAGAGATATAAATTGATTATGGCCCCCCGGTTGGAGCTCTATGATTTGATAGAAGACCCGGAAGAAAGCAATAATCTAATCGATTCTCTTCCCCAATTAGGCAGAAAATTATTGGCTCAACTAGAAGAATTTGTGGCCAAGACCAGTCAGGGAGCTTATGAAATTGATTATACTCATATAGACGAAGAAACTCGTCAGAAGTTGACCGCTTTGGGGTATATTGGAACTTTCACTCGCCAACAAGATTTGCAGGAAAAAAAACTGGGGGACCCAAAAGATAAGATTCACATTTTTAATCAGCTTTCTGAGGCACGAGAAACAGGGTTAAAGGGGAATTTTGACCGGGCAGTCAGGTTAATTAAAGAAATAATTCGGGATGATCCAGAAGTAATTGATGCTTATTTTACCTTGGGAAATCTCTATTTTAAGCATCAGGATTTTGACCGGGCTTTAGAACAATTTTTTATTGTCCTAGATAAGAATCCTCGGGATGCTTTTACTATTATTAACATAGCTAATTGCTATATCATGAAAGGGGAATTTGAACAGGGAGAAGAATTTTTAAAGAACAAACTCAAGACTATTCCCCCTGACTCTCAGGTTTATTTAATATTAGGTAATATTGAATTTGCTCTAAAAAAATACACGGAAGCCGAGCAGGCTTATCGAGAATGTCTCCGTTTGAATCCTTCTTCAGCTTCAGCTTATACAGCCTTGGGCGGTATCTATGTTATTCAAGATAAATTAAATCAAGCCGAAGAATCTCTTCGCCAAGCCGCTCGCTTAAATTCTCGTTTGCGGAATCTCCATTATAATTTAGCGCAGCTTTATGAGAAGAAGGGGGAGTTGGCCAGGGCCATAGAGGAATATAAACTTGAATTAGAGAATATTCCTCACAATTTCCGGGCTAGTTTTAATCTAGCTCGACTCTATCGGCTTCTAAAGAATGACCGCGAGGAAGAAAAATATTTGAAACAAACCATTGAGAGTAATCCCCGGTTTCCCTTGAGTTATTTTTACCTAGCACGTATCTACCTTAACCGAGGAGAACGATATGAAGAGGCCATTGAATTAGTCAAGAAAGGCCTTGATTTGAAACCAGAAAAGAAAAATCTTCCATTAGGTTATTTTTTACTGGCGGATCTTTATAATCGCTTAGGAGATAATGGCCGCTCACAGCATTATGCCCATCTGGGTGAAAAGATTGTTCGAGAGGTAAAAAAATAGATATAGACTATTTTTTAGAAAAGCCCTGTCCTAGAGGCCAAAAAAAGATAGTTGAGTTTTCTTTTTTTCTCTGCTAAAGAGAAAAATTAAAGTTAAAATAAATAATTGGTACATTTTTAAAGGAGACATAAATGATTAAAGTAACCCCAGAAATCAAAAAAGCCATTGAAGGAGCTCTTCAACTGGAAATTGAAGGACGGCAGTTCTTTTTGGCGGCGGCTGAAGCTACTTCTCATGAGAAAGGGAAAAAAATGTTTAAGTGGCTGGCTGACGAGGAAGTCAAACATATGGAGATCTTCAGCCAGCTGTTTTCCGAAGTCTTGGGAAACGAGGACTGGCGTTCTCAAATTCAATACCAGGAAAAAGGAGAAGAATTACCCCTCGTGAAGAAATTAAAGGAAAGAATATCTCAGACTAAGGGAAAGCAAGAGGTAGAAGCCCTGAGTATTGGGATAGAGTTGGAACAGAGAGCCATCCAGTTATTTGAAGAAGCAGCCCGACAGAGCCTTGATCCTAAAGCTCGCGAGATCTTCACTAAGATCGTCGAGGAAGAGAAATTTCACTACGATTTACTTCAGGCTCAGCGTGATTCTCTGACCAAGTCAGGTTATTGGTTAGACAGTTCTGAGTTTAAAATGGATGGCCTTTTTTAAAAGCAGGGGGTTTGTCAGGGGAATTTAAAGAAGGAGGCGAAAGTGTGGTTAAAAAGTCAAAAGTATTGGTTAGTGCTTTTTAGTGGTCTAATTATCTGGCTACTTTTTTCTTGTGAAAAGAAACCCGAGATGGCTGATGAAGCTTTACTTAAGCAGGCCAGAGAAATACACCAGAGAATTTTTACAGTTGATACTCATTGTGACACTCCGGGGAACATGGTCCCTTCCGATTGGGATATTGGCCAACGACATGAACCTGGACAGCGAGGCAGTGGTCAGATTGATTTACCCCGGATGAGGGAAGGGGGATTGAAAGCTGAGTTTTTTGCTGTTTATACAGCTCAAGGTCCACTGAATGAAGAGGGATATGCCCGGGCTCGAAAAAGAGCTGCTCAGCTTTTACAGGCCATTCATCAGATGGGGGAACGTTATCCCGAAATCATCGGGATCGCCACTTCTCCAGCAGAAGCCTTAAAGTTGGTTGACCAGGGCAAACTGGTCGCTTTTATTGGCATGGAAAATGGCTATCCTATTGGTCGTGATTTATCTCTGGTCGAAAAATATTATCAGCAGGGAATAAGATATATAACTCTTTGTCACTCGGCTGATAATGATATTTGTGATTCCTCGACGGATCGTAAAAATCCAGAAGATAGAGGCCTCAGTGACTTTGGTCGTCAAGTTGTGGCTGAATGTAATCGGTTGGGGATTATGGTGGATGTTTCCCATACCTCTGATCAAACCATAAGAGATGTTTTAGCCATTAGCCAGGCACCAGTAATTGCTTCTCACTCGAGCGTCAGAGCTTTGTGTAATCATCCTCGCAATCTTTCGGACGAGTTAATCAAAGGCATTGCGGCTAAAGGAGGAGTGATTCAGATTTGCTTGGTTTCCAGTTTTATCAAGGAAGTTCCTCCCAATCCGGAACGGGAGAAGGCTTTGGCTGAGTTAAGGAAAAAGTATGGTCAGTGGAATGAAATTAAAGATGAGGCTACCAGAGAGAAATTACGAGAGGAATTTCGGAAAATCCGTGAGAAATATCCTTCGCCGCGGGCCACAGTTAAGGATGTAGTAGATCACATAGATTATGTGGTTAAATTAGTAGGTGTAGATTATGTGGGTGTGGGAACCGATTTTGATGGAGGAGGTGGAGTAGAGGGCTGTAATGATGTCACCGAGTTGCCCAATATTACGGTGGAGTTGCTCCGACGGGGCTATTCTGAAGAAGAGATTGCTAAAATATGGGGAGGAAACCTCCTGCGAGTTTTCCGTGAAGTAGAGAAAGTGGCCCAGCGTCTTCAGGCCCAGGGTTCTTAAAAAGGATCAAAGAGTGGGGTCGGGTCTTTAATTTTCACTTTTGATGGAGAGTTAACTTAAATATTTGTTAACCTTCTCTCCTATAATTTGTTTTTCTCTAAGGTGAGAGTTGAGGACCTGACCCCCGATTGCGGCCACAAAAATGGTGGCGAAAGAACCGGGGAGTTGTGGAATAGCCGACAGATGCGTATAATTAGTTCTATCCTAAACGTTTCTTGGCGGCCTGAAGATTTGTGAATAACAGACAGAGAGTCTTTCGATTTGTCTCAAGTGTTTGGGTAATCTGGGTAGTATATTTTTTATTTTTGGCCATTTCTGGAAAAGTTAGTGGCAAGGAACCTCGGACGGGGGGAGTTTTTAGATTAAAATCTTTTTCGGACGAGTTTCGCCAACAACTCGATCCTGCTCAACCAGGAGCTTACATTTTTATTTCTGAACAGATTTTTGATGGATTGGTTAAACTGGATAAAAAGTTAAATGTAGTCCCAGGTTTAGCCGAGTACTGGACTATTTCTCACGATGGTCGAATTTATACATTTTATCTTCGGCGGGGGGTAAAGTTTCATAATGGTCAGGAGTGCCTGGCCTCAGACGTAAAATATTCATTTGAGAGGTTGCTTGATCCCAAAGCACGTTCTCCTTACTATCAGCATTTTTTAAATCGAGTTGTTGGGGGGGTAGATTTTCGCGTTGGTCGAGATACTGAAGTTAGGGGATTTAGAGTCTTAGGTAAACATATCTTCCAAATTGAATGGACCCATCCTTATGTCTCAGCTTTATATCTTTTGAGCATGCCCTTTTGCAAAATACTCCCTCGAGACTTGATGCTCAAACAGGGTAAAAAGTTTTTTTACCGACCAATTGGAACCGGCCCTTTTGTCTTTGATTCTTGGATTAGAAATGCTCGCCTGGATATTGTGGGTGTTCGGTTGAAAAGAAATGATCATTATTTTCTGAAACCTCCCTATATCAATATGATTGAGTTCTGTCCTTTTTTTAGTCTGGATCAATTTGTCAATCAGGAGATAGATTCTATTCCGGTTCTTTCTGAGAAGTTACTTAATAATCATTTTCAAATATTTGTAGATGGCTCAGTCAATGTTTTTTTCCTGGGAATGAGTTGTCATTTACCTCCTTTTAACCAGAAAAAAGTTCGCCAGGCCATCAGTCTAGCCATCGACCGACAAGACCTAGTTAAAGAGCTGGAGGAAGCTCGGTATTTAAGAGAGCCTTCTTTTCAATTTATCCCGCCCCGCCTGCCAGGTTTCTTTCCTCAAACTCAGGAGGTCTCGACAAATTTAGAGAAGGGCTTTTCTTTATTAAGAGAGGAGGGCATAGAAACTATGGAAGTAACCGTTGATCTCTTTCTCCCTTGGCCCCGTTCTGAATTCAAAATTAAATTTTTTCGGACCCTTCGCCACCAACTTAATCCTCTGGGATTAAAAATAAACCTCAAGTATTATCGAAATCTGGAAGAAATTAAAATTTCCAAGAGACCATATTTAGTTCTTCTCCAAGAATTAATGACTATTCCTGATCCGGAGACTATAATCCACCCTCTTTTCCAGTCCAATTCTTATTTTAATCTTATCCATTATTCAAATCGTCAGATAGATGATCTTTTGAAAAAAGCCAGTGTTCAAAGGAGTTGGTCGAAGAGGATAAAAATATTTCATCAGATTGAGAACATTTTGCAAGAGGATATGCCAGCGGTTCCCCTTTATAATCAGCAAAACAGAGTCGCTATGCAACCTTACGTTCGGGGGGTAGAAATCCCTGTGCTGGGTTTTTATTATCTTAATACGAGAAAAATATGGTTGGATAAAGAGTAAGAAATGTCGATAAGAACAAGATTTATACTTTCAGTGGTTTTTCTGTTGACGAGTTTAGTGGGCATGATTCTGTTAGTAATTGAAAAGAGAGAAGTTCAGACAATTTTTGAGGAACAGAAGAAAAAAGGAGTTCTTATTGCCGAGAATATTATTCAGGAGAATTTGGAGCCTTTTCTTTTCTGGGATAAAGAAGGTGTTGAAAATAACCTGAATAAGAGGGTTGATCAAAAACTGGTCTATGTAATTTTTTATGACCGCAACAAAGAGCCCTTTGCGGCTAATGCGAATATAAAAAAATATTTTTCCATTTTCCAAAAGACAAATCTTTCCGATGATGTTCAACCAGGTGATTTTCATTTTGATCGGCATGTTTTTCAGCCTAAAACTAATATTGAGCCATTTGAGATTTTAGAAATTGAAGTTCCAATTTTTGTGGAGGGGACAAGCCAAAAATGGGGGTCGGTTAAAATCGGCCTTTCTTTGAAGGATATGCAGGCGGAAATCCGTAAGACCCGATTAGTCCTGTTGCTTATTGGTGCTTCGGGCTTTCTAGTGGGCGTGGTGGGGGCTACTTTGCTGGCCCGGCGAATTACTCAACCCATAAAGAAGCTGGTGGAAGCCACCATTCGTATTTCTCAGGGGGATTTTTCCCAAAAGATTCATCTTGACTCGCATGATGAGATTGGTGAGTTGGCCCAGAGTTTTAATAAAATGACAGCCCAACTTCTAGAAGCTAGAAAAAAGATGGAGATAGCCCAGAAAAAACTTATTCAAGCAGAAAAATTAGCTTCAATCGGTCGAATGTCGGCTAGTATCGCTCATGAAATTAGAAATCCTCTTACTTCAGTTAAATTAAATATCCAGAAAATTTCAGAAAGTCCCCATTTGGATGAGTTTGAGAGAGAGCATCTGGCTCTTTCTGAAGAAGGTATCAGACAGATTGAGAAATTTATTAAAGAATTACTTAGTTTTGCTCGGGTCACAGAATTGAATTTGGAGAAATTTTCTTTAGAACAAATATTTGAAGAATCCTTAAAGCTTTTGGGAAATTCAGTCACCAAAAAGAGAATCCAGCTGGAGAAGAAAATTGCCCCAGAGTTACCTTTGGTCAAGGTCGATGCTGATAAAATTCGTCAGGTTTTTCTTAATATTCTTCGTAATGCGATTGAGGCTGTTGAGGAGGGAGGCCGGATAGAGGTAGTCATGTCGAAAGATGGTTCTCGAAAACCCCCGATGATAAAAGTTAAAATTTCTGATAATGGCTGTGGAATTGATGAAGAATATTTGGAAACGATTTTTGAGCCATTTTTTACGACCAAGCCTTTTGGGTTTGGATTAGGCTTGGCCAATGCCCGAAAAATAATTGAGCAGCATGGAGGAATGATAAAAGTTCGTTCTAAAAAAGGGGAAGGGGCTTGTTTTGAAATATTGTTGCCTATAGGAGAAGAAGGATGAAAAATATTCTTATTATTGACGATGACCCCTTAATCAGAAAAACACTTTCCACTCATTTCCGGAGGCGGGGATATGAGGTTTGTTTGGCCGAATCAGGAGAAATGGGCATAGAACTCTTTGAAGAGATTAATCCTGAATTGGTCATATTGGATATCCGGTTACCGGATACGGATGGCTTAGATATTCTCCGGCGGATAAAAAGCATCAATTCTGAGGCCACCGTAGTGATTATGACAGCTTATGATGATATGCGTTCTACAGTAGAAGCCATTAAATCAGGGGCCTTTGAATATTTAGTCAAACCACTAGATTTTATTGAGCTTGATCTCACCGTGGAGAAAGCCATTCAGGTGAAAAGTTTGGAAGAGAAACTTTCTTATTTAGTCGCCGAAAAACAGAAAGAATATACTATTGATAATATAATTGGCCGGTCTCCCCAAATGAGAGAAGTTTTCAAGCTAATAGGTTCGGTGGCCACTACCAGAACCAACGTTTTAATTCAGGGGGAAAGTGGTACCGGTAAGGAATTAGTGGCCAAAGCTATCCATTATAACAGTCCTTTTAGCCATGAGCCTTTTATTGTCATCAACTGTTCGGCTATTTCCGACACTCTTCTCGAAAGTGAGCTTTTTGGCCATGTTAAAGGTGCTTTTACCGATGCGGTTACTGAGACGAAGGGTAAATTTGAGATAGCGGGTAAGGGGACACTTTTTCTAGATGAAATAGGTGATATTTCTCCTAATTTACAATCAAAGCTGTTGCGGGTAATCGAAACTAGAGATTTCATGAAGGTGGGTGGAGAAAAGGTTCTCAAGACCGAAGCTAGAATAATTGCGGCCACCAATAAAAATCTGGAGAAATTAGTTAAAGAAGGTAAGTTTAGAGAAGATTTATATTATCGCTTAAAAGTTGTGGAAATAAAACTTCCTCCTTTAAGGGAAAGACGGGAAGATATACCTGATCTGGTGGCCTATCTTTTAGAAAAGATTAACCGAGAGTTGAAAAAAAATGTTAAGAAAGTTCCTCCTCACGTGATGAAAAAAATAATGGATTTTCCTTGGAAGGGTAATGTTCGCGAGCTGGAGAATGCTCTAACCCGGGCGGTGATCCTGGCTAAAGGGGATGTCATTCTCGAAGAGAATTTGCCCTTGGAGAGACGTGAGCCTGTTCCTTTAACCACTGAGTTGTTACCTCTGGAAGAGGTTGAAAAGCGTTATATTAAATATGTTCTAGAAAAAACCAAGGGGAATAAATTAAAAGCCAGTCAGATTTTGCGTATCAGTCGGCCGACTTTGGATAATAAGATAAAGAAGTACGGGCTCGAGTTTAAATCTGCCTGAATGTAAGATTTTTTTACAGTAAGGCGCCACTCTTTTACCCTCTTTAAATTTAGCTGAAGTTGTTTCAGAGGAAAAATATTATTTTAGTTGGCATGAAATATGCATAGAAACAGGTTGAAAAAAGGCAATTAAGACCAAGGAGGTAATTATGGCGACAAAAAAGATTATTGTAGTTGATGATGATGAGACCATCCGCAAAACATTTTTCCTGCTTTTACATAAAAATTTTAAAGTTTATTTAGCAAAAAATGCGCGGGAAGCTCTTCAACGCTTCCGGCGTTCGGCTATAGATTTGATTATTACTGATGTTAAATTGCCTGATATGACTGGGTTGGAGATGGTGGCTGAATTTAGGAAGGCTCATAATGAAGCGCCGGTAGTCTTAATTTCTGCCTACCCCGATCTGATTAAGCTGGAAGAACTGGAGAAGTTGAAAATAGGTTATTTCTTTGTCAAGCCTCTCGATCTGGAAGCTTTAACTCGTTCGATTAATTATATTCTAATTCCTCCTGAAACTCGAGCTTTGTCTTTGTAAAGAAAAATTTTGTTCTGAGTGTAAAAAAAATTGACATAGCTATTTCTTGCAGAATTGGTTTTTCAGGGAAAAACGTCGAAAAAACTGGTTAAAAAAATTGGCACAAAATTTGCAGTTTATGTCAGAGAGATAGGACGAGATCGATGAAGGATTTGAAGATAAAAAAAGTTTCCATCATAAAACCCCTCCCTTCCCTCCTTCTTCCCCGCATTCTTATGCGTTTTCCATATCAACAGAAAGAAGGGCAATCCCAAAACCCCCAATTGCAAACCCCCTTTCTATCATCAAATCCTCGTCCTTCTTTCTCCTTCAAGAGGGAGGATGAGACGCCCAAACTCATCCTCCCTTGTCCTCCTTCCTGAATGAATGGCGTTTTATTTAAGAATTCTTCTTCTCGTATTTCTCCTATAATTTAATAAGAACTTAAATAGGGTAGAAGAATTTCTATTTACTTTCATAAAAAAGCGCCTTTTTTCCTCTAAGGCAGGCTGGTCTGAAGGGAAAGGAGATGATCAGATTAGATTGATCATATTGGCTTAGAGTCTTCTCTTGAATGAGGAAGGAAAGAAATAATGACTTCTCTAGGGTAAGCTTCTAATTTTGGTCGTAATCTTTTTTCCAACTTTATATTTGGTATAATTATTAAAGGATTTGACTAGTGAGGGGACTCGCCAGGAAAAGACTTTTTAGGGGGACTTTGATTCTTTTTTTCTGGGTCCAGGTTATCTCTGTTTTTCCTCAAGTTGCCGAAAGAGAAATTAAATTAAAAATTGTTGTTGATGGAGAATTTCGAGAGGTTCAGGATTGGCGCCCCATAGTCAAAAGAGTAATAGCCGGAGTAAATGATCTCTATAGAGACAAATTCGGTTTAGTTTTTCAAATTGAAGCTTATTCTTTTTGGGCTTCTGATGACCGGTGTCAAACTGTTTTTGAGTTATTAAATGACCTAAGGAAAAAGGTCTCCAATTTGGGCTATGATATTGTGGTTGGTTTTACTGGTCAGAGAAGAGGAAGTTTTAATCTTCTGGGAGGAGCCAATTATCTGCGCAATTATGTGATTGTTCGGAGAATTCCAGCTGAGAGTTTGATGATTTTAACTTTAGCTCATGAGTTGGCTCATCTTTTTGGTGCAGTGGATTTGGTGGAACCAGGATCAATTATGAATCACAGCCATCCAGGAGAACATTTTGATGCCTTTTCTTCTAAGCTCATTATGTTGAATAGAGATAGAGTATTTTTACCGCCTTATTTCCCTTTGCCCCGAGAGAAAATAGACGAAGCAATCCAGTTATACTCCCAACGCAAAAGCGAAAAGAAAAAAGAAACAGATCTTAATATCATGATTGCTATTCTGGCTCTGGAGAAAGAAGATTACCAGAGAGTTATCCAGGAGTGTGAGGAAGCTTTGGCCATTGATCCAAGATTGCCTGAGGCTCATAACCTAAAAGGGATCGCCCTCCGTCGGACTAATCAGGTAAAGAGAGCTGTGGAGGAGTATAAAAGAGCTCTTGTACTTCAACCGGATCTGCCCGAGCTCCATTACAATCTCGGACTGGCTTATTGGCATTTAGGTTCTCCGGAAAAGGCTCAGGCTGAATATCAGCAGGCCATTCAATTAGATCCGCGCTACGCTAAAGCTTATGCTAATTTAGGATTCGTTTATCTAAAACAAAACCGCCCCCAGCAGGCGGTTATTTATAGCCGAAAGGCGCTGGAGCTTTGTCCGGAGCTGTCTCGGGCCCAATCTACTTTAGGCGCGGCTTATCTTTTTCTCGGAGATTTAGATCAGGCCCTCCATCATTGTGCGAAAGCTCTTCAACTTAACCCTAATCTTCCTGAGGCTTATTCAACCCGCGGGACAATATATCTCCGTCAAGGCAAGCTTGAATTAGCCTTGAAAAATTACACCCAATCCCTCAAGTTAGATCCTTCCTATAAAGAAGCTTGGTATAATCGTGGCCGGGCCTATTTACTCAGTAATAATTTTTCTCAGGCTATTCAAGACTTAGCCAGGGCTCTTCAGTTAGCCCCTCGGGATTACCGCTATTTAGCTTCCCTAGGTGCAGCCTACTTAAAAGTGGGTAAGATAAATAAGGCTATTGAACTTTCCCAAAGAGCTCTTGAGGTTAAACCCGATTACCCTATAGCTCTCGTCAATTTGGGAACAGCCTATTTGGCCCAAGGAGAGTTAAACCAGGCCCAGCTCTTTGCTCGCCAAGCCCAGAAGGTGGCTCCTCGCCAAATAGAAGTATTTATTTTACTCGGGACCATTTATCTGAAGCAGGGAAATGAGAAAAAGGCCGAACAGGCATGGAAGAAAGTTCTCCAAATCAATCCTCACCAAGCTGAGGCGATCTTAAATTTGGCTAATCTTTATCTAACACAAGAAAAGTTTAAGTTGGCCGGAAAGTATTATCTAGAATTGGTCAAATTGGGACATTATCAGGCGATCGCCCTCAATAATTTGGCCTATATCTCTTATCAACAAGGACAATTTAAGCAGGCTTGGTTATATCTACTGGAAGCGGAAAAAATGGGTCTGAATGTCCATCCCGATTTTAAGAAGGAACTTGCCCGAAAAATTAAGCACAAATAGTTGAGATCAATGGCTCGTTGTCAAATTTGCCATCAAGAGTCAATCATGATTTCTTCTTTTCTTGGGGTGTGTCGGCGATGTATCTTAGAGGAATGGTCTTCTGCCCGGAGTTTAATTTGGCAGGCCCATGCCCGCGCCAGGGAAATGTTTCATCTCCCGCCTCAGCCTCCCCGCGATCCCAATGGATTGCCCTGTAATTTGTGTATTAATCAGTGTCAGGTGGGGGAGGGGCAGGTGGGGTATTGTGGGGTTCGCCGTAATCACCAAGGACGCTGGGCTTTGAATTTCAATAAAATCGGCTTTTTTTCCGCTTATCATGATCCACTGCCGACTAATTGTGTGGCTGATTGGGTTTGTCCCGGAGGAAGCCCAGCTGGTTATCCTCGATTTTCTTATAGTCCAGGAGCTGAATTCGGTTATACTAATTTAGCTGTCTTTTTTCACAGTTGTACTTTTGACTGTCTTTATTGCCAAAATTGGTCTTATCGCCAAAGTTTAGATTTTACCCGGGCGAAGACGGCTTCTTCTCTGTTGGGAATGATCGATCGACAAACTGCTTGTCTTTGCTATTTCGGAGGAGACCCTGCCTCTCAGTTGACATTTACTCTTGAGGTTTCCCAGAAAGCCCTTCAAGCCAAGGCCGAAAGAAAACTAAGAATTTGCTGGGAAACCAATGGTTCTTTTCATCCCCGCTTAGTTGAGCCAATAGCCGCTTTAGCCCTCGAAAGTGGAGGATGTATAAAAATAGATCTAAAAGCCTGGCATGAGGAACTCAATCTAGCTTTATGTGGCGTGAGTAATAAATGGACTCTGGAAAATTTCAGACATCTGGCTGAGTTTATCTCTCAGCGGCCAGATCCTCCTTTGTTGATAGCCTCAACATTGCTTGTTCCCGGGTATATAGAGGAGGAAGAAGTGGCCAAGTTAGCAGAATTTATAGCCCGGATTAATCCGGAGATACCCTATAGTTTATTGGCTTTTCATCCCCAATTTTTAATGAAGGACCTTCCCCCAACTTCCCGGAAGCAAGCTGAGAAATGTTATGAGGCAGCCCGCCGAGCCGGTTTACGGCGGATTCATTTGGGGAATATCCACCTCCTCCACTAGCGATTTTATCCGGGCGGCGGCCCTTCTTTGGTTGGCTCTTTGAGCCAGTTAAGAGGATGGGAGGAATTATTTAGGCAATCTCTATGAGTAAAATTTGTGGCTTGGTGAGAAAGGGAGAGTGTTTCTGGAAATATTCCTTACTCGATTTGCTCCAGGAGTTGAAGCTAGAGAGGGGGAGTAAAAATCACGAAGGATTTTCTTTGAAGAGAATAAGGACGAATTAAGTTTGTCTTCGGTTCTTTTTAGATGTTTTTTTCTTAGAATTAATTTGTGCCTTCGGCAAGAATTAGGTGAAAGACCGAAGTTTAAAGCTGAGAGGCGAGAGCTTAAGTTTTTTGAGGGCCTTAGATTCAATCTGGCGAATTCTCTCTCGGGTAACTTTTAGCTCGCGACCGATTTCTTCCAAGGTGTGTTCCTTACCGTCTTTCAAACCAAAGCGCATCTGGATGACCTTGGATTCACGTTCAGTCAGATCTTTGAGAGCTTCTTTCAACTGGGCTTTCAGACTGGAGTGAATTACTTCGTCGGGAGGGGAAGGAATAGTTTCGGATTTGATAAAGTCGGATAAATAGCTATCTTCGTCATTGCCGATCGGAGTGTCAAGGGAAATAGTCTCTTGAGTGAGTCTTTTTAATTCGCGAACTTTATTCACAGGAAGTTTCAATTTTCGAGCCAGTTCATCATTAGTGGGTTCTCGACCGATTTTTTGGATGAATTCTTGAGTGACCTTTAAGAGTTTCTGCATCTTTTCGGTCACATGAACGGGAATCCGGATAGTCCGTGATTGGTCAGCTAGGGCTCGAGTGACCGACTGGCGGATCCACCAGGTGGCATAAGTAGAGAATTTGTGGCCTTTGCGATAATCAAATTTCTCGGCTGCCCGAATAAGACCCATGTTGCCTTCCTGAATTAAATCCAACAGACTCAAGCCTCTGTTCTGATATTTTTTGGCAATGGAAACCACTAGCCTCAAGTTGGCTGAAACCAATTCGTCTTTAGCTTGTCGATAGACTTTTTGGCCGTGACGGATATCCCGAAGGATGTCACGAAGCACGGCACTCACAGGAGATGATTCCTCCAAAGCTTTTTCTATTCTTTCAATTATTTCTTCAGTAGCCTTTTCTTTCCATTCTTCTTTTAGTTCCAGCTGATGGAAGAGTTGGTGGATCTGAATGAGTAATCGACCTTTTTGGAATTTAGTGAGAGAGCTGTCAGGTTTTTGGCGCAGACGTTGAGTTAATGTTTTTAATTTAGCCAGAGTAGCTAAGATTTCTTTCTGCTTCCGGAATAGAGCTGCTTCAGAAGACAATTTTTCTTCTTTTAGATCGAATATTTGAGGGATTGATTCAGGATATTGGAGTACTTGGTGTTCCAGTTGAGCTAAGATTTCAAGGGTAAATTCGCATTTAGATAAGGCTTTAAAGATTTCCTTCCGACCTCTTTCCATCTGCCGAGCCAAAGCCTGTTCCCCTTCCCGGGAAAGCAGCATGATTTGTCCCATATCTTTAAGGTAAAGTTTAACCGGGTCAGAAGTTTGTTCCAGCCCTTCGACTTGGAAGGTGTCCTCAGATTCGTCAGAGTTGAGGAGGAGATCTATGGGGGATTCTTTATCCTCCTGAGAAGGAATAATTTTATTCGATTTTAAGGTGATAGATTCGTCCTCTTCCTCACTCTCGATTGTTTTCCAGAAGTCTAAATCTAACTCCTTCATCATCGCCGGTGTTGACAATTGTCTTTTGGCACTTCTCATTTTAGTTACTCCCCTTTAAGTTGCCTATTTATAACTAATAAACAGTTAAAATAGTTGCAATTTTCTTCTTATTATGGATTACGATTTTTAAGGATATGACAGAAAATTTATTCTAAAAAAGTCTCCTTTTCTCTTTTTGCTAAATCATTATATCATAAAATGCAATTATTTCAAATAAAAAATTTATTTTTTTTTATAAATTTTGTCATATTTAACGTATTGATATTAAAAGAGTTATGTTGTTTTAATTTAAGGCTTGGGCTCAAGTCTTCACTTTTTACCTGGGGCAGGGATTAACTAAAATGATTGTTAACTTGATCTCTGAAAGCTTTCCTAGAACTCAAAGGTGAAAGGTGTGTAAAAGTGTCAGACACCCAAAATTAAGGTGTCAGACACCCA
>QMPV01000048.1 GCA_003648765.1 Candidatus Aminicenantota bacterium
ATTCTGCCACTTAAAGAAATCCAGCCGGGTATGAAAGGCAAAGGTTTATCAGTCTTTCAGGGAAAGACGGTAGAGGAGTTTGAAGTTGAAATATTGGGCGTTCTTCATAATATTCAGCCCCAGCGGAATATTATTTTAGCCAGGTTGAAGAGTCCGACCATTGATAAAACAGGAGTGCTCAGTGGTATGAGTGGTAGTCCGGTTTATGTTAACGGTAAATTGATTGGCGCCGTGGCTATCAGTTTTCCCTATGCTAAGGAACCTATCGCTGGGATTACTCCCATTGAAGAAATGATGGCTATTCAAAGTCAGACTTTACCTAAGTCCAGTTTTGCTCCCCGGGTTTCTTTTCGGAAATATCTTTATTTGAAAGATTTATTGGATTTTTACCAGGACGTTTTTCCTGTAAGTCAGATTTCTTCCTTGGATGGGAAGGCCCTTTCTCTTCTCCATCCACCTTTAATTTTCAGCGGTTTTTCGGCTCAAGTTTTTAATAAAATAAAACCTTATTTTGCTCAAATGGGTTTTTCACCCATTTTATCTGGCAGTTCTGGTCAGGAATTAAAAATTTTGACTCCCCCAGAAATGAGATTGAAACCTGGTGACGCGGTAGGAGTCCAGCTTGTTTCTGGTGATCTCAATATTTCCGCTGTGGGAACTGTGACTCTGGTTGATGGCAATACTGTCTTGGCCTTTGGTCATCCTTTATATAATTTAGGCGCGGTTGATTATGCAATGACCAAAGCAGAAGTGTTAGCAGTAGTCCCCAGTGTCTCGGCGTCTTTTAAATTGGCTGAGGTAGGCGCTTTAATTGGTCGATTCACCCAAGATAGAACGGCTGGAGTAGTCGGGGAAGTGGGTCGGATGCCTCATTTTGTCCCAGTTAATGTCAGCTTATTTTCGGACAAAGGCGAGATCAAAGAATTTAAACTTAAAATTGTCGACGATAAAATTTTAACGCCCCTTTATCTCAATGTTGCCTTGCTCAGTCTGCTTTCTTCCGAAGAGCGAGCCGTGGGAGATCTTTCTTTAGAAATGAGGGGAAATATTTATTTGGAAAACGGCCGAGATATTAAACTAGAAGATTTATTTTCTGGTAATTTTGATGCCTCAATTAACGATCTTTCGGGGCTCTTAACGGCCGTAGTTTATTTTTTAACTAACAATGAATTTAAGGATTTGAGTATTCACAAAATTGATCTGAAAATTCGAGCTTCTGAACAAGTTAAGTATTCTTATTTAGAAAAAGTCTGGCTGGATAAATATGATGTTTTTCCGGGGGAAAGAATTCAGGTTAAAGTATATACTCGAAATTTCAGAGGGCAGTCTGTTCTTCAAGAGGTAGGTTTAATGGCCCCGCCTTTACCGACAGGCTCGGAGTTCTACTTAATTGTGGCTGATGCTTTGGCCATGCAGCAAATAGAGCTGGCTCAGTACAAAACTCGGGGTTTTATGCCCCGGAGTTTGACTCATTTACTGCGGGTTTTGAGTAACTTAAGGAAAAATAATCGAATTTATTTCAAAATCATGGCGGCCAAACCCGGACTATTTCTCAAAGGAGAAGAATTGCCCAATCTCCCGCCGACGATGAAAATGATGTTTACCTCTCCCCGGGCAGCAATGTCGATTCCCATTGAATTGGAAAAGTCAACCTTGGGGGAGTATCAATACCCTGTGCCCTACGTCTTTAAAGGCGCAGCGATTATTCCGATAAAAATCAAGTAAGGACAAAAGTGATGAAAAAAGTTTGGTTTATTATCCTGCTCAGCGGGTTTGTTTTTTCTAATCAGGTCATTTGGGGAGTTACTCCCAAAAAGTGGGAACTACGAAAATTGAGTGATTTTCTTCCAGGTGAGTTTAAGGGAGTTTCTATTTCAGCGGAAGGGTTCTTAAAATTAGCCCCAAAGGAGGAGAATTTACCAGGTCCGGATGAAGAGTTTTACTTATCTCTCCTAGTCGGTCGCGATGGTTCTTTGTTTTTGGGGACCGGACATGGTGGTAAGCTGTATCGGATAAGTCCCACGGGCAAAGTTGAACTTTATTATCAGGTTCCGGAGATGGATATTTTCTGTCTGGTCCAAGATGGCCAGGGTAATATTTATTTGGGTTCTTCTCCCAATGGAAGGATTTATAAGATAACTGGTCGAAATAAAGGAGAGGAGTTTTTCAATCCGCCGGAGAAATATATCTGGGATTTGGCCTTGACTAAAGATGGCCTCCTTTTGGCGGCGGTGGGTGAGAGAGGAGGTGTCTACGCTATTTCTCCTCGAGGTGAAGGCAAACAAATCTTCGAAGCTCAGGAGAATCACATCCTTTGTCTTGAATTGACACCTGAAGGAAATATTTATGCTGGTAGTGGCGGTGGAGGAGCGGTTTATCGGATAACCCCTCAGGGAAAAGTTTCTTTGATTTATGAAAGTCCTTATGAGGAAATAAGAAGCCTAGTGGTTGATCGACAGGGAAATATTTTTGCGGCAGCCAGTGGAAATTTGATTAAATCCCGTAACCGAGGAATAGCCCCGACTCTCCCGGTGACGGCAGGCCAGAGTATCGAGATAACAGTTACCCCCTCATCGACCACCTCAACCAAGAGCCAAAAAACAACTCCAATTTTGAAAAAAAGACAGCCCAGTGCTTTGTATAAAATCACCCCTTCGGGATTAGCCGAGAAATTATGGGCTTCTTCAGAAGAGCTGATTTATTCACTCTATTTAGATCAGGCGAAAAATGAGATTATCTTTGGGACCGGAGGAAAAGGGCGGCTTTATGCAGTTGATTTACGAAAAAAGATGACACTTTTATTCCAAAAAGACTCGGAGCAGATTTATCTTTTAGTTCCCGCTAGAAATAAAGTCTATCTCTTGGCCAATAATCCTTCGCGGCTGAGTGTTCTTCAACCAGAATTGCGAACCTCAGGTGAATATTTAAGTCAGGTTTTTGATGCTCGAATCTTGTCTTCTTGGGGAAAATTACGTTGGGAAGCCGAGGTGCCTGAAGGAGCATCTCTTCAATTTCAGACCAGAAGTGGAAATTCCTTTGAGGTTAATTCCACCTGGAGTGACTGGTCACCTCCTTATCGGCGAGGTCCAGCTGAGCAAATTTTAAGCCCCAAAGCCCGGTTTATCCAGTTTCGAGCTATCCTCCAGTCTCAATCCGGCCGAGTTTCTCCCGAAGTAGGATTAATCTCATTGGTTTATCTCCAAGCTAATGTAGCTCCCCTCATCTCCTCGATTGAGTTATGGCCTCCCAATATTGTTTTTGAGAAACCACCTGAGGCCGAGACGCCTCTTTGGGGATTAGAGAAAAAAGACTCTACTTCCAAGGATAAACAGAGCCTCGGCAGAAGCAAATCTGTCTTAATTGCGAAAAAAATAACCAAAAAGGGTTATCGGACAATTACTTGGGAAGCTACCGATGAAAATGGCGACAGCCTGGTTTATTCTATTTTTATTAAAGGCGAGAAAGATTCAAAGTGGCGTCTTCTTAAGCGGGATTGGCCAGAGAAAATTTTTGTTTTGGAAACCGCTACTATTCCAGATGGAGTTTACTCACTGAAAGTAGTGGCTTCCGACCGTCCGGATAATCCCATCGGCCAGGAAAAGGAAACTGAAAAAGAGATATATCCTTTATTAATTGATAATTCTTTGCCTGTAATCAAAAATTTTCAGGCGACGGTTGAAGGTAAAATGCTCTCTCTTTCTTTTGATGTCAGCGATGCTTTTTCGGAGATAAGAGAAGTTAAAATTTTGCTCCGCCCGGCTGAGTGGCGCCCTGTTTTTCCGGTGGATGGTCTGTGTGATTCTCAGCAGGAAAGTTTTAAATTTCGTCTGCGGATACCAGCTGACTCAGATGGTCTGTTGACTATAAAAGCCATCGATGCCCACGGAAATATAGGAGTCTATCGCTATCCCTTTAGTTAAAGATAAGATTTGGGGGGACAGCTCTTCATCTTTTACCTTGGTCATCTTTCACCTTTGTCTTACCAAAAAGATTTTGTTATTTCTTAGTCAATTTGATCTAAAAAACTCCTGCCCGGCATGGCTCCTCTGGCTTATCGAAGGAAAGCATTAAAGAGGAGAACAGAAGGAGGCAAATTATAAACCGGCTAAAGTAGAGTTGAAATTTCTTCTCTTGGGGGGACTCTTCTGGCTGTCAAAAGTGAAAAGTAAAAACCCCACCCCCTTTAACTCCTGGTTATCGAAAGTGGCCGGTGGAAATCTGATATCAACCCAATTATTGTCTTTGCTTTTAACCCGATTGTACTCTTTCCAAATACTTATTCTCTCTAGTATCCAGTCGGATAATGTCCCCTTCTTTGATAAATTGAGGTACGCTGACCACCAGGTTGGTTTCCAAAGTAGCCGGCTTGTTACTGGCCGATTGAGTAGCTCCTTTAAGGTAGGGCTCTGTTTTGATGACTTTAAGTTCAATGGTTAAAGGGGGATTAACGCCGACTGGGCGGCCTTGATACATTTCTACTGAAAAGACCACATTAGGCACTAGATAATAAATCGTATCCCCTAGGATTTCCGGAGTGAGTTTAATCTGGTCATATGTTTCCAAATTCATAAATACGTAGCCATCACCTTCTTGGTAGAGGTATTCCATTTCCACTGTTTCTAGAAAAGCTTGCTCGACTTTATCAATTGATCTGAAGCGGATATCATGGAGAGTTTGGTCTCTTAAACGACGGAGTTTAGTTTGCATTAGGGCTTGACCTTTGCCTGGAGTAATATGAGTGGCTTCCAGGACTTTATAAAGGTCGTCATCGATTTTAATAATCATTCCTCGGCGGATTTGAGTTGCCTTGATCATGAGACCTCCTTACTCCTCGGTTTTAACTCCTTCGTCAATCCGGATAATAAAGGGATGGGTGTCTAAACGTTTCAAAGCTTCCACGACTTCTTTCCCTTTCCCCGGGCAGTAAACAAACATACAACCACCGCCGCCAGAGCCATTTATTTTGCCTCCCAGAGCTCCCGCTTCGAGAGCTGCTTCCAGCATGGCTTCTATTTTCGGGGTAGAAATTTGGTGGTATTCGCGGAGAATGTGGTGTTGTTCGGAGAGAAGTTGACCGAATTTTTGGTGGTCAAATGGACTATTCTGGAACAGCTTTCTTCCTTCCAGAGTCAGATCCCGGGTTAAAAGAGTGCCCAACAGCAGTCGGCGCGGGTCCTTATCGAGACGATTGATTTCTTCAATAGTCTCGGGTGTTAGGGGAGAATGGAGATTGAATTCAGGCCATTTTTTCTGGATTTGTTGCACACCACTTAAAACATTGTTTTTGATAAAAGCCAGGGTACCGGTGGTGTCCTTTCTTTGTCGAGAATCGGCGATGACAAATTCTCCGAGAGGGCTTTTAAAAAGCTCGTAACGCAGAGGCTGGCTGAAAGAGATAAAAATTATTCCGCCAAAAGCTGAAGAGTAATGGTCCATTTTGCCGCCTGGCTCCTTGAACTCGGCCACTTCTGCCTCAAAGGCCAATTCAGCAATTTTTTCAATATCTGTGGCTTCAGGAGCGCCGCAAGCTTCAAGAAGAAATTTCACCCAGGCAACGACCATGGCTGAACTGCTAGCTGTGCCTGAATTAATGGGAATTGTACTGGTTATCTCTCCGTCCCAGCCTTGAGAAAAACGATAACCCAGACGATAGACAATATTCAGCCCACTTCGGAGATAATCTCGAGCTTGGCTGTAGGCAAGTTCAGTGTTTAGAGGGAATTCTTGATAATCGTCAATATCAGGCAAATTTAAGCGAATAATGTCTTGATTATTGGCCCGCCCGGTGATAGTGAGGCGGAGGTCAATCGCCCCGGCTAGAATAGATAAACCGAAATAATCTTGATGTTCTCCCAGAAGACAAATTCTTCCTGGGGCTGATACTTTTAGTTTTTCTCTGATCATCCCTATTTTTTTGCCAAACTGGGAAGCATCTGTCAACTGGGAATAAAAGGATGTTTGATTTTGTTGGCTTTTTTCTTTATAACAATAGCTCAGATTCAACCATGAAAATCTCATTTTTAGGTACGGGTGGGGCAGTTGCTTCTCAGGAAAGAGATAACATTTCTTTTTTAATTGAAGAGTCAGCCGTTCTCAGCTTAATTGATTGCCCAGGCGCGGTTGTTCAGAAGATCAAAAAAGTTGGCTATCGTCCCCAGGATTTAAAGTTCATTTTTATCACCCACATTCATCCTGACCATATTTACGGCCTGCCTTCTTTAATTCACAGTTTGATGTTAGAAGAGATGAATCTGCTTTTATTCGGTTCAGCCGAAACCATAGGCTTTTGTGCCCAATTACTGGATTTGTTTGGCTTGAGAGAGTCGAAGATTAAATGTCGGGTTGAATTGAGAGAACTTGCTCCAGAAAATGAGATTAGCTTGACTTCGCAGCTGAAAGTTACTGGATTGGTTATCAAGCATCATTCTTCATCTTTAGGTTTTCTCTGGGAGAACGCTTCGGGAAAGAAAATTGTTTACTCGGGAGATACTCCTGCCGACAGGTCTTTTTTTTCCAAGATTGAGGGAGTTGATTGTCTAATTCATGATTGTAGTGCTCCGGCTCGTTTTTTTCAGCTTTTTCCTGAATTGAAGCGAATGCATACTGACTCTTTAACTTTAGGTAAGTTGGCTGAGGAATTTAGAATAAAAAGACTCATTCCCTGTCATTTTTTTGGGGAGATCGATTTTGACCAGGAGGAAATAGTTCAGGAAATAAAATTTTCCTATCAGGGTGAGTTGACTGTTCCTCAAGATTTTATGTCCATAACTATCTGATTGGAAAAAATAGAGAAGCCCGGGATGGAGGTAAAGGTCATCTGGAAGGAAGAAATCTTTTAGCATGATTGATAATATTACGAAAAGCTGGAAAAAGGCGGTAAGAACATTTCAGATTGATGAAATAAAATGAGGTGAAGGCATGAAAATAGCCACCTTTTTCTTGATTGGGCTGTTGGGACTGCTGGCGTTTTGCCAAACAAGCCCCAAAAAAATGAAAGCAGATCTAGTTCTGCTGGATGGTCTGGTCTGGACAGGAGAAGAAGCTCCTCGCTGGGCCCAAGCCGTGGCGGTTAAGGATGGAGAAGTAGTTGGTGTTGGTTCTAATGATCAGATTTCTCAATTTATTAGCTCCACAACACAAGTTGTTCAGCTGGAAGGACAACTTTTACTGCCCGGCTTTATTGATAGTCATACTCATTTTCTTGACGGCGGATTTTATTTAGCTCAGGTCCAATTGGAGGGAGTGACTACTAAAGAAGAGTTTATTCAAAGGATTGAAACAAAAGCTAAGGAGTTATCCCCAGGAGAATGGATTCTAGGAGGTAATTGGGACCATCATGATTTAATTCCCCCTCAATTGCCTAGAAAAGAATGGATTGATGCAGTCACTCCCCATCATCCGGTATGTGTTTTTCGCCATGACGGACACATGGCTTTGGTGAATAGTTTAGCTTTGAAAAAGGCTGGGATAAGTCGGGAGACGCCAACTCCACCAGGGGGAGAAATAATTAAAGATAAGACGGGTGAACCCACCGGGATTCTTAAAGATGCGGCCATAAATCTTGTCACCAAAATAATCCCCGAACCGGGTATTAAGGAGAAACTGGCGGCGGCTCGCCGGGCTTTGGCAGAAGCCCGGCGCTGTGGGTTGACCTCGATTCATGATATGTCCGGATTGGATGCTTTTTATACCTATCAAAGATTATTGGAAAAAGGAGAATTGACAGCCCGATTGACCTTATACCCTCCCTTGCGGTTGATTGATTCTCCATCCGAATTGGAGAAGGCCAGAAGTCAAAGTGATCCATTTTTAAAAATTGGAGGTTTAAAGGGCTTTGCCGATGGTTCCTTAGGTTCAGCCACGGCCCTTTTTTTTGAGCCCTACTTAGACCGCCCTGATTTCTGTGGTCTTTTGGCTGAGGATATGTTACCTGAAGGAACTATGCTCAGGAGGTTGATTCAGGCTGAAAAAGGGAATTGGCAGGTAGCTATTCATGCCATTGGAGATCGGGCTAATCATTTGATTTTAAATATGTTTCAAGAAATAACGGAAAGATACGGCTTCCGGGAAAGGCGGTGGCGCATTGAGCATGCTCAGCATCTAAAACCTGAAGACATTCCTCGATTTGGGAAGTTAAGAATCATCGCTTCCGTTCAACCTTATCATCTGTATGATGATGGCTGTTGGGCCGAAACTAAAATTGGACAGGAGAGATGCCGAACAACCTATGCTTTTCGTTCTCTCTTGGATTCTGGAGCCCATCTGGCGGCCGGTTCAGATTGGACAGTGGCTCCTCTTAATCCTTTAACCGGTATTTATGCCGCTGTGACGCGGCATACAGCTGATGGACGTCATCCTGGCGGTTGGATTCCTGAGGAAAAGATATCAGTCGAAGAGGCGGTCCGGGCTTATACTTGGGGAGGGGCCTGGGCTGAGTTCGCTGAGGATAAAAAGGGTACAATTAGGCCGGGTAAATACGCCGATCTAGTGGTTTTGGATCGGAATATTTTTGAAATTCCGCCTGAGGAAATAAAAGAGGCAAAAGTAGTTTTGGTAGTAGTGGCTGGCCGCATCGTTTATTCCTCCCAAAAAAAAGATTAATTGCTATGCTAATTATTTATCTTTTTATTCTGGCTGTTTCTTTTGTTTTAATGTTCAAATCTGCTGATCTCTTTGTCAGTGGAGCTGCGGGCTTAGCTCGAGTGTTTAATCTTTCTAAACTGATTGTGGGCATAGTGCTGGTCGGGTTGGCTACTACGGCTCCTGAATTTGCGGTTTCTGTTCAGTCAGCCTATCTCGGCCATCCCGAAATTGCCTTAGGCAACGCCATTGGGTCTGTTATTGTCGATGACGGAGTAGCTTTAGCCTTAGCTGGCCTGCTGGCAGCTGGGCCCATACTAATCAATTGTCAGTTGCTTAAGTTCATTGGATTTTTTCTTTTGGGTATTGATATTTTTGCTTTTATCTTAGCGTTAAACGGCACCATTGGGCGATTTGAAGGTTTGATTTTTCTCCTTATTTTGGGAGTTTATTATTTTGTTTTGATTCGCAAAAGAGAGGTAGGTGAGACCCTGGCCAGTGAGGAAGAAAAACTTCTTCAAGAGATAAAGAAAGTCAAATTAAGTCGTCGGAAAGAAATCAAAAAGTCTGTTTTTTATTTTACTGGAGGTATTATTGGAGTTTTCGTTACCAGCCGGTTGGTCATTTGGTCAGCCACTAATCTTGCCCGGACTTTTTCTATCTCGGAAACAGTTATTGGTTTGACCATCATTGCTCTTGGAACTTCTTTGCCAGAGATAAGCACTTGTATTGTGGCGGCCCGTAAAGGTGAAGGAGAAATTGCTGTGGGTGATATTATAGGGGCGGATATTTTAAATGTTCTTTGGATTATTGGGGCTTCAGCTCTGGTGAGTCCGATTACAGTGGAGTTGAAAGTAATTCATTTTTCCTTTCCCGCGATGCTGGTGATAGTGGCCACTATGATAATCTCTTTACGGATAGGCTGCCGGTTAAATAAATTAAAAAGTTTCCTTCTTTTGGGGTTATATCTTGTTTATTTTTTATTGATGGTTAAATTATTTGTTTTGTAGTAAAAGAAGAAAAGGATAGGATTGGATTTTCTGCTGCTGGGCCAGAAGGTAAAGAAGATCGAGTGAAGCTTGCCTTTCTAGCCCAAAGAAGATACTTTGGGAATTCAATTAAAGCTTTTTTCAGGAGGAAAAGAGAGTCAAGAAAATGGAATTGATCTAAGAATTAGTATTGTTATCAACTGGTAATTTTGATATATTAACTCCTTTAAAATTGGAGGGATAAATGAATATCGGCATCTTGAATGAAAGCAATAAGATAGAAAATCGGGCTGGATTATCGCCCAGTAGTGTTTCTCTGCTGGTGGAAAGAGGACACACCATTTATGTTCAGGCAGGAGCTGGTCTGCGGGCAGGTTATTCCAATGAAGAATATTCCAGCTTAGGGGCTAATATCGTTTTCACTAAAGATGAAGTTTTTGGCCGTTCAGATGTGGTTCTCAATATTGCTCCTCTTGATGAGGAAGAAAGTCATTTAGTGAAAGAGGGACAAGTCCTTTTTGGCTTTCATCATTTAGCGGTAGCCAAGAGGAAAGTCATTGAGGAATTGTTAAGGAAAAAAGTGACTATTATCGGCTATGAGATAGTTCAAAATGATGAAGGAGAGTTGCCTTTCATTGAGAGTCTGAGTGAAATTGCTGGTCAGATGTGCGTAGCTATTGCTGGGCACTATTTACAAACCACCCAGGGTGGGCGAGGAATTATTTTAGGAGGAGTAGTTACCTGTCCTCCAGCCACCGTTGTTGTCATCGGCAGTGGGGTCTTAGCCAAAAGCGCCATTAAAGCATTTTTAGGCGCTGGAGCCCAGACGATTGCCCTGGGGCGTCATATGGACCGGATGAGAGCCCTGGAGGAAATAACAGGCGGCCAGGTGATTACCATGATTGCCACTCGATATAATTTGGCTCGGATGGTTAAAATTGCTGATGTCGTCATTGGCGCGGTCCTCCGTCCCGGCGAAAAGGCTCCAATCATGATTTCCAAAGATATGGTCCGCTCCATGAATAAAGGCTCGGTGATTATCGATTTAGCCATTGATCAGGGGGGTTGTATTGAAACCAGTCGACCCACCACTTTGGACCATCCAGTGTTTGTTGAAGAGGGGGTCATCCACTATTGTGTGCCTAATATTACCTCAGCCGTGAGCCGGAGTTCGACCAAAGTTTTATCCAATATGGTCACTCCCTGGTTGCTAGAAATGGGGGAAAAAGGTTTGGAAGAAACACTCCAGGCGAGATCACCTCTGGCCCGAGGCGTTTATGTCTACCAGGGTAATATTGCCAAGGAAAATATCGCCGAAAGGTTTGGGTTGCCGTATATTCCTTTGTTTGAATAAAGCATTATGAGTAAGGATAAGGTGATGGAAGAGCGAAAACGAGGTCAACTTGTCCATCTTCTTCATCAAGCTCAAAGTAAGGAAGGCTACATTTCAGCCAGGGCCATCGCTTCTATTGCCGAGAAATTGAATATTTCCGAAGGGGAAGTTTTTGGTGTAGTCACCTTTTATAAAGCTTTTTCTCTCCGTCCCCAAGGAAAACATAAAGTAACGATTTGTATGGGAACCGCTTGTCATGTCCGGGGAGCCCCTTTAATTTTGGACGAGCTGGAAAGAACTCTAGGTATTCCAGCAGGAGAAACTACTAAAGATGGTTTATTTACTTTAGAAACCGTCAATTGTGTGGGAGCCTGTGCTTTGGGGCCTATTGTGATTGTTGATGGTGAATATCACGGTCAAATGAAGCCAAGAGAAGTCAAGAAACTATTGGAAAAAACCGGCGAAAATTTGAATCGGTTGAATGAACCATGAAAGTGACCAATATTGAAAAGCTCAAAGAAAAGATCTTAAGATCACGGGACAAGACTAAAACCTGGGTGACTGTTTGTGGTGGTACAGGATGCCAGGCTTATGGCTGTCAGAAAGTAGTCAAAGCTTTTCAGGAAGAAATTAAGCGCCTGGGTTTAGGCGATTCTGTGGGGGTGCGAACTACTGGCTGTCATGGCTTCTGTGAAAGGGGACCTTTGGTGGTTATCCAACCTGAAGGAATTTTTTATCAACGGGTGAGTGTAAAAGATGTACCTGAAATTATTAACGAGACTGTGGTTAACAAAAAGATAGTCGAGAGATTACTCTATAAAGACCCTCAAACGGGTCAGAAGATTATTCATGAACATGATGTTCCTTTTTATAGTAAACAGAAAAGAATTATCTTTGGCAATAATGGCCTGATCGATCCCACCGATATCCGAGATTACATTGCCGTAGATGGATATCAAGCCTTATCCAAAGTTCTCTTTGAAATGACAGCTGAGGAAGTGATTGAGGAGATTAAAAAATCTGGTTTGCGTGGTCGAGGCGGAGCTGGTTTTTTAACCGGATTGAAGTGGGAAATCTGCCGTCGAGTCTCTTCTCCGGTTAAATATTTAATTTGCAACGCTGATGAAGGAGATCCTGGGGCTTATATGGATCGGAGTTTGTTGGAAGGTAACCCCCACAGTGTCATAGAAGGGATGGTTATCGGAGCTTATGCTATTGGAGCTACTGAGGGGTTTATTTACGTCCGGTTGGAATATCCTTTAGCGGTTAAGAATATTACTTTGGCTATTGAGCAAGCCCGGGAATTTGGTTTCCTAGGAGATTCAATCCTTGGTTCTGAATTTAGTTTTGATCTGCATGTTTTCAAGGGAGCCGGAGCCTTTGTTTCAGGGGAAGAAACCTCCTTAATGGCTTCCATTGAGGGGCGAAGAGCCTTTCCTCGCCAGAAGCCACCTTTTCCAGCTCAGAAAGGACTTTGGGGACGTCCAACTAACATTAATAACGTTGAGACTTGGGCTAATGTTCCTTTAATTATTAAGAAAGGGGCTGATTGGTACTCTCAAATAGGTACCCGGACCAGCAAAGGAACCAAGATATTTTCTTTGGTGGGCAAGATTAATAATACTGGTTTAGTGGAAGTCCCTATGGGGATTACTTTGCGGGAAATAATTTATGATATCGGCGGCGGGATAAAAGATAACAAAAAATTTAAAGCAGTTCAGACAGGTGGACCTTCGGGAGGCTGTATTCCTGCAGAGATGTTAGATTTGCCGATTGATTTTGACACTTTGACCAAGGCTGGCTCGATGATGGGTTCTGGAGGAATGATTGTGATGGATGAGGATACCTGTATGGTTGATGTGGCTCGTTATTTCCTGCAGTTTACCCAGGAGGAGTCCTGTGGAAAATGCGTTCCTTGTCGTCTTGGAACCCGGCAGCTTTACGAAATTTTGACCCGAATTACCAAAGGCGAAGGCGAGGAGGAAGATCTTAAGCGATTGGAAGATTTGGCAAAAACAATTAAGGCTGGATCTTTGTGTGGCTTGGGCCAAACTGCTCCTAATCCGGTTTTAACCACGCTCAAGTATTTTCGTCATGAGTATGAAGCTCATATTAAAAGAAAAGAATGTCCAGCCTTGTCCTGTAAAGATTTAATTATTTATTATATTGAACCCGATAAATGTGTGGGGTGTTTACTTTGCCTTAAGAATTGCCCAGTGGGAGCAATTAGTGGCGAACGGAAAAAGGTTCACGTTATCAATCAAGATTTATGTGTCAAGTGTGGTGCTTGTTATGAGGTTTGTCCTCCGAAAATTAGAGCTGTGTCTAAATATACCGGCCGGAAAAAAGAGGCCATTTTAAAAAAAGAGAAGCAATCAAAAGAGTGAAACCATGAAAATAGTGATTAATGGACAGCCAATTGAAGCCTCCCCAGATAAAACTATTTTAGAAATTGCTCGGGAGAATAATATCTATATTCCTTCTCTTTGCCATCATCCTTTACTCCAGCCATTTGCCGGCTGTCGATTATGTCTAGTGGAAATTAAAGGTCGGCGGGGCTTTGTGCCTGCTTGTGCTACTTATCCTGAAGAAAACATGGAAATCACCACAGAATCGGCCAAATTAACAAAAATAAGGCGGAATATTCTCGAGTTAATTTTGACCGAACATCCCAGCGCTTGTCTGATTTGTCAAGAGAAGGAAAATTGTGATGAATTCAAATCGACAATTCGCAAAGTGGATGAAGTCACTGGTTGTGTTCTTTGTCCTAACAATGGTCGCTGTGAACTTCAGGAAGTAGTGGAATATATTGGCCTAAAAAAGATTCACTATCCTTCTGTCTACCGAAATAAGGAAATTAAAAGAACGGATCCTTTCTTGGAAAGGAATAATAATCTTTGTATTCTCTGCGGTCGCTGTGTCCGAGTCTGCCAGGAAGTAAGAGGTAATGGAGTCTTAACCTTTATTGCCCGAGGGCCAGAGACAGTCGTGGGGACTGTTTTGGACAAGAAGTTACTCGAGGCTGGCTGTCAGTTCTGTGGGGCTTGTGTAGATGTCTGTCCTACTGGAGCTCTTGAGGAAAAGGGCCGGAAATATGAGTTGCTTCCCGAAAAAGAAATAGAGGGGCATTGTGGTTTGTGTGGGGTTGGTTGTGCTCTGATTTATGAAATAAGAAATAATCGGTTGATTGGGGTAAGACCTAAAATCGATTCTTTTAATCAGGGACAATCTTGCGTGAGGGGCCGATTTGTTCTTCGAGAAATTATTAATTCACCCCAACGTATAGATACTCCCTACCGTCGCTGCGGCCGCCAATTAGAAAAGACTGCCTGGGAAGAAATATTAACCGAGGTAGGAGAGAGATTATCCAAGTATAAAGGCGAGGAAATTGTCTGTTTGGTCCATCCTGGATTAAGCTTAGAAAATATATATGCTTTTTGGCGCTTCGCTCGAGATGTTTTAAAAACCCAAGCAATCTATTCGCCGACGGCCTATTCTACTTTAGCTACTTGGTCAGCTCTTGGGCTGGAAAATTCACCTGGTGTTTTAGATAACTTACAGGATTTTGAAGAAATTGTAGTCTTGGGCACGGAACTGGCTACTTCTCATCCCGTTTACTGGGTGAAAATGATTCAAGCGAGACATCAGGAAGCCACACTTCATGTAGTTGACTTTTTACCCAGTCAAGGCAAAAGGTGGCTCAAGCTCCAGGCTTCTTTGACTCCAGGCAATGAATTTAACTTTCTAGCTGAGGTGACCATTCAACTTTTATTAGCCAAAAGAGCCAAAGAATCGCTAGAGGAGGAGGAAGAGCAGTTACTATCTCAATTGGAAGCCGGGTCATATCGAGCCCGTCTTACCCCTGAGGAAAAGACTGAAGCTCAGCAAATGGCTCGAAGTTTAATCCGTTCAGTTAGGCGACTTTTTTTAGTTGGTGAAAGATTGGGCAGCGGAGGTTCTCGGAAGGAGCTATTAAAGCTCATTTGGAATTTGGCTTTAATCTCGGGTGCTAAGATTGTGGTGTTGCCCTTAGACAGTAATTCTTGGGGCGAACTAGAAGTGGCTCAGTCATTAGGTCTGCAGTTACAGCCTTTTACCCATCTCCAAAATTTGATCGACCAGAAAAAAATTAAAGTGGTTATAACTAATTCTGGCTTGGTTTGGCCTCGTAGTTTCAAGCCTGAATTATGTATTGTTTTGAATACTCACTGGAGTGAACTAGCTCAAAAGGCTGATTTTGTTTTACCTACAACGTCTTTTCTAGAAGAAGAAGGCTTTTTTATCAATGGCTCAGGCAGAGTTCAATATTTTCCCTGCGTGCTTCCTTCTAGGGGAGAAGCTCGGCCGGAGTGGATCATTTTAACCGCTATAGCGGAAAAGATGAATAAGGATTTTGGGTGGACACGTCTTTCTAGCTTGAGGAAAGAGTTAAGGCAATCGATAAAGAGTCTGACCGGTATTTCTTTTAGAAAGATTACTCAGGGTGAGATTTTTACTTTAAAAAAGGGAGAAAATCCGCTTCATTTATTAAAAATAAACCCACCTAAAGGGCAGAATATTAACCTTACTTCTTCGGACAAGGAGTTAAAGTTGATCCTTTCTCCTTCTCCGGATGAGTATCGCAGTTTTCCCTTGGCCAAGAGTTCTCAAGGGCTGGCTCGGATCCGTTCTCCCAGGTGGATTTATCTGAGTCAAGATGAGTTGACCTCTCTTCAATTAAGTGAAGGAGAGGAAGTCACTGTGGTTTCTTCTTGGGGGAAGATTAAAGCTGTGGTCAAAAGCAGGCCTAACTTTCCAGCTCGGACGGCCTGGATGGAATTCAGCTGGGGAGAAGCCCGAGAGTTTAACCCAGCCATTTGGTTTTGGCAGACTGATTCTTTCATTATGCCCATTAAGATAAAAAGAGGACGCTAATGGCGAGAATAGTTAAACGAGAGCGTTTGGTACCTAATATTCATTCTCTGGAAATTGAAGCCCCTGAAATTGCTCGGAAGTGTCAACCGGGACAGTTTATCATCATAATGCCTGATGAGTTTGGCGAAAGAATTCCTTTAACATTGGCGGATTGGGACAGAGAAAAAGGAACAATTACTTGTGTTTTCATGATTGTTGGAACTTCGACTCATAAGTTAAGTCTTCTTCAGGCTGGAGATGAGGTGCCAGTGGTGGTCGGCCCTCTAGGGCGAGCGGTGGAAATTGGCCGCTGGGGAACCGTGATGTGTGTTGGCGGATGTTACGGA
>QMPV01000049.1 GCA_003648765.1 Candidatus Aminicenantota bacterium
GCCCCAGCCGAGAAGTGTTCTTGTTAAAAAGATCTCTCTGGTGAGTGTTGGTGCTCCTGAAACTGCCTTCATCTCCCCGGTCAAATTTAAAACTCCCTCTGGGGGAAAGATTCCCCCTTTATGTCTACCTGGGGTTATTTTACACCGAAAGCCAATTTCACCCAAGTTACATCTATCTCTTTAAGATTTCACTCCGGTCCTTAATGGAAGTTAGAAGGCACTCTCTGCTTTAGGCGTTCCGCCTTTTTCAAATTATAATTTCTCTTTCTAAGACCACAATCTGTGTCTTGCTTCTTCTGGGCCACTTCCCTTCCGGGAGCCCAAATCCGGCCTCTTAATCCCGTTTAAATAAATAAGCTGATTCCTTTAATTGATTTCGAACTCCATCATGGACCGCATAGCGCCGGCCCTGCCATATAGTAACTCCGGCGTACTCACCTTTTTTGTTGATAATGTAGAAATTCAAACTGAAGCGTGGTCGACCCCGGTCATCAAGGCGATGAGGCCAGAGGCGAGCCTTCTCCACGACCATTTTCAACACCCGCAAACCAGCCTCTTCCGGCGACAGGCCCTGGCCCATCAAATTAACCACCTGAAAACTGGCCAAGGTCAGCAGGTTGGCTTCCCCTAAGCCGGTGGAACCGGCGGCCCCAATATTGTTGTCGACATAGAGGCCGGCTCCGATAATGGGCGAATCGCCCACCCGACCGGGAATCTTAAAAAAGAAACCGCTGGTGGTGGTCACTCCGGCCAGATTACCCTGGGCATCCAAAGCACAACAGTTAATGGTGCCATGGGAGGCCACATAAGCCTGAAGCTCCTTTTCCAACTCATCGGACTTGGGCGGATACCAGTAATCGTTCTCGGAAAGGGTTTCCTTGCGCCGCAACCAAATTCGCCGGGCCTTCTCGGTTAGTAAATTTTCCTCCTTAAAGCCATGCGCCCGGGCAAACTTCAAGGCTCCTTCCCCCACCAACAAGACATGGGCTGTGCGTTCCATAACCAATTTGGCCACTTTGGAAGGATTTTTTATATTGCGCAAAGCAGCCACCGCGCCAGCATTATGAGTCGGCCCATGCATGACCGAAGCATCCAGTTCAACCACCCCCTCTTCGTTAGGTAACCCACCGTAACCCACAGTAATATCTTCAGGGTCGTTTTCCACAATATTCACCCCGGCGATGACCGCATCCAGCGGGTCGGCTCCTTGACGGAGGAGCTCCATGGCTTTCTCGGTAGCCCGGAAGCCATTTTCACTGGAAATGGCCACCATCCGCCCCCCAGAGGCCGACTTCTCCAACCTACCACTCTGCTTCGCCCCAACCTCTCTACTTTTATCTTTGGCCGTTATCAACTGGCCCGGAAGTAAGGAAGCTGCTCCCAAGGCCACAGACGACTTCAGAAAGTCCCGGCGAGAAAAATTTTGACCTTTCATTTTGGCTATCTCCTTTTGCCTCAAGCTCCCTTCTTCAATAATAACACCTGCCCGGGTAATTTACCTGTATAACGACCATTGTCAATTACCATTTGACCATTAATCACTAAATATCGAACTCCTTCCGAATATTGGTGCGGATTGGAGATAGAAGTTTTTATCCGAATATTTTTCAAGTCCAGCAACACCAAGTCGGCTTTACAGCCTTCTTTAATCCGACCTCGGTCAGGCCAACCCATAATATCAGCTGACAGGGCTGTTTGCGAACGAATAGCGTGAGCCAAGGAAATTGTCTTTCTTGTCAAGACATATTTTTTAATTTTGTGAAGAAAAGTTGAGTAAGAGCGGATATGGGTTAAGCCAATACCATAAAAAGGAGCCAAACCATCGCTGCTGGTAGCGACCCAGTCTTTTTTCATAATGTATTCAATATCCTCTTCACACATCTGCAGAGGAATGCATTTAGCTCCCATCATCTCCAAGGCCACAGCCGTTTTCCCCACCGATTCTTTCCGCAGAGCGGCAATCTCTTTGATTGATTTACCTTCATACTGTTTTTCCACACAAACTCCCACCACAAAATTTTCGGCTCCCACCAAATCTTCAATGTAGTTTTCCACTTCCTGATAAATGCGGGCTGCTTCCTCAGGATTCTGCAACCGCTGGTAGAAAAACATTCTTTCTCGGGGATTCTCGGGTCCTTGAAAATAACTGGTCGAAAGAATGCTTCGGCCGATATAGCGGACTAATCTTTCCCGCGACAGCGATTTTAAAAATTGCCAATGGTGCTCATTAAAAGGAACATAAGGGGTAGTTTTGCGGTAAAGATCGATCAATTCCTGGTCGCTTAAATGACCAAAGAGATTATCAATATCCCGATTGGTCAGACGCTCAACTCTCTCTCCTCGCCAGGTTTTAGTCGGAATGAGGGAACGATAAGGATAGCCGCTGGAAAAACGAAAAGGATACTGGTCAGCGGAAATTTTGAGGCCTCGGGCCCGAGCTTCCTCAATCAATTGGCAGGCCTGACGAACCAAGCCCCAATTCTTGCGGCCCATAACTTTAAAGTGGGAAATATTGGTCCGGATACCGGCCTTCTCAGCAATCTCAATGGCCTCCTTAACCGCCTCCAGCAGCTTATCTCGCTCATTCCGGATATGGGTATGATAAATACCTCCATAAGAAGCCACTACCTTAGCCAACTCGATTATTTCTTCGGTTTTGGCAAAGCGGCCAGGTAGGTAAATCAAGCCCGTAGACATCCCGCAAGCTCCCTGCTCCATAGCTTCTCTAACCAAGGCCTTCATCTTCTCCAACTCTTCTGGTGTGGGGTCACGGTTCTCATCACCCATAACCAGTCGCCGAACAGTCCCATGGCCAATAAGCAGGGCCGCATTAGGTCCGATACCTTCTTGGCTCCAGCGTTTTATTTGGTCCTCAGCCTTCTCGAAGATAGGCCAGGCGCTGCCGCCACATTGACCGACAACTACGGTGGTGACTCCTTGCTTGAGATAATTCAAGCAAGCCCGATTTTCGGGAAAATACATTCCTCGGTCCACATGGGTATGAAGATCAATAAACCCCGGCGTTAAATACAAGCCTCGGGCATCAATTACCCGTTTGGCTTTACCTTTAATCCGGCGCGCCACCTTGACAATGACTTCACCTTTAACCGCCACATCAGCCCGATAAGGAGTCCGTAGGGTTCCATCCACCACCCGGGCATTCTTTATTAGAAGGTCATAATCATTGGAAGTCGCCTGGTTAGACCAGCCTAGAACAAAGAGTAGACCCAGGCTAATAAAAATTAAAAAACCGCCCCACCAGAGTTTTTTATCTTTCATTAGACCTCCTCCTCAAGAAAAATTATTTATCACTATCCCTTCCGACCCCCCTTGCGGCTTCGCTTTGGGGGAAGAGAAAGAATTTTTTACCTCCTCAAAGACCACCCTTAAATTGAAAGCCTCCTAACAACTGCCTCTCACTACTCTAGCCTCGGACTTTCTTTTCTTCTCGGATATTGTTTCGTCTTTCTTTTTTCTTGGGCTTATCTTAACTCTATTTTAATCTTAAATCTTCTCCTCTTTGAATTAAACTTTTTTTCTTAGAAAATCTTCTTGTGGCAGGTTCAGCTATTACGCCTTTTCCGGAACAATCTCTGGATGAATTTTCTACTTTTCTTGCCGCCCTCTATTTCTCTTTCAACCTTTTTTCAAATTTATGAAGGAGGTCAGTGTAGTAATTAGACAAATCTATTTCTTTACCTTCGATAAAGAGGTGCTTAACGTGCCGTCTTATCTCCAGGAGATCGCCATCGGTAAGGACAATATTGGCTAGCTTACCCTTGTCCAAACTACCCATCTGGTCGCCTAATCCAAAAATTTCAGCTGGATTTATAGTCACCGCCTTGAGAGCTTCTTTCTGGTCGAGTCCAAAGGCCACCGCCTTGGCGGCGTGCCAAGGTAAATCCTTAGCTAAGCTGGCACTCTGGGAAGAAAAGGCAATCTTCACTCCAGCTTTCACCAGGGCGGCCGGATTACGATAGAGAGCGTCATAACCATCCTCCCACCGGGAAGGCTGATTATATAGCGAATCGAGAATGACTGGCAGGCCAGCTCGAGCAATTTCATCGGCCACTTTCCAGCCGTCGTGGACGCCATAAAGGATGGCCTTAAGCTTTTCTTCCTGGACGAATTTGATGACCTCTTTAATATCCTTTTCGGCGTAGACCGAGATCATCACCGGCAGTTGACCATGGACGACTGGCAGAAGAGCTTCCAACTTTTCATCAAAATCAGGATAAGGCAGCAAAAGATTCTTCTGAGCCGCCAGACGTCTTTTTTCGTAATAACGAGCTTCATTAAACAATTTCTTCAACTCTTTGATGCGCTTCGAGCCAGAAACCGAGCGACTACTCCGGCGATAACGCCCCCTCATCATGGGGAACTGAATATGCATGGCTACCGGCACTTTAATCACCAGCTCTTCAGGAGTCCAGCCGTCTAACTTAATGAGGGCGCTCATACCAGAAATTAAACCACCAGTGGGAGCCACCAAAGCACAAGTAGTCCCGTTAGCTCGGGTGATAGGGATATGGACCGAATCGGGCCGCAGGGCTTCATCAGCGCGGACCTGGGGATTAATGTTACCTGTCTCCCGCATGTCGACGGTGGCTCGAACCATGCTTATTTCTTGAAGCCCCAAGTAGGTCAAACCATCAATCATTCCGGGATAAGCCACCAATCCCTGGGCTTCAATCACTTTAGCCTCGGGAGGGATGGTCACCGAGGGACCAATATCAACAATATATTTCCCCTTGATCAGAATTGTTCCTTGGGGGATATCACTGCCGGTGACAGTAACCAAGCGGGCACCTTTAATTGCAATTACCGGTTCGGTCTCAGCCGCTTTGGCTAGAGTCGGCCACCAGACCAATCCCGCCAGCCAGCAGAAGACCAATCCCAGTCCAATAAAATGCCGCAAGGATGCCTTTTTCTTTTTCCTCATTTTTTCTAACCAATTCATAGGTCGGCTCATCATCTTGATTATCTCTTTCATTTCTGGCCTCCCTTCTTGTGGGGCTTTTTGGCGGCAGCTTTTTTCTGTTGTTCTTCCAGATATTTAGCTCGGTCGAAATAGACCTCTCCTTCGATAATAGTCATTTCACAGCGGGTATAGGCACTCAAAGGATGTTTATTAAAAATGGCGATATCCGCGTCCTTGCCTACTTCCAGGCTGCCCACTCTTTTTTGGACTCCCAGTTGAATAGCTGGATTAATGGTAATTAATTTCAAAGCTTCATCTTCAGATAAATCGCCATAGCGCATGGTTTTGGCCGCGTCATTGAATAAACGACGGATTCGCTCGCCACTGTCGGAGTTAATAGAGACCAAAACACCGTGTTTGGCGCAAAATCCGGCCATATAGGCAATGCCTTGATAAGCTTCCATCTTGTAAGCCCAGTTATCAGCAAAAACAGAAATCCCGATTTTCTCGGCTGCCAGTTCTTTGACTATCTTGTAGGCTTCCCAAGCATGTTCAAAGGCACCAATCTTAAAGCCGAACTCCTTGGAGAGCTTGATGAACTCCAGGGTCTCATCAGCCTGATAGGTATGGCAACGGGCCACCATTTTCCCTTGAAGCATCAAAACTAAGGGTTCTAGACGCAGATTACGACGGGGCGGGAGAATAAAACTAACTAGCTTCTTATTCTTCTTAAGCTGGTTATAGCGCTCCCATTCCCGCATATAACTCCGGGCCTTGGCAAATTCACGGCGGATAATGGCGATAACACCCATTCTAGTTTGGGGATAACGGGGCTGGGCGGAAAAACCCATCATATTAGCTCGCTTTGGGTTTTCTCCCAGAGCAAATTTTAAAGTTCGATAGGCGTAAGGAACATACATTTCTTCAGAGGATTTGCCCCATTTCATCTTCAGAACCACATTCTCACCACCAATGGGGTTAGCACTGCCGTGCATGGTATGAACCATAGTGACTCCCCCAGTCAAAGCAGTGAAAATGGCTGGGTCTTCGGGGTTGATGACATCCTTCATTCGTACTTTCGAAGAAATAGCTACTGAAGCTTCATTGGTTCCACTGAGAGCCACATGGGTGTGAGAGTCAATAATGCCCGGCATCACGTATTTGCCGGTAGCATCAATTACCCGAATTCCCTTGGGTGGGGTCAGATTCTGCCCGATCTCTTTGATCTTCCCATCAATAATGAGAATATCACCTCCATGAATAATGCCTTGGGTAATGGTGAGGAGGGTTCCATTCTTAATAAACAAATCCTGCCCTGCCCCGAGAGGGGAAAGGCCCAACCAAACCATAGCTAAAATTAAGCCAACAAACTTTCTCCATTTCATGGCCACCCTCCTTTAGCTTTTATCCGGAATTCGTGTGGCGGTCATCTCAGCGCTGCCACCCATAAAAGAAATTGATCCAGTAATTTTATCTTTGGTCGCTTGGCCTTCAAAGGTCAGCTCCATGTCCTGGCCCATTACGTTAGCGGCTATTACCAACGTCAACTTGTCTCCACTCAAGGTTCCTTCACTTATCTCCCAATTGCCCATTTCACTCGTCAATCGACCGGTCAAAGAACTGCCTTCTTGGGTCAAGTCCATAGTCATTTCCATGGTCACCATCTGGCTGACCACAGTGACTTTCCATTTACCGGAGAGATTGACGCTAGGCGCTTGAGCGCCTTTGGCCGCCGGAGCTTGCACTTCAAAGGAAAGACCATCCACAAAAACTCTTGTGACCTGACATCCTTTGGTCAGGAGCTGGCCTTTGGTGAGGATAACATTAGCAATTTTACCCGGTTCCAGACTCCCCAGATAAGAATCGACTTGGAGTAAACGGGCCGGCACAATAGTGAGGGCCTGCAAAGCTTTGTCGGCCGGCAATCCAGCCTCAACAGCCTGCGTCACCTTCTTTATAAATTCCTTGGGATTGGAAATTTTCCCCGAGACAAGGGCAAAAGTAAGACCATTTTTCTGAAGTTCAGCCGGATTGCGGGGATAAATTTCTTTTTCAGCTTTCTTCTTGAGTTCTTCTCCTAAATTAGCGTAACGACTCCCGAGGGGCGGTTTAAAATCGACTGTGACGAGCAGTGGATTTTTAGCTCGTTTTACCCAGTCGATAACCCGCCAGGCTTCGTTAGCTCCAGCAATGAAACCGTTTAATTTAAATTCTTCAATCAAATTGATAGCCCGCTTAATATCCTGCATGTTGGCACAATCAAAAACTACTGGTTTCTTCTCCACTACATAAGGCAGCAATCTTTCCAAAAAAGCATCATATTCAGGGCGGGAAACTTTGGCTGGGAACCGGAGAAAAGTTTTCTTTTGGAGAGCATAATGTTGGGCATCCAGGAAAGATTGACGAAACAAAGCGACAGTGCCCATTAAACTAGAAGGATAACCTCCCCGGGAGGTAGTGAAGTAGAGATGCAGGAAGACTTTATCGTTGAGCACCATCGGGGGGAACTTTTCTCCGTTGAGATTAAGCAGCGTGCTCACGCCAGCAAATATCTGTTGGGGGGGAGTGACTAAAATAGTGGTGATACCAGCCTTATGTAGAGAGCTAAGAGTGGTCTTCTTGAATTTAAGGTTATCCAAGACTAAAAAATTAGTTTTATCCCAGGACCTCTCCTCGGCTGGAGCGGAGAAAGGCGGGCGTCGCTGCGCAGTAGAACCTGACGGAGATTTTGTTTCGAGAAAGTATTGGGAATAAGCATCAATTAAGCCCGGATAAGCTTCCAGACCTTGAGCTTCAACCACTTCAGCATCTTCAGGGATGTTGACTTTAGCTGCTGGACCCAATGTTTCAATCTTACCATTACGAATAATAATTGTGCCGTTTTCAATTACAGGGCCGGTCACCGGATGAATTCGACAGCCCACCACAGCATAAGTGGGTTTGACTTTCTCGGCAGGAAGAGAACTGACGAAAAAACCAATAACCAAAAGAAAGACAAGATAATTCCTGATTACTCTCATGGGCCTCCTTTCACCCAAAAAATATGGGATCTATATAAAATCACCAGGATGAACGGGTTTAATTTCTCAGGAAAAGAGGAGAGATAGAGGGAAAGTTGGGTCCAACCACTCCCCATGTTCATGGCGGCTATTTTATCAAATAGACTAAAAAAATAAAAGAAAAAATGAGAAGTAACAGCCGCCATTTTGAGGATGAAGGCCGAGCTTATTTTATCTGAAAAACCTTGTTATAAAAGGAAAAATAATATTTCCTGTTTTTCCTATCGTCTTGTGGGACTAATATCTTAAATCTTTTATATCTTATCTCTGGGACGAATTAGATTACTTCCTCCCAGCTGGCAAGATGAGTCCACTGCTCCTGCTCCTCTTTCTCTTCCTCCAGTCTGAAGGTTGAGTTGTCCTTAACTTGATTATCGGGTATATTATGTAAACCCGCTGGGATGAAGTGGGAGATAAAAATGACAGAAATGAGGCTAGAAATTCTTAAGACGCGACTTCTCCTCCAGACAAATGAGCCTGCTCTTTTGCCCACCATCCCGCCACCTCTCGAAGTTCCCTCTTTACTGACTGCTTTCCACAAAATAACCCTTCTCCACTCGGCGCCAGCCCAACTCCCGGTTGAAGGCACAATCGAAATCTCCGAAAACCCCTCTCTGAGTCACCTAGAGTTCCAGCGGCGCAATGATAATCTATTTCTTCAAGGTCCCTTTCTCCATCTTGGCCAAAAATGTACTGACCGGCGCTATACCCTGTGGGGTAATTTAGGTTTACTTTACCGGTTTACTCTTTATTTACTAGAAAAAAAACACCAGATTTACAGTCTTCACGCCTGTTCTCTCTACGATAAAGAAAAAAACCAGTTGCTAATTGTGGCGGGAGGGGCAGGAAGTGGCAAAACAGTCTTTCTGCTCAGTGGTCTGGCCCAAGGCCTCCAACTTTTCTCTACCGAAACAACTCATTTCCAGCTTCAAGAAAATAAAGTTGTCTGGTTTAAAGGCTCTTTAATTGACAACGTTCGCCTGACTACTTTGGAAAAATATTTTCCCTTCTTCTTACCCTCTCCTAGTGGTTTACCCGCCTCATCAGCTTATAAGAGCAAAGTGGCTCTGGACCTCTCTTCCTTTCAGACTCCCTTTGATGAAGTGATTGATTTGAACCGGGTCATCTTCATCTTCCCTCATGTGGAGGAGGGCTGGCCTCAAAGAAAAGAAGTGTCTTTAACTAACTCCTTAGAAGTAGCCCGCCGGCTTTACGCTAATATTTCCTCTAAACTGGCTGAATCAATCATTCTTTATGACTCACTGCCTGTGGTGGGCTGGGAGGAGAGTGACCTCGCCCGGCAGAGATGGGCCTCCCTCAAATCCCTTTTGACCACCTCTCTAGCTATAACAAGTCTCAACATTCTCAGTAGCCCGGCAGATTGCTGGGGCAATTTATTAAACCATTTAAACAATTCAAAAAAGTAAAGGAGAATTAAACATGGCCAAAGCATGGGACGGAGTGATCACAATGCCTCTTTCAGGTCGCTCAGTCAAACCAAGAACCACTGGCATCACCATGGTCATTGATAAAGGACTGGGCCTGGCTCGACTAAAAGATCTCCTAGAAACTGCCGGTGACTATATTGATATCATTAAATTGACTTTCGGCACTTCTGCTTTCTATGACAAAGACTATCTTCGGCGGAAAAATGAACTCATTGCTTCCGCTGGGGTCGAAGTTATGCCTGGAGGAACCTTCTTGGAAGTCGCCTTCTGGCAGAAAAATATAGCAGGCTATTTCCAACGAGCCCAAGAGTTAGGTTTCACCGCTATTGAAATTTCCGATGGCACCATCGACATCCCTCTCCCCCAACGCCGTGACCTTATCAAACAAGCTCTGGACAGAGGGTTTAAAGTTATCACTGAAGTGGGCAAAAAAGATCCCCGTCAGGCCCTGCCTATTGCTTTAACTCACGAACTCATTAACTCCGACGCCGAATGTGGCGCCTTCAAAGTTATCATTGAAGCCCGTGAAGCTGGCAAGGGAGTGGGTATCTACGACACCGAAGGCCAGATAAAAGAAGAAGAAATAGACAATATTGTAGCCGGAGTCAATGACCCGGAAATTTTACTGTGGGAAGCCCCACTGAAAAATCAACAACAGGCGCTCATTATCCGCTGGGGAGTTAATGTTAATTTGGGAAACATTCCTCCTGACGAGGTGCTGGCCTTGGAAGCACTCCGCCAGGGTCTTCGGGGAGATACTCTCCGCCGGGCTTATACCGCTAACCCCGAGTGGTCTAAGTAAGAACTTCGGAGGCAGGTTTTCTCCTTTATCTGATTTCATTTGGCCGTTCGCAAAAAAAAAACGCAATAAAAAGGGAAAACCTCTTCAGAGGGGAGCAATGAATACTCGCCAGAAACCTCAGGAAACTTACTCCCGGGGAGAAGTTCTCTCCAAGGAAACCTTTTAGTTCAACTCTTTCTTTCGATTATGAACCCTTTTACTCTCTTAAATAATTAAAGCTCCCTCGTCTCGACTCTCCCCTATTCTCCTTTCTTCTGCAGTAACCAGAAAAGCACTGTATGTTCGCCATCAGGCAGTTCAAACTTCAATGAATCGCCGTCAAAAACTTTCCTAATCCGACCATCTATCCGAAGTTGATATTTCCCCTCGACTAAAAAGCGAACTTTTATCTGAAGTTTATCCAGGGATTTAACTTCAAAAGAAATTTCATTTTCAGAATAGAGAAAGTGCCGGAACACGGCCGGCCGATTAGTTTCAACTATTTTCCGGCCCTCCTCCCGCAACTCTAATCCTTTCTTGCCCAAACGGAGTTCATAATGACGGCCTTGAATAGCTAGCCTCTCAATTCGACCCCGTTTCTCCGGCCGGAGGATGCCGAAACGGAATCCTTCCCAAGGAGTAAAATCGATATATTCTTCCAGGCCGATCAAGGCAAAGAGCGGTCCCCAGCTTTGATAACGCTGGCCCCCCGCTTCACCAGTGCGGGAATCATAATTCTCGGGACAAAGTTGGTAATGTTTCCAAGTCCGCAGGAAAAGTTCCACACTTCGTTTGGCTACTTCCGAGGCTACCGCATCAAAACCATAAGCTTTTAATCCTTGATAAACCAGATAATTGGTCGGGGGCCAGATAGTTCCTCGCCAATACTGCTGGTCGGTAAAAGCGGGGTCATCCCGAGAAATGGTGGGCACCACGTAATCCCCCCAATACTCATCAGGATTACGTAAGTGACGGACCATTTTCATGGCCCGCTCCTCATCGGGAATACCAGCCAAAAGGGGATAAAAATTGGAGGCAGCCTTACGGCGGGAAAAACGACCATCCCAGTGGCGATCGAAATAAAAATTCTCCAGGTCATCCCAAAGTTGGTCATTGATAAGCTTCTTCATCTGTTCGTATTCCCGGAGATAAGCAGAGTATTCCCGACGCAAACCTAAAGTCCGGGCGATTTGAGCCAAACACCAGGCATCTAGAGCATACAGCGAGTTAAGATCCAAACAGTTCATAGTCAGGGTACCGGTTGACTCATTAAAACCCGCCTCATCCCAATTAGGCAAGTCATCCTGGCCTGATTCCCACATAGCTCGTTGTTTCCCAGACACTCCCTTTTCCCAAGCTGGCACGAAGCGAGAAACTAATTCTTTATCTGAGCCCCATTCCAGCAGACCATCATTGTTACCGTCGCGCCGGGGGTGGCCGTTTTTAGGGGCCTTCCAAAAGGCATGCCATTTTTTCAAATAAGGGTAGGCAAATTGAATAATCTCAGTATCACCGGTTTTCTGGAAAAGTTTCAAAGTGACGTAAGCTCCCACCGGAGGTTGACTTCGGTCAGCGGCTCCGGAGAAGCGACCGCGCCAATTAGGAATATTGCCATTGGGATACTGGGTCTGAAGGACGGCTTTCAGCACATCCTTAGCCAGTTTGACACTCTCCACCGACAATTCCAGAGCATTAAAAAAAGAATCCCATTCAAAAATCGTCCAATGGTCCTTTCCTCCCCGAGGAGAAGGAAAAATCCAGCGACGACCAGCTGGCGTGTAAAACCGGTGATGACCGGCTTGATAAAGAACCATCCAGAAAAGATTATTAGTAATCGCTTCGGCCACATTTTCATAAAGTCCCGAGACTCGGACTCTTTTCTGGAGGTAATTCCTTTCCTCATCACGGAGAAACTTTTCAATTATTTTAACGCTTTTATAACGATAAAGATGATCGGAAAGAATCCGAGCATCTCGGTCGACACCAGCTACAAAATAAAGCACTCTTTCTTTAGTGGAAGGAAAGGCCAGAACCTCCTCCTTCTCCTTTCCCCGGAAACGGTCGCCTCGACGATTGGTCCAAAAGAGATAATACCATTCACCACTTGTTCCTTGGACCTGACCATCGCTGCGGAGACGATAATTCCCTGACATATCCCACGGAAAATAATGGACAATCTCGACTGTAATATACTCAGGTGCTTCTATCCGACCGATAATTGTTCTTTCATCCCGTCGTGACCACTCCAGGGTTAGCGTATCGGACCTTTTAGGTGGTTTTTTCAAAATAGGAGTTTCCCGCCCTTTGCCGAAAGGCAAACTCAAATCAAACCTGATCCGAGCATATTGGCCGTCGGGCGAATGAGGCCCCACTTCAGCTACTAAAAATAATAAATCAAGGCCATCAGCCCGCTCCTCACCCCGCTTAACCCTCACTCGAAAAGCAAAGGCGCTCTTAGGGGAAGGAGCTAAAACCAATCCAGCCCAGGCTTGAGCATCCAGGGCCCCAATATAAATTTCTTTCCAAGGATAAAAAATTTCTCCCCGAAGCTCACTCCCCAGAGTCAAAAGAAAAGTGACGAGCATCAGGACGGCTAGGCTCTTCCCCAACCTTTGAATCTTCGAATCACCCCGGTTATTTTCTCTTCGGTTCATGTTGATTATGACTACTAAACCCATCTGTAATTATTTACATAATAATAAACAAAATCGAGACAAAATTCCAGAACAAAAAAGAATAATTTGGAGAGTTTCGGCCACGAAAGAATAAATATAATTGTAGACAATTACTTAATTATAATATATTTTGTCAACTTATAATTTCAGATTTGGAAAAACCCCTCACTTCGGGATCCCCTTAAAACTTCCTCTACTTCCAGAAAATTCTTTCAGCCAAAAGAAATATTCCAGGCAAAAAAAAATTCAGTGCGATTTCTTCTTAAGCCGGCCATCCTTTCTTTATGGAACGAGTCACTGCATCAATAAACATATCCAAGTCTTGCAGGGGCGTATAGATACTGGGCGTAATCCGCATGGCTATAATATCCTTTTCTCCTTTCTTGGGAGCTGGCACTCGGACATTGATGGTATAAATTTTATGGTCCCTAAACAACTTTTCCCGTAATTTGACCATATCTAAACCTTCCACGGTGAACGTCCCAATGCCACAGGATTGCTCGGGTTGATACGAAGTAAGAATCCTTACTCCGGGTAGGTCTTCCAAGGCTTTGGCCCAGTAATTCCTCAAATAGCGCAGTCTTTCCTCTTTTCTTTTGGGGCCGATAGCGTGATGAAACTCCAAAGCCTCGCCTATAGCCAATTTGAGATACTCCGGTTGAGTCCCCACATGTTCAAATTTACGGATATCGTCGCTTAAGGGATCAGGAGCTGGAAAAAGCGGCCAGATATCTTTAATCCTGTCCTTCTTGACATAAAGAAAACCGGTCCCGATAGGGGCCATCATCCACTTGTGTAAATTGGCTCCATAGATCTCACATTCTAAATCCTTTTGCTCAAAAACAAAATGGCCAAAAGCGTGAGCCCCATCAATAACCACCGGAATCCCCCTCTGTTTGGCTAGCCGGCAGATATCCCGGATAGGGAAAATTTGGCCGGTTAAATTGGTAATATGACAAACAAGAATGAGCTTGGTTCGAGGAGTAATCTGGCGGGCAAAAAGTTCGGTTAACTCAGCTAAACTCCGGGGAGGATAAGGGAAAGCAAAAGTCTTAACTTTAATCCCTTCCCGCTTTTGGCGTTGATAAAGAGCATTTTTCATGGACGGGTAGTCATGGGTGGTGGTGATCACTTCATCACCTGGCTTAAGTTCTAACCCTAAAAGGGCAATCTGCAGAGCCTCGGTGACATTGCGGGTTAAAGCTATCTCTTCAGGAGAACAGCCGAAGGTGCGCGCTATTTTTTGCCGGATTAATTCTTTCCGGGGACGTAAAAATTGCCAAGAATTATAGACCGGAGCTCCATTGGAAAACTCCATGTAGCGCTGGGCGGCTTCAATTACAATACGGGGAGCCGGATGAACACCACCATTATTGAGATTAATAATACTTCGATCAGTATTAAAGGCTTGCTGGACATGAAACCAGAAAGTTTCATCCCGGGCCACCTTCTCCGCTGGCGTACCAGCCACTTCCTCAATTTTTTCAGCCAGTCGAGCTTGAGCTCGCCTGGTTCCCCAGCCAAACAGAGTCACCCCGCCAACCCCCAGCGAAAGCCTTTTCAGAAAATCCCTTCTCGATGTAGTCATCCTTTCCTCCTCTCTTTCATCGGTCGGAAATCCGGCCGATTATATTAAATAAAAATCAAAATTAGTCCCAAATTCTCCTCTTCCAGAGAGCTCATCTTGGGAAGAAAGAGGGAAATCATAATATTCTTTTCTTCCTTAAAGTTAGTTTTTTAAAGCCGGCAGAGTGAGTCTTCCCTAAAGGATTTGGCTTGGCCGGTGGTCGACGGCCGTAGAAAAAATCATCGCTTTTGACAGCCACTTTCTGGGCCAAACGGGAAGACCGAGTGGCCACTCGGATAACTTGATGAAATAAATTATTTTCCTTACTGTAAGGACAAACATAAAGGCAAGTGGCACAATCAGTCCCCACCTGTCGCCAAAAACGGTAGCAAGCTTCCCGATCAATTACCCAACGGGTTATTCCATTATCTACCTGCCGCTCACCATGAGGAATGGCCTGAGCGGGACAACATCGAGCACATTTAAGACAACTGGCACAGAAATCTTGAACCCCAAAGGAGATAGGCTGATCGGGCACTAGGGGCAAATCAGTGGTCACTACACCCAGACGGACGCGGGGCCCATAAGGATAAGTAACTATAATTCCTAAGCGGCCCAATTCTCCCAGACCAGCCTTCCAAGCCAGAGGGGGAAGGATGACCTGATAATTACTCCCGGCAATGTGCGCCCGGGCTGGATAGCCTAACTTTTGAATAGTTTTAGCTAAGATAATTGAAATATGGGCTGCCTCTGTATATCTCACGGCTGTTTCCACCACCACCGGTGCTTGGGGAGCAGTAGCCACCATGGCCAACGACATTTCTACGGCAAAAACTATAGCATAACGATGATTTAGCTCTATCTTCTGACCATAGGGTTCTGGGCCACGACCCACGTGCGAATAAACAAAGGCGGGGTCAAGCTCACAAACCCCACATAACTGAGCTCCGAGATAATGCGCCAGTCGCTTGACCATGACTGTTGCTTCTTCAGGAGAAAAAGAGAATTTTTCACCCTCGGGGGGCCCACCAACTTCAGACAAAAAGGTCTCAATAAAATCAAACTCCGCCTCGGCCAGAGCAAACTCCCAGGGAAATTTCTGCCAATGGCACCGGTCAAGCAAATCAGGCAACTGCCGCAGACTATCATCTAGCGACTTCAAATGAGGCCGGAGTTCATAATACTGGCGGTAATGATCGGAATTTATCTCCAGGTCAAAACGGGCAAAAATCACATCCCGTTCATCAATGCGGGCCGGAGAAGCCACAATCCGAAGTTGAGTGCGAGGCCGCGGACTAAGAACAAGCCCTAGGCAAAACAAAATGATCAACCAACCCAGACTAGCTCCGATCATCAAAAAAGATGGTTGGTGAAGAGAAAAAAGTAGAACTAGGCCACCTCCCAACCCGAGGGCTAGAAGCGCACTGCGCTCAGCTGCCCGCCTTTCCTTCTCTAACAAGCTATAAAAGCTCATTAAAATAAAAAATAAAACAGCTCCCAAAAGAGCCATCACACCGCCAATAATCATTAGCCTGAGCCAATTCATTGTTTTTCAAAGTAATAAACCCTTCTGCCTCTGTCAACTATTTTCGAAACGACTGTGGTGACTATTTTAAGATGGCCTA
>QMPV01000050.1 GCA_003648765.1 Candidatus Aminicenantota bacterium
ATAAATTAAAAAATATCTACCCAAGAACAGCCAAAAATTTTAGCGGGTGATTAGTCCAATCTTTTTTGGTTGTTCCCTCTCACTTCTTTTTCTAACGTATTATAAATCAATACGTTATGAAAGGAAATAGCTTTTTTATGAATTATTCAGGTTAAATAAATATTTAGGCTTTGTCCCAAAGTGAGGGGAAAATATTGACATGAATACAAAAGAAGGACAACGACCTTCAACAAAGGTTACCAAAACCGAAGGAAGTGTAGCCCTCTGGACGAGCTTGAAATCAAGATCACCCTTCGCTATAAAGTACCAGAAACGTGTCCCACACTCAACGGGATAGTGCGAGGCCCTTCGGAGAGACCAAAACCCATTGATGCCTCACATAGCTCAAGTCATTCTTGCTGGCCCAGAGGAGAAAGTGATAGAGGAATACATTTCTAGCTACCCTGATAAATATTACAGATATGGTCGGCAACCGCGGAAAAGGAAGCTTATCACTTCTTTCGGCCCGACCCGCTACAGACTGGCCCGGCTCTATGATCGGCAATCAAAAAAGGTTTTTTCTCCTTTGATTAAAAAGCTTTCAATTCTTCCCCATAAACGTTATCAAAGAGGAGCCTTGGAGGCGGCTGGGGGGAAAGTTTTTTATCAGACATGATGTCAAAATCTTTCCCAGGCACTGGTTTCTCCTAGTTCAAGGCTGGATTAGATTGAGCTCGAAGAGACAAGCAAAGATAAAGAAGACTCAAAATAATCCATAATACACCCACCAATGTCATCGCTTTCTTGAATGAAACGGGAGAAAACCCCCGCCTTTGACCTAAACCCCTTGACATCTTTAATTACACTCCTATACTTGATTTTGATGGCTAACTTATCCAAAAGAAGATGCAGGTTTAACTTTCTAAGTATTCTAGCCATATTGCTCCTCTTATCCGGAACATTGCTCTTTGATCCCTTGGTCACTAATCTTTCCTGGCTGCGGTATCAGAAAATTCGCCTCCAGAGAAATATCCACCGTAAAATCGAAGCTGGAAAATTACTAGAGCATCTTATTCTCCTTGAGTTCAAAGTTCATCAAGCTCGTTCCCAGATTAAATGGCTTTCATCCAAGGAGTTCGAATACAACCACCGCCTCTATGACGTAGTGGAATCAATCCAGGTGGGGGGTTCAGTTTTCTACTGGTGCTGGCCCGACGACCAGGAAACACAACTTCAAGCCAAAATCAAAAACATAATTAAGCAAGCTTTTTCCCAACTGGATGACCAGAAACTAAAATCTTTAACTGAGGTGCCTCCTCAAATTATCCCCTTGGTTAAAACCCTTTGGGCTACTCTTACCGTTTCTAAAGACTTTCCGCTCCCTTCCTGGGCCAATGAGTTGGCCTATGTCTCCGATGATTTTTATCTATTTATAACTTTTCCACCTCTTACCCCACCCCCTCAACTTATGGGTTAAATTAACTACTCACACCCAAAGAAGAGGGGACTAATAGTCAAAAATTCCCTTTTCTTTGCTTCTCCATGTTTATTGATTCTACTTTAGAACTTATCTTTCTAGTTAGTTTATAAGGAGATGGGCATGATAAAATTATCAAGCTTCTTCTCAAATAACCGCTCCAAGCTGGCCCTTGTTTTAATTTTAACTGGATTAATTTTGACCTTAACTCAACCAGCTTTCTCTCAAATTTTAACTATCAAGGATAAAAAAACTAAAGAGCCTCTCCCTTATGCCACCTTGAAAAGTGCCCAACCCCAGGCGGTGGCCGTCACCAACGAAAGCGGTCAGGCCGAAATTTCTGCTTTTAAAGGAGCCGCTAAAATTACCATCAGTTGCCCTGGTTACCAAACCCTTACCCTGAGCTACAAAGAGCTGGAGGCGTTGTCCTTCGAAGTGCTCCTAGAACCAACAGCTTTGGCGCGCTATGAAATCGTCGTCTCAGCTACCAGGTGGCGCCAGTCGATAACTGAAGTGCCAACTCAGATTGTCACCATCTCTCCGCTCGATGTGGCTCTCGAAAATCCCCAAACGGCCGCTGATTTATTGGGTGTCTCCGGTAAAGTATTCATCCAGAAAAGTCAACAGGCGGGTGGAAGCCCGATGATCAGAGGCTTTGCCACCAACCGCCTCCTTTATTCAGTTGATGGGGTGCGGATGAACACGGCTATTTTCCGGGGGGGCAATATTCAAAACGTCATTTCTCTAGATCCTTTCGCCACTGAGAGTACGGAGGTCCTCTTCGGGCCTGGTTCTCTCATCTACGGGAGCGATGCTATTGGTGGGGTAATGAGCTTCCAGACTTTGACCCCCAAACTCTCCCTCTCTGATGAACCCCTTATTACCGGTAAAGTCGTGGCCCGTTACTCATCGGCAAACAATGAAAAAACAGGCCATTTTGATGTCAATGTAGGCTGGAAAAAGTGGGCCTTTCTCACTAGTATCAGCTCCTTTGACTTTGATCACCTTCGCCAAGGAAGTCATGGTCCGGACGACTACCTTAAACCTTATTATGTTCAACGGATTGATGGTCTCGACCGAGTTGTTTTTCAAGATGACCCTCAACTTCAAATACCGTCAGCTTACTCGCAGAAAAACCTCATGCAAAAAATCCGTTTTAAGCCCAACGATAATTGGGATTTCCAATACGGCTTTCATTATTCTGAAACTTCCCCTTACGGACGCTACGACCGGCACAATCGGATGAGAAATGGCTTACCCCGGTATGCTGAATGGAACTACGGTCCTCAAAAATGGATGATGAACAATTTTCATCTTACGCACCAAGCACCGACGGTCCTCTTCGACCAATTATCTTTACGGGCCGCCCAGCAATCTTTTGAAGAAAGCCGGATTGACCGAAGCTTAAACAAACCAACAAGGAGAAACCGGGTCGAAGAAGTCCAAGTTTATTCAATCAACCTTGATTTAACCAAGGCATGGGGGACAAGAAACACTCTTTATTACGGATTTGAATATGTGTTAAATGATGTAACCTCAACTGGTCGCCTAGAAGACATCGTTACCAGGGAAAGCTCTCCCGGGCCTTCCCGCTATCCTCAAGCAACCTGGCAGTCAGTAGGCGTGTACCTTAATAACCAATACAAATTTTCTGAAAAATTTCTCCTTCAAGCTGGTCTTCGGTATAACCAATTCATCCTCGAGGCCGAGTTTGATACCACCTTCTACCCTTTTCCCTTTACCTCTGCCCGGCTGGAAAACGGCGCTCTAGTGGGAAGTATCGGCGGCGTTTGGCACCCTGGTAAGAGTTTTATCTTGAGCGCTAACCTGGCTACTGCCTTTCGCTCGCCTAATGTTGACGACATGGGCAAAGTCTTTGACTCAGAACCAGGCAAAGTTGTCGTCCCCAATCCTGACCTGGAGGCCGAATACGCTTATAGTGCTGATTTGAACTTAACTAAAATCTTCGGCAAGGTGCTTAGAGTTGACCTTTCAGGTTACTATACTTCTCTCCAGAATGCTCTGGTCCGCAGAGATTTTACTCTGAATGGACAGGCATACATCATTTACGACGGAGTCTTAAGTCGTGTTCAGGCCATCCAGAACGCAGCGGTAGCTAATGTTTATGGAATCCAAGCAGATTTTGAATTGAAACTACCCGCCGGTTTTGATTTTCTATCGGACTTTAATTATCAAAAGGGAGAAGAAGAACTCGACGATGGTACTACCAGCCCTTCCCGGCATGCAGCTCCCTGGTTCGGGAGGACTCGGTTGGTTTACAACAGTAATAAGCTTACTCTCGAACTATCAGCTATTTATCAAGGGGAACGTCCCCATGAAGACATGCCGGAAGAAGAAAAAGGGAAAACCGAAATCTACGCTCTAGATGCTAACGGAAATACTTACGCTCCTGGATGGTACACTTTGAACTTCAAAGCCATGTATCGCTTCACCGAACAGGTAACCCTCAGCGCTGGGGTGGAAAACATCACCGACCAGCGCTACCGTCCTTATAGCTCAGGAATTTCTGGTCCTTGCCGCAATTTCTTCCTATCGCTCCGAACTGACTTCTGAGGTTCCAAACTGTACCTTCTGGAGTTACTAATCTAAAACAACTAAACCAGGGGTGCTTGTTTTTTTCGTTAACTACCTCTCTACTGCCTCAGGAAAGGTAGAAAAACGTAAAACAGTAAAACTAAGGTCAACTTCTATTTCTAGAGCGCCTTATTGACTCACCAGATGCGGCCATCTTTCTTGGTGAGTTGTTCCTGGAAGAGTCTTTACGAGGCCTTTGCTCGTTTCTTAAAGGGGGATAATTAATATACCTGGGGGTATCAATTATTACCATGAACCGGAAGAGAGTTTTTTTTCTTCCTTCCCCTCAAATTCAAAAAAAGTGCTATAATACGTGACTATTATTAAATAATGAAAGGATTATTTATGAAAAAACATCTACTTCTACTCGTCTTAATCTTATCTCTCGCCGGTCTAGGCACAGCGGCCAAATTACCTCTTCGGTATGAAGCTGGAGGCGGATTGGCCATTTCTGAGGGAAGTAACTCATTCTATCTGGAAGGTAGTGTTTTAATAAAAGTCTATCAACGTTTTTTTGTCCGAGCCGGTCTTTTCAATCTTAATCTGGCCTCAGGGAGTAATACTGTATCTCTGGGAACCGGCTTAGGCCTAGACTTGGTTTATTTCTTCTCAGGAGGTTCTTTCCAGCCCTACGGATTAGGAGGCTTTACTTTAGTTTCAGGTGGAGGTGTCTCCACTGTTAATTTAAAAGTAGGTGGAGGGCTGGAATTTTCCCGCCTTCTTAAGGGCAAAATGAAACCTTTTGTCGAAGGCAGTTTCAGTTTGTTTTCTATAAGTAGCGGCGGCTCTTCCAGCTCCTCTAATCAATTTACCATTGGCGCCGGAGTTCGATTCTAGACTTATCCCCTCAACGCGGGCGGGTATAACCTTGCTCCTGGTAACGGCGGAGCAGGGCTTGTAGCTCTTCGACAATTTCCCGATAAGCCGGGTCGCCATAGAGATTGCGTCTCTCGGAGGGATCAGCCTCCATATCATAAAGCTGGGCGGGGGAGGCTTCAATCCGACTGGTGGGGGAGGCCGTCACCAAACCATTTTTGATATAAACATAAGGGGCCATATCCAGAGAAGCCGGTATCCCAAACCAGTAATCAAAGCCCAATTCGTTGGGTCCCGGGTGGAGGGGGCGAGTGAACTCATCCAGGGACAGTTGGGGGTTCTCCGGGGAATACTCCGTCAGGCCAAGATGCCACTTGCCGATACAGGCGGTATGATAACCGTGTTTTTTCAACAGGGAAGCCACCGTCAGACGGTGGGTTTCAATCAAAGAACGGCTGTAACCGTTAAACACGCCTTTTTTCAAGTCAGTCACTCGCTCTTCTTGAACCATAGTCAACTTACCGAACTTGGCGAAACTGACTTCAGTCTTAGCCTTTTTGATGACACCGGCCTTCACCGCGAGAACTAGAATCATCAAGGCCGCCAAAATTGTGATTAATTTTTTCATCCTAACTCCTTCCGGTTAGCGTAAAATATTTAACCTATTCTTATCAATTTTATGAAAATAGTAATGTTACTATAATCTCCTGGAAACCGTCAAGGTTTAGTTAAGATATTATAGCATAGGCCCCCTGAGAACGGCGCCTCAGGGATAAATTTCTTTTTTATCTCCCGGAACTGTCTTCACGAAAAGTGAGCCGATTTTTAGAAACGACGTAAGTTGAATTTTGCCTTTCTAAAAAATAGATATAGCCGGCCGCCTCTTTGAGGGCTAAGACAGGCGTCATTTCCAGAGTAATCTGCTTTAAGGATTTAGCCAGACCTTCCAGGCCCCAAATCAGACAAAGCCCAACCATTAAGCAAAATATTCTTCGGCCCATCACTCACCTCTCCCTCATAAAAAATTATAAAATCTCCCTCGAGAAAAGGCAATGTATAAAGTCCAACTGGACATTACTCTCTTCCTTTGATTAAATTTCTCTTTAATTTGTTAGAGGAAAAAACAAGGATAGAGAAAAGTGAGGTCAGGGCATCACCTGTAACCTGGGTCCTTTTTTAAGGTGAAGCCCTGACCTTCAAAGAATTATTTTCTCAATTTGAAGCTAACGGTCACAGTGAAGATTAAGCCTCTTGGTTCTCCGTCGATAATCAGTGGTTCATAGACCCACTGGCGCACGGCGTCGATAGCCGCCTGGTCAAGAAGGGGAATGGAACGGAGAACTTTTGTTCTGACTACCCGACCAGAAGTATCGGTTTCCACTTCCAGGATAACCACCCCTTCTATACCAGCCTTTTTAGCCTCCGGTGGATAGACGGGTTCAACCATCTTGATGAGTTTGGGTGGTTTGATCTTACCCGTAGCTTTGACCGCACCTTTCACCACGCCGCCGACAACTCCCCCGACAACCGCTTTCTTCTGGAGCTCTGAAAGTCCGGGTTCTTCGAGCCGCAGGGCATGAAAGGAAAGAAAATAGGGGATACCAGCCGTACTTTCAAAACCAAAAACCGCGATGTTCTTGCGGGGCAGGATTATTTCAGTGTCCAGAAGGTCAACCTTCTTCACCCCGGTCTGTTCTTGAATAACAATCCGGAACCTGTTTCGGAAATTGATGGGGTTGACTCTGACCAGCATTTCCCGGGAGTCGAAGCGCAGGACATAGTCCTTGGCTCCGAATTCCCGCTCCCCCCACAGCAGCTCAGCTTCACTGAGCAACCTCACATCCAACAGATTAAAGACCCTCTTAATCTGTTTCTCCTCTTCCTCCTGGGAATAGCCGGAAGGAATCTTGGCCGAAACCAGCGGACAGAGATAAGACGAGGTCACCACAGTCTGGGGTTCATGGGCCAGCGAGCTTACTCCTTCATACAGCCGCAACTTGACCGTTATTTCGTACCCCTTGAGTAACTTCCCCGGGAGGGGCAAGATAAGTAATCCCCCGAGAAGAAAAAGGCACAGGATACCTTTTGACCCCCAGCGTTTCATTTTATCCCTCCTTTATTTATTCTCCTGTAAGTTATGGCTTTGGCCCCAAATAAAAATCAGTTTGGAGCCGAAAGGTCTATAGATAACCGGGTCAGCGGGTTTTCCCCTGACCCGAAGATGCTCCAGCCCAAAGACCACTTCTCCGGCTTTCTCGGTGTTTCCTGGAGAAAGGCTCAACCGCTGGAAAACAAAATAACCTATCAAAAGCAACAAAAAAATACTCGCCACAACCATCGTTTTCCATCCCAGGGAACGCCCGAGAAAAACCCGAGAGCGGTACTGACTTTTGTCTTCAATCCGAGCGCGGGCGACAACTTTTTCCAGCCATTCTTCGGATAAAACAAAGGCTTCCGGCTGAAGGAGCAGAGACTTCACCTCTTCCGGTTGAGCCAAAAGCAGCTGGCAGCGGGGACATCGCTCGAAATGGTGCTGAATCACAAAACTCTGGACAATTTTCAAGGGGATAAGACGAATTAAAAATCGATAAAACCGACATTTAAACATGCTGCTTCTCCAAGAGAGCCTTGATTTTCTGCCGGGCCTTAAAAAGATAAACCCGAGCTGTTGAGGCTCGGCACCCGAGAATTTCAGCTATCTCCTCGGCGGTATACCCTTCCAGGGCCCAAAGAGTGATGGCCGCTCTTTCTTTAGGCGGAAGGGAGTCAAGAGTAGCCCGGGTGAGGATTTTCCTTTCAGCCTGGCTGAATTCTGTGTTCTTCTCTGCATGAGACAACCCACCTTCCTTTTTAAGCTTGGCGAAAAAGCGATAAAAACGCTTCCTCCGGCGGAGCTGATCCACACAGCGGCGATAAAGAATAGTCAAAAACCACCTCTTCAAACTCTGACGCTGGTCAAATTGGGAAAGATTCTGAAACGCCTGGAGGAAAGCCTCCTGGCAGGCATCTTCGGCATCCTCGTGATTACGGAGGATATTCACCGCCAAAGACATAGCCTGGGCACCCAACATCTCGACCATCATTTTAAATCCCTCGCCATCCCCCTGAAGGCAACGCTCGAGAAGCCGCTTCTCATCCATGTCATTAATCTAGCTATTAATATATTCGCCGCAGAGGCGAAAAACGTTTAGACTCAAGGCCAATTTTTTTAAAACTCTAACTAATCAAGGACCGGGTCACTACTCTGGAGAGAAGACAGGATACCAGCCATGACCGCTCGGGGGAATTTATCTCTTGCGGCGTTTTCTCTCTTTTTCTTTCCAATGGCTAATTTATGAGACCAGCCTTCCTGAAGACAAGACACTCTTTCCCCAATTTTAATTTCAAAATGATTAAAACAAGAGCTTGTATTTTTTCAGTGCGGGAAAATCTTCCCGGGAAACCACCAGACAATACATCCGGTTTTCGGAATCCAGGTAAAGATGACGGAGGCCGGTCCGGCTGCGGGGATCAAAAACGACGTTGGCTAGCTTATAACGTTTCACCAGCCTTAAATCCCGGTCATAAAAATCAAAGTAAATAAATGTTCGTTCAGGGTTTATATAGGGGACGACAAGGGAATCATCGGCCCTGATTATTAAGTCGAAAACCTCTCCCACCGGCCCCTTCATCTTATGAACGACCCACTCCCTTTTTACCTCCAATTCAAGAGGATAAGACAAATCAAAATCTGTCTGCCCGATCAATTCTTTAATCAATTTCCCCTCTCGATCATATTTGGCCAGATAATAAGGCCAGCGCTGGGAATAAATGACCTCCTCCCGGGAAGTAACTACCAGCGAGTTAAGGTCATAAAGGGCGAATTCACTCTCCACCATAATGGGGGCGGGCAGCGACTGAATTACCTTAAATATTCCCCGGGTTGGTTCCACCACCTGGCCAAAAGACCCTTCTATTTTATCCAGCCGGGGAGTGAAATGAAGGGGATGATGGTTGCGCCGGGGAATAAAGTCGGCCAGGTAATACCTGCCTTTCTTCCAGGCAATATCATTGATAAAAAATTTTAACTTAAAAACCTTTTGAGGTCGGCCCTCTGTGGAAAAAATAGTTATTCGGCGCTGGTGGTTATCGATTAAATATAACCGGCCGTCTTCCAGATATTTCAATTTGGCGGCGTTTTTAGAAAACTCACCCGGCCCCTGGCCAAACCGACCGAAGGCGAAAAGCAATTTTCCCGCAGGAGAAAAACACTTGATCTGGCTGTTGCCGGCATCAAGGACATAGATCTTCCCCTGATTGTCAAGAGTAAAATATGTCGGCTGGTAAAAATCACCGCCTTCATCCCCGGAACCAATGACCCAGGCCAATTCCAAACGAACTTCTTTCTCGGGTATTTCTTCCAAGACAAAACCAACGTTGAGGCTCTCCTGGGGAAGCAAGAGCAGAAGAAAAAGAAAGCCGATAATAACCACTCCAGGTTGATGACCTAGTTGTCGTTTCATCTTATTCATCTTATCCATCTCCCTCCCTTTTAGGTTATTAACGGATTAAAAAAACAGGTATCTCCTTTCCAAGCTAGGAAAGTTCAAAAAGTTACTCCTCCAAAAATCCGCCTCCTGGAAAAAATAGACATCTCACCTCACCTTGGTCATTCTCAGGAAAACTTAAACTTTGGCCTCCCTTTGGCTTTTCTTTATCCCACCCTTCTTTTTATAAAGAAAAAATCGACTTTAATCAACCAAATCTCTCCTCAAGTAAGACTGTTCTTAATCCCGACAGTCTGGACTTGCCGAGGCAAAGGCCTTGCCTATAGCGATAACCATTGCTGATTGTTATATTTGCCCTCAATCTGTAATCTTCTCGCCCACAACACTTCGGAACATTAAAGTGAGAGATAAAAGCTCTTTTCTGGAAAAAAAATTTCTTTTCTTAGGGGCTAAAAAATTGGATAATTAGAGATATATCATATTTCAAAGGAAAGGAGGGGATTGTTAATGATATTTCAAAGACAAAGGGAAACAGGAAAATCTCTCCGGCTCGGCTTCTGGTTAACTCTTTGCCTGCTGATTGCCCCTCTTCTAATAGCCGCTCCTGTCCAAAAAGTACCCATCAGCTTCGACCGTTACCATGGTTACACCGGTACAGTTGATTACCTGAAAAAAGTAGCCCGAGCCTACCCTAACCTCACTTCTCTTCTGGAAATAGGTCGGAGTACTCTAGGACGGCCAATCTACGTACTCGTTGTTTCCAAGATGAAAACCGGCACCACTATTGACGCCCACGTCACTCTGCGGAACATGAGAAAAGAAGGAGTAAAAAATGTTCCTCCCATGAAACCTTACCAAGGTAAACCGGGACACTGGATTTGTGGAGCTACTCACGGTAATGAATTCACCGGAACCGAAGTCTGTCTCTACATAATTGACCAACTGGTCAGTAAATATGGCCAGGACAAAACCATTACGCAACTCGTCGACGATATCACCTTCTATATTTGTCCTATTGTCAACCCTGACGGAGTTTACAACTCGGTGGAAAAGAGTCTGCCTCAGCGGCAAAACAGCGAACTCAAAGATGATGACGGCGACGGCCGGGTTAACGAAGACGGCTATGATGATCTCAATGGCGACGGCTATATTACTCTTTTCAGATATAAAGATCCCCAAGGCCAGTATGTTATTGACGACCAGGACCCCCGCTTGATGGTGCGGTTGAAAAAAGGTGAAAAAACCAATAAAACTCGGTATTCCGTCATCCGAGAAGACAAAGATAATGACGGTGATGGCCGCCGAGGAGAAGACCCCGAGCGGGGAATTGACCTTAATCGCAATTTCCCTGAAGGCTGGTTTAAAGACAACGGCTTCCCCGGTGGTTCAGGAGACTACCCTACTTCAGCGCCGGAAACCAGAGCCATCGCTGAATTTTTTACCAATCACCGGAATATTCTCATGGCTCAATTCTACCACACCTCCGGTGGTTTCACCTTCCGCCCCCTGGGAACCGCTCCTCACACTCGACTCCATCCTAAAGATGTGGCGGTTTTTGACTTCATTATGGGCAAAAAATATCTGGAAATTATTGGGGAAAAAATACCCGAAGCCTGGCTCCATCCAGAACGTTTAAACGAATTTCGCGAAAAATTAAAAAAGACCTCTAAAAACAAATACGCCATTCAACGCGGTTATGAACTGCCTCGAGGTTGGCGGGTTTCTTATAATGAAGAGAAAGACCGGCGCTATGCCTACGGCATGGCCACTGACTGGGCCTATCTCCAATACGGTCTCTATTCCATCACTACTGAGCTCTGGAATCCAGTTAAAGACCTCAAGGATTTTCCCAAAATAAAAGATACGGCTTCTCGGTTGGAATTGGAACGGGCTCTCCTCAAATATCAGGACGAGAAATATAGAGGGAAATACTTCCTTCCCTGGAAAAAGTTCCGCCATCCCGAACTGGGGGAAGGAGAAATCGGTGGTTGGCTGCCTGGCTATCGGAACAATGCCTGGCCTGGAGAACCCCTGCGGGAAGTCTGTGAGAAACACTGGCAATTTGAGCTGTATCGGGCCACTCTGCTTCCTCACGTAGTCATTACTAAAGCCACCGCCAAAGTCCTTTACAGCGGTAGCGGAGGCACGGCCCAGGCTGAAAAGAAAAATGATACTTTCACCATCAAAAAAACCTCAGCTGGAAGCAAAGTTAAAATAATCGAAGTTACCGCAGTCATCGAAAACCAAGGTAAATTAGCCACCCATGTGGCCCGGGGAGCCAGTCTCGCTGGTAATCGGGAAGATGCTGTCTGGCTTATCGGTGACCGTGACAAAATCCGCTTTCTCCAGGGGACACCCTTCCAAATTCTAGGCGTTCTAGAAGGCACCATGAAAATTCCTGGTTATCAGGCAGGGCGTGTTTCGCTAGAAAGATCAACAACTTCACGCCGGTTCTCCCGACGTTTTATGATGAGACCAGGCTATCCCATGGGTATGATGTTCTTCCGCCGACGGGGACCGGATAGGGTTGACCAGCCAGGCCCCCGTCGAACGGTTAAATGGCTGGTGGCAGTGGAAGGCAATCCTCCCCTAAAAATTGTGGTCACCTCTCAAAAAGGGGGGACCTACGTGAAAACCATTACATATTAAGACAGGAGATACCAATGAAAAGAAAGATATCTGTAAAACATTGGTTGGGCCTCATCTTGGCTCTCAGCTTTCTGGTTTCTCCTCTGTCCTGGCAGCCACTTCAAGCTCAAAAGAAAAAACAATTGAGTCCTGGAGGCTACCATGGAGAAATGGACTTTCCTTTGAGCTGGAAAAGATATTACTCTTATGCTGAATGGACCAAAATCATGCACGACCTCCAGAAAAAATATCCCCATCTGGCCGACATCCAGAGTATCGGACGCAGCCGCATGGGTCGGGATCAATACTTAATGACCATTACCGCCAAATCCACTGGTAAAGCTGAAAGCAAACCGGCCATCTGGGTAGATGGAGCTATTCACGGCAATGAAGTCAATGGTATCACCTGTTCACTCTATCTAATCTGGTATCTTCTTACTCGCTATGACTATGACCCTTATGTTCATGAATTAGTCAATAATTGTACTTTCTATGTTCTGCCCGGCTTTAATGTCGACGCCAACGACTCTTTTGTCCGTTTCCCCAACACTCCCAACAACCCCCGTGAGCCTTTCCGTCCCGAAGACAATGACGGCGACGGACTCTATGATGAAGACCGAACAGAGGATGTTGACGGCGACGGCGAATTGTCCGTGATGTACGTCGAAGACCCCCATGGCGAGTACAAACTTTCGCCTGATAAACGGCGCTTCATTCCTGTAACTGACGAGCGGGAAGAAGTTCAACGCTTCCGCCGTATCGGCCCGGAAGGCTACGATAACGATGGGGACGGCTTGATTAACGAAGACGATATTGGTGGGCCCGATCCTAATCGTAATTTCCCTTATGGCTGGAACTTACAAGCCGGCAACCCCTACCCCCTCTCAGAACCCTGCACCCGTAATGTCTACGAATTTCAGCTAGCTCACCCCAACATCATGGTTACCTTTCATTATCACAACATCGGCCGATTGATCATGTTTCAGGCTCCTCCCGATGTCGGGGCTAAAACCATGTCCTCCGAGGAACGACAACGTTATCAGCAGATGGTCCAAGAACGCCTGGCCGAACTTCGGAAAACTAATAAATACGCCCAACTCTTTGACCGCCAGGTAGCCCCTGAATATCAGCACGACATGGATGTTCAGACTCAAATTGTCACCATGGGCGCCAGGATTTTAAAAAACTACCGTCCGGTCATCGCCGGACTGGTCGGTCAACACCCGGCCTCTACTTATTATATGCTCGGCGCTTACTCCTATCTCATTGAGCTTTGGGGTTCACCTGATTTTGATGCTGACGAAAATGGGGATGGTCGAGTCTCTGAAGAAGAGTATCTCAAATGGATTGATATCGAGCTGACGGGCGAAGGCTGGATTATGCCCCATAAAGTTAAACATCCTGACCTGGGAGAGGTCTGGATAGGAGGAACACCCAGGAAACATCTCCGCCGTACTCCTCCTTGGCGCTATATCGAACAAGAAGCTCTTAAAAACACCCATTTTGTCCTCTACTGTGCTAGTCAGCTGCCTCGGGTGGAAATCAAAGAAGTGGATGTCGAACCAGTCACCCAAGATCTTTACTGGATTAAAGTCACCGTGGTTAACGACCGGGTCTATCCCACTTCATCCGACCGGGCGGTTCAACTCAAAAGAGCGGTGAAAGACAAAATCACTTTCCGCCATTCGGGCAATATTAAACCGCTGAAAATGTCGGGCGGCACAGCTGTGCTTGATTTCCAAAATCCCCAGGCCCGTTTTACCATCATTCCTCCTCAAGGAGCTGAATTCCGACTCAAAGGTAAAGACACTCAACGCTTCTGCGTCCTGGTCCAGATGAAGGGTTCGCCGGGCTGGGTGGAATTCACCGTCAAATCCAAAATGGGCGGCACCGCAGTTAAAAAGATAACTCTGAAAAAGTAAGCTTCAACCCTAGCAATCCAATAGCTGCTTTAGAATTATAAATATATCTTTTCCCGATAGTAGATGAAGAAGGAGATTAATTTTCTAAAAAGACAAGAAGGAGAATCAAGTTGTCCTGGAATTCAGCGAAGATATTTTTTCTTAACATAACTTACTAGATCTTCCCCAGGGGTTAATTTTTTTGCTCTAAATCCAGGAAAATCAGGGGGATAACGATACGCTTTGAACACAGAGTTTATAGGGCCTGAAGGAGGTAGCTGTCCCTTCCCGGGCCTCCTTCCTCTCTGATTAAGTTCATTTCTCTGGCCTACGTTCAGGTTCTGCTTGCTGTGTGATCTTGGCCCGCCCAAAGGAGGTCGTGGCTGTCCAAAGAGAGGATTAATAAATTTCCAGACAATCTTTTTCTCCTCTGTCATCTCAAAGAAAATGCCTTTCTCTCCCGAACAAATCAAAGTATTACCATTGGGAAGTCGTTGACAACCGGAAATATGGCTCGAGTAAAAATCTTCTTTATGGGGAGCAACATAACTCCAGACTGGACGTTCCGGGCCGAACGCCTCACCTTTTGGGCGATAATAATTTCCTTTTTTATCTAAGGGAGGAACTATCTCATCCACTGAGGAATAATCACCTTCAACGCGGCCTCGTCCATTGTTGAAAATCAATATATGTCCTGCTCCCGGGCATCCCGATGGAATCCATTGAGCGTCATGCTGAGCGAAAAGACGCTGGTCAGCCGCTGAGCCTGCTCCATAAACTTGGGGGTTGCCCCATCTATAAAGTAGATCTCCTCCTTTCCCCTTCCGGCCTCATTTATGCCCAGCGGCCTCCTTAGTCGTTGTGCTGTGGTCAATAATCCAGATTTCATTAAAGCCGAGAACGCTGACTAAGGATTTGATCAAGCTCAGGATTATAATCAATGGAGTTAATATGTATCCAATCAGGATGAGCTTTTCCTGAAGCATGTTGGGGGCCAAAGTGGAGATAACCTAGAGACCTTAATCTCTCCCGTTGCTGGCGGGTCAATCGCCCCGTCCAATCCCCGGGGTTAAGATTAATTAGTTCTGGATGCTCAGCTACCCGACCGTAATTTTTCTTGGCAGGGTCATAATCTTGAATCAAGTGGTCACAGACATGCCATTCCCAGACAACCTGGCCTGTTTTCTTGCCAGTTGGTCTGACTTCAATTATACAATCTGGCCATAATCCCTCTTCACCAACAGTGGCTGGATTGCGTCCAGCTTCAATAGCTTCCCGTTGGGTTTTTTTCTCCCAGGCGATCAGCAGGATATGACCATTGGGCAATCTTTCAATATCATGATGAAGAAGGAACTTATCGCTGTTATACTCAAACTCACAGAATAATTCTCCTGCCCAGCTAAATTCCTGAACGTGCCCCCCAGCACCGCCACCATGAAAGGTGCGATTGGCCTCAGGTCCGACAAAACCTGTCCGAAGGAAATGGCCATTTTCCAGAAGGTAAACAGCTTGACTCGGTTCACAATCACTCTGCCAGACATTGATAATTCTCCCATCGAGATCTATCAGAAACGTTTCAGTTGAAGTAATTGGAGAGAATAAGGTATACCCGGTAAATACTCCGGCTTTTTTCAGTATTAACCCTGTTTTGAGAGCCGGAACCTCTTTTTGCCAAGTTTTATGCCAAAGTGGCCTGGGCCTGGACATCTATTTCTATTAAAGTCCCGGGCGAAAGGGCTTGAAGAGATAAAACACAGCCCAGCAAGCACACTTGCCAGAAGTTCTTTCTTCATTATTATCCTCCCTGAGCCGGCTTTGGCTTCCCAAAACCGAATCAAATCATCTTTCGATAGATTATCTATATATAATTTATTATATCCTTATTATCTCCTTAATTTTAGAAAAACTGCAAAGATAGGTTGGTTCGCCTCTTGTGTTTTTACTTAAAATAATAGTATACGTTGAGCCTTATTTATTTTCTCACGGTTTTGGGGATGCTTACATGCACTAATAAAATATTGACAAAATAAAATTTTTTATTTATCTTAGTATAGAACAAAATAATGATATGGTCGAATATTCGATTTTTAAAGTCAAGATGGAAAAAAGGAAAAAGTTAAATATTATTGATGCTGCTCAGGAGCTTTTTGGCCGTTTTGGTTTTATCA
>QMPV01000051.1 GCA_003648765.1 Candidatus Aminicenantota bacterium
GGAAGGATAACTAAATGATACCACCGACATTTCTTTTGTTGGGCATAAAGTTCCTTGGCGCCTAATTCTGAATAAAGATTAATTCTTTCTAAATGATCCGCTAAACTAGCGTAAGAAAAATGATAAAGATGCCCTTGAAGTTCTCCTACTTGACCTTCCACTTCCAGCCTTTCATGGACATAATCACCGACCCAACGAGCTGCCTTCTGGCGGAACAACCTTATTTTCCGATCAGGATACCAACCACTATGGCGAATCCAGCGGCCCAGATAAAAAGCTAAACGGGGCACAGAAAAAGCACTTTCTTTAGGCTCTGAAGGCCTCTCTTTTAACTCTAACAGTTCTTTTTCCAACTCTGGGGACAACCGTTCATCAGCGTCAATAGAAAATATCCAAGGGAAAGAAGCCTGATTATTAGCGAAATTCTTCTGGTCAGAATAATTGGTCCAAACACGCTTAAAAACCTTAGCCTTATATTTCTCGGCCACCCTGATTGTTTCGTCCTGACTATAAGCATCCACTACCACAATTTCATCCGCAATTTCTTGAATACTTTGTAAACACGGTTCCAGTCTTTTCTCTTCGTTTTTAGTGATAATCACAAAGGAAATTTTCATTGGCCTTAGATTGTTAGTTTATCATATTTCGATAGAGCAGAAGAATAAAAATAATTTAATCACATTGAAAAAAATGCTAAACTTTTTCTTCATTAAAATTAAATAAAATCATTTAAGGAGAGCCCTCATGAAAAAAATAAAAGTCATTATCTATGGCTGCGGAGTCATGGGCCGGAAAATAGCTGAGGCTATCCAAAGTAAAAACAGCCTGGTCATTGTGGGGGCTGTAGATATTTTACCTGAATTAACCGGTCTAGACTTAGGCCAACTCTTCGAGAAACAAGTTGATACCGGTGTAAAAATCACCAATAATCCCGATAAGTTATTGACCGAAACCGAAGCGGATGTCGCTGTGATCACCACTACCTCCTACTTACCCGACGTTAAGGACCAGATCTTGAGTTGCTTAAAGGCCGGGCTGAATGTTGTTTCTACCTGTGAAGAACTATCTTACCCTTGGAAAAGACATCCTCAACTGGCCCAGGAAATCGATGCCGAAGCCCGACAAAGCGGTCAGACTGTAGTCGGGACCGGAATAAATCCTGGATTTTTGATGGACTTTCTGCCCTTAACCTTGACCTCCCCCTGTTTAAAGGTTAACTCCATTAAAGTTACCCGCATGATGAATTCCGCCCGCCGGCGCTTACCTTTCCAGAAGAAAGTAGGGACTGGTTTAACGCCAGAAGAATTTCAAGAAAAAATCAGCCAAAAGATTATTACCGGTCATGTCGGTCTCTTGGAGTCAATCAATATGATTGCGACCGGTCTCCACTGGGAGTTGGATGAGGCCGTGGAACTACCACCGGAACCGGTCATAGCTGAGAGACCCACCCCCACGGGTTTTGGGGAAATTGAACCAGGCAAGGTTATTGGCCTCAAAAGCGTGGCTTACGCTACTCAAAATGGTCGTCGGTTAATTACCCTTGAATTTTATGCCTATGCTGGGGTGGCGGAGGAATACGATGAAATTATCATTGACGGCCAACCGCCTCTGCATGAAAAAATAATCGGGGGAGTCCATGGAGATATCGGCACAGTGGCCATGACTATTAACGCTATTCCCCGGGCGGTTGAAGCCCTGCCTGGTCTCAAGGTTATGAGTGAACTCCCTCCCCCGGTAGCCATACCTTAAAATCACCTTTAATTAAGCTCTTCTTAGGGGCCAGGGCTTCCTATTTCACTTTTGAAGACTCAAATTTTTGGTCATTTCTGAGTCAATCTAGTCTCCAAGCATCTGCCGCCAATCTCTCTTCTTCAATATCCCAGGAAGCTAGCAGATAAAATGATAAATTAAAATAAAAAAGATAAATAATAAAAAAAGAAAAAGGGAAGCCGCTTAACAATTTCGGATCAGCCCACCCCTAACTTCTCCCTCTAGAGAAGTGTTCCATCAACCCCAGGTAAAGACCGGCCCCCCGTTCAATTATTTAAATTGAGACAGCCGAATATGCCGCTTGGCCAAGCTAACTCCCATGGCTTTTTCCAACTTAGCCCAAGCTAAATTATAGTCAACCACAGCGCGTAATTCTTGCGATCGGGCATTGGCTAACTCTTCTTGATATTGGAAAACAAAAAAATTGGTAGTTAATCCCAATTGAAGTTTTCTCTCCTCGGCCCGAAGTCTCTTCTCGGCCCATTCTCGAGCAATGCGGAAAGCTTCAACTCTCTTGGCGCTAGTTTTAATTTCCCGAAGAGCATTTTTTACTTCCAACCTGATTTGTCGTTCAAGATCTTGCAAAGCCAGCTGACTTTTTTCCAGCTCCAGACGACTTTTTACATATTCAGCCCGGGAGAGCACATTACTTAAGGGTAAGGAAAGAGTAAGAGCTACTGACCAATTTTTATAACGAAAACCAAAGGCATCTCGTAAAGAATCACTAGCACTGCCTTTTTCCTTACCCACAATAATTCCCAAAAACGGGTTATCATTAAGATAAAGCAACCTATCTCCTGAAACACCTGGGCTCCAATAGGAAAAACTTAAATCCAATCCCGGCAGCAATTGATTACGGGCGAAAGAAAAATTGAGTTGATTGGACTCAATAAGTTTCCGCTGCGATTTTAATTCCGGTCGATAGAGAAAAGCCTTTTGGAGGGCCTCTTCTAAAGAAATCTCTCGGGGCTCGTATCGGGGATAATCCTGAGGCTTTAAGCGAGGGGGCAATTCTTGGTCCTGAGGGAGATTGAGAACATCACGGAGAGCATCTTCGCTCTGGGCCACCAGCGCTTCGGCCTGAAGCAATTCAGCCTCGCGTTGGGCCACCGTTGTTTGGGCATTTAACAATTCAATGGGAGCTACTTTGCCCAATTCAACTTCTTTCTTGGTTTTAGCCAAACTCGCTTCAGCAAGTTTCAATGAATCCTTTTTTACTTGATAATCTTCATAAGCATAAACCAAGTTCCAATAAGCTTCCTCAACACGATAGATTGTATCTAAAAGCACTGTTTTGAACTGATGTTCCGAAATCTCCAGATTATTCCGAGCGATGATGATTTCCTTCCGACTTATCCGATAACCAAAGCCTTTAAGTAAAGGCTGAGTAAATTCTAATTGCAGGGTACTCCCATAACGGGGATTAATCAGCTGAAAAGCTTGATTAGTGCTGGTCCGGTAGCTGTTGAGACTCAGAGTAAAACTGCCTCCCGTGGGAACCTTCTGGATTAAAGAAAGAGAATATTGACTTAAATCAGTCTTTATTGTCTCTGCTCCCTGAATCCACCAGTAAGAAGGCTGCTCTGTATTCTGAGAATTCAGACTTAAATCAAACCGGGGGAGGAACATCTCCTTGGCTTGACTTAATTGCGCTTCAGCAATTTCGGGATTGTAAACTTCTATGGCCACTTTAAGATTGTTCTTCAGAGCTTGAACGATACAATCCTCCAAACTCAAAGATATTACTTTTTCCTCTTGGGCGATGCCTGGCCAGGTCACCAGCCCCATTATGAACATTAGAAAAATTACTTTTAGGCTTGTTGTCCTCATGAAAAGCCTCCTTTACTCATCATTATTTCTAATTTTTTCTTCCTTTTTCTTTCCCTAAGCCCTTATTCATCGGACTCCTGACTTGTCTCAAAGACCACTTTCCTTCAGTCTATCCTTGCCAGATATTTACTCTCTCTTTTTAAATTACCTTAAACTTACATCATTTTTATACGGATACCAAGTTGACAAGTTTAAGGTTAGGGGTGGCTATCGATGTTTACTCTCAGCCTCTCCCCCTCCACTCCATGTTTTTTCCTTGACAGAGCCTCAAGAATTTCTTTATAGTCTTCGCGAATGAGCCGGAATTCGCTCTTGAAGTTAGCTTTTCTCCTCTTCGTTTCCTTTACTTTTAGTCTATTGCCTCTTCTGGCTAGGCAAAGCTTCCAAATGAACTTTTTCCATCACTCCTTTCAACTCTCCTTTCTCTCCTGGGTGGTTCTCTCAGGATTAATCTTTATCGGACTAAGCCTTTATTATTCTTTTAACCATCATTTTTACACCAGAATCTATCTTCTTTCCTCCCACCAGGCTACTTGGTTGGAACTCTCCCACTATATTCTCCTAATCTTGGCTCCTCTTGGCCTCTTAAGCCTTCGCCACTATCTGGTGGCTGCTGACCTTTATATTCGGTTAAAACTTTTTTTAATATTTCTCCTGGGAGGAATTATCTGGGTGAAAATTCTCTGGATCTCTCGCTTAGAAAAAGAGCAGCCTTTCTGGTCTTCTTTTCTTTCCTCCTGGTGGAATTCTCTCTCCCAGAAAAAAAAGTCGTTGGTTCTCTGCCTTACTGCTCTCATCCTTTACAACGTAGGTTCAGTGGCTCTTATTTCTCAGGGAATGGTTTTTTCTGGAGATGAACCCCATTACCTCCTCATCACTCATAGTCTCCTTCAGGATGGCGACTTCAACCTGAAAAACAACTATTCTCACCAGGATTATCGGATTTACATGCGTCCCTGGGTAACTATTACCCCCCATGTCGCCCCAAAAACTGAGGGAAAATACTCTTTCCATTCACCCGGAGTCTCTTTTCTAGTTTTCCCTTTCTATGCTCTCGGCTACCTCCTGAAAGGGTTCTGGCTCCATTTTTTCCCTCGTCTGGCCATGACTCTGTGGGGAGCCCTCCTGGGGCTTCAGGTTTATCTTTTTCTCTCTAATTTTAAAGTTAGCCAAAAGACCACTCTTCTAATTTGGGCAATTTTCAGTTTCACCTCCCCCATTTTTTTCTACTCCTTCCATCTTTATCCCGAAATTCCCGCCGCTTTGATCTCCTTTTATGTGTTCAGAAAATTATTTTTTCTTAAATCAGCCCCACCCCGACAACTTTTTCTCCTCGGTTTTCTCACCACCAGTTTGCTCTGGCTACATAGTCTCAAATATCTTTTTATTCTGGTCCCACTTTTCATCTACGGAAGTTGGCTTATTCTGAAGAAATTTTCTCGGCCTTCTTCTTGGTTATCTTTCCTTCTCGGCAGTGGAGTCATGACCGGGCTCTATTTAACTTTTCAATATTCTCTTTACCACAGCTTTTCGCTCTCAGCTGTCTCTTGGCGAGGAGCAGTAAGTCTCCCTGAATCCTTCGAGTACTTAAAATTCCTTCTTTTTGGAATTCCTGGCCACTTCCGCTGGGAAACTCTTCTGGGCTATTGGCTGGATCAAAGAGACGGTCTTCTTTTCTACTCTCCTATCTATCTCTTCGCTCTTTTGGGAATCATAGCTCCCTTCACCAATAAAAAACGTCTTTTAACCCCCCTCTTGGGGGTGATCGCTCCCTATATTCTGTTCTCGGCCTGGTTGACGCAACGGACCGGCTACGCCCCTCAAGCTCGCCCTCTTGTGGCTGTGAGTTGGGGATTAATTTTAGGAATGATATTTTATTTAGAAAGCTCCCCCAGGAAAATCTTGCACTCTGGCTTTAAAGTCTGTGTTTTTCTTAGTCTTCTTTTCCCCTTCCTCCAGCTTTTACATCCTTACTCCCTTTATCAACTTACCACCCAGGGAGAAACCCAGCGAGCCGGTGAATTGTTTCTCCACTTGAGCAATATGCACTTTGACTTAACCAAATGTCTGCCTTCTTTTCTTAAAATCGATAACCGCTACTGGTGGCCCAACTGGTGTTGGCTGGTGGGGCTCACTCTCTTGTTTCTCCTTTATCGCTTCCTCCCCCCAGTAAAAAAAATCTCCCGGCCTGTTGCGTTTTCCCTACTTCCGGTTGTTTTGAGCTTAGTCGGGCTTTACTTCTGGTTTGTTTATTATCCTCGAGTAAATCTAGGCACCCCCCAGACTGTGATCTTCCCCCAAGGAGAACGAATTCTCCTTTATCCTTATAGTCGCGTAGCTCACCAAGAAAAACCAGGAAGATTTAAATTATTAGAAATCAATCGCGACTACGTCTTTTACTTCGCCTCCGCTCGACCCCTTACTCGACTTCAATTCGAAATTGGTACCCAGCGGGCCAACTACCGAGTGGACCTAGACTACTTCGATGTAGTTCTTTTTAAGGGAGAGACAGCCTATTCTTTCCGCCATATAGAGCTAAAGAATCCCCACCCTTATAAGTATAAAAAAGGACTTTTCCTTTACCGAGTCCGGGTATCTATTTGGAGCCGCCAGCCGATGAAATCTCCTCCACCCTGCTGGTTCCAGATTGTTCCTTGGGTTCAAACATCTTAAAACGCTTTATTCCCTTGACATGAAGTTTAAATTTTATCAGGGTCTTTAAGATCGAGAGACCATAGATTACACTTCGCCAAAAACCAATTTGAGAGGCTTCTTCAAAATAACGAGTTTGAATGGGAATTTCTCTAATTCTCAAACCTTGAATCACTCCCTGGGCAATAATTTCTGAATCAAAGACGAAATCGTCCGAATTTAAATGGAAATTAACTTTTTCTAAATAACGACGAGAATAAGCTCTTAAACCTGAATGATATTCAGTTAAATACATATAGAAAACGGCATTCTCTAAGGCCGTGAGGAAAATATTAGCTAAATACTTCCATTTAGGCATCCCTCCTTCTAAAGGACGTCCACCCAGCATTCTGGAACCAAAGACAGCATCACATTCATTGTTGATTAAAGGCTGGATTAATTGAGGAATAACTGTTGGGTCGTATTGATGATCAGGGTGGATCATAACTACAATATCTGCTCCCCGGCGTAAAGCTTCAGTATAACAGGTTTTCTGATTAGCTCCGTAGCCTCGATTCCTATCATGGACTAAAACATGCAATCCTAATTCTCGAGCGATGGCCACTGTTCTATCTTGACTGGCATCATCCGTCAGAATTATTTCATCTACCCATTCCTGAGGAATGTCTCCTACACACTTTTTTAAAGTTTTCTCCGCATTATAGGCCGGCATAATAACAATTATTTTCTTATCTGGGGCTCTAACACTCATTTCTAGGCTCACTTTATACCACATCCAAAGAAATCCTGCCACATCCGAGCACTCAACCTTGCAATAAATCTTGATTCTGAATATCCTGATGAAGAATCATAGAAAGGACCAATTCAGGTGAGTCAGACACTCAGAGCCCAAAAATTGATTCCGTTTCTTTGGCTGGGCCTCTTGAGCGGAGGCAATGGATTGTTTTTCTCTTCCCTCGGCCAGCTTAAACACCTTCAGACAACCTCCCCTCACTTTTCCTTATCCCTTTCCTTGTTCTCTCTAGGAGCCATCTTAGGTTTTCTCTTTTTCTTCTTTTTGGCAAAATTGCTTCTCCAACTAGAACAAAAGCAACCACCTCCTTCTCCTAGCTCCAGGGCTATTCGCCGACTTGGCCCCTTTTTCTCTCTTTGGCCCTTTCTTCTCTATTACTTGACCCCTTTTCTCCACCTTTACTATTTGGATAAGGAAGACTTCCAAATAAGATTATTCTCCCTTGGTGGTCTACCTTTCCTAGGCCTTGTTCTTCTCCTCTTAGTCCGAGGCTCCTTTACTCTAGATATCTGGCCTCGGCTTCGTAAAATAGCCAATTCCTTCACTCATTTTTCCCAGGGGCAAAAAATTTTGATTCTCTTCTTGACCACTTTCCTTATCTACAATTTAGTGGCCTTAGTGTTGGTGGAAAAAGGGCTCAGTTTTTCAGGTGACGAACCCTATTATCTTCTCAATGCCCATAGTCTCTTGCATGACGGAGACATTAACCTAGCCAATAACTATGCCCACCAAGACTATTTTCATTTTTATTCGCGGGAAGAAAATCCTAATTTCCGCTTGGGGGTTTATGCCCGCCAGGGAAAGAAAGGACCTAATTATCTTTATCCCATCAATCTCTTTGGTGTCTCAATATTAATTCTACCGCAATATTGGTTGAGTCATTTCCTCCAAGGAAAATGGCTAGTCTTCATCCTGAAAAGCAGCCTTTCCCTTTGGGCAGCTCTTCTGAGCCTTCAGCTCTACTTGCTTCTTCTAGAAACTTGGCGAAAAGAAAAAATTGCTTTGACTATTTGGGGGCTTTCTTCACTCTCGGCACCCATAGTCTTCTATGCGGTCCATATTTATCCTGAAATACCTATAGCTTTTTTCTGCACTTTTCTCTACCGCCATCTTCGCTTAGATAATTTCGCCTCCCGAAGCCGTTTACTTCTCTATGGCTTTCTCTTGGGATTATTCCCCTGGTTCGGGCTAAAATATAATATTATCTTTTGGGCTTTTTTCCTCCTTTTTCTCTATCAGCTCTACCAACATCGGCAAAAGTTAAGTTGGTTCTCTTGGACAACCTTTTCCTTTCTCCCCTTGGCTTCAATGATTGGTTTCTATCTTTTTGTCTATTCTCTTTATGGCTCATTTTCTCCTTTTTCAGTTTACGAAGGCGTATTGACTCCAGAAAAATTCCGAGCTTTGAAGACGGCTCTTCTTGATTATCCGCTGCGCATGAGAATTGACAGTTTTCTCGACTACTTTCTCGACCAAAGAGACGGCCTTTTTCTTTACGCTCCTTTTTATTTTTTCTCTCTCTTGGGTCTCGTGGAAGCTTGGCGTCATCAGCGCCGCGAACTCTTCCGACTTCTCTTCATTTCTCTTCCTTTTCTCCTTAATTATGCTTTTTTCACCCACCGCCAAGGCTATAGTCCTCAAGGTCGAGTCTTAACTCCCTTGATCTGGATAGGCTGTCTTCTGACCGGCTATTTTCTGGCTTACAACCGCCGGAAAAATTATTTCTCCCTTTTTTGGCTGCTGGGAGGTTTTAGCCTCATTCTCACCCTTATTCTTCTTCTTCACCCGCGGTTCCTCTACCAACCCACTACCCATGAATTCACCCTTCGGGCCGGGGATCTATTTGTCTATCTGAGTAACATCAAAATATTTCTCCCCAGTTACCTGCCTTCCTTTATTAAAGTCAACAACCTGAGCTACTGGCCAAACTATTTCTGGCTAGCCGGACTGACCATTTTTGTTCTCTTCGCCTTCGTCAACTTACCCAGATTCTTTTCACCCAGGAAAGGGCTCCCCATTTCTTTCTCCCTCTGTGTAACCGGATTATTTCTAGCTGGCTCAACTTTATTATTTGCTCTTTATCCTCAGCCGGCCCTTTATCCTTCCCGAGAGTTCCACTTCTCCAACCAAAGTTCTCTCGGTTTTTACTTCTATTCTCTCCAGCAAGATGTAGTAGCCAAGAAAGAAGCTGAATTTTACCTGCATGCTCCACGGAAATATACTTTCCTTTTTGCTTCCCGGAAAAAACTAGAAAAGCTACGCTTACGTTTCGGCTCAGAGGTGGGTGAATATCAAGTTCAGCTTTACTTTTTTGACCAACCTCTCTTTCAGGGACGTCTCCAGAAAAAAATTGATGAAATTTCTTTACGACCCTGGCCCTCCTTTCTCTGGAAAAATTTCCATCTTTATGAACTCAAATTAAATTTGACCCATCTTTCTTCGGAATCGATGAAAAGATATCCTTTTTTTATCCAGATTTATCCCCTTCGGGAATAAACCGAGGATAAGCATTCAATTCCAAATCCAATGAGACGGTGCTTTTTGTTAACCACTTAAACATAGCCAAAGCACCCACCATGGCGGCATTATCAGTACAATATTGAGGTGAAGGTATGGCGGCGGGCCACCCCTTTTTCCTGGCCCATTTTAAAAAAGCTTGTCTTAGGTGTTTATTCCGAGAAACGCCACCACACAAAAAGACTGACCGCGGACGATAACGAAGAGCTGCTCTTTTCATATTGCTCAACAAAGCCCGAATGACCCCCCTTTCAAAACTGGCGATAAAATCATGGAAACGGGGATGATTCGAGGAAATATTCTCCTCCCGGATATATTTCAAAGCAGCCGTCTTCAAGCCACTAAAACTAAAATCCAAACTCTTATCCCGCATCTGCGGTACACTAAAAGGAAAAGCTTCTCCATCGCCCTTCTCGGCCAGTCGCTCTATAATTGGCCCACCTGGATAACCCAGGTCGAGAAATTTAGCTACCTTGTCCAGAGCCTCACCAGCGGCATCGTCTCTGGTTCGGCCTAGTAATTGATAGCTCAACCGGTGAGGCAACCAATAAAGGGAAGTATGACCTCCCGAAACTAATAATCCCAGAGCCGGCAAGGGCAAATCGGGCTGTTCAATAAAGACCGATTCCAGATGGGCTTCCAGGTGATCCACAGGAATTAATGGTTTTTGCCAGTAGAAAGCCAGTCCTTTGGCCAAAGAAAGTCCCACCAGTAAAGAGCCAATCAAGCCCGGCCCCTGAGTCACGGCAAAAGCATCTATGTCTGCCAGGCTTAAGCCCGCTCGAGTTAAGGCCTCCTCTACCACATAGGTTAAAGAAATAATATGTTGGCGGGAAGCCAACTCAGGGACAATTCCACCATAGGGGGCATGAATTTCATCCTGGGAAAGAACGATATTGCTGAGAATATTTATTTTTTCATCAACAACCGCTGCAGCTGTTTCATCACAGGAAGTTTCGATGGCTAATATCTTCTTCATCTCTTGGTCTCCTGTTTGGACCACTGGGCTAAGGTTTCTTCATAAGGGGGATAGGCAAGTCCACGGTCACTGATAATAGCTGTAATGTAAGTGGCTGGAGTAACATCAAAAGCCGGATTTTCTACAGGGATATCAGCCAGAGTAATGGGTTGTCCCCTTACTTCCCTAACTTCCAGGGGACTCCGTTCTTCAATAGGAATCTCTTGGCCTGAGCCAAGGTTGAAATCAAAGGTACTGAGAGGTGCCGCTACATAAAACGGCAAGTGATGGGCTTGGGCTAAAACTGCTAGAGAATAAGTGCCGATTTTATTCGCTGTATCTCCATTGCGGGCAATACGGTCAGCTCCAGTAATGACCAAAGAAATTTTCCCTTGACTCATTAACCAACCGGCCATATTATCCGTAATCAAGGTCACTGGAATTCCTTCTTTGGCTAATTCCCAACAAGTCAAGCGGGCTCCTTGGAGAACCGGACGCGTCTCAGTGGCATAAACCCGTTTGATTTTCCCCTGAGCAAAAGCAGTCCGAATCACTCCGAGAGCGGTTCCATACCCGGCGGTGGCTAATGCACCCGCGTTACAATGAGTGAGTACCGTGCTGGAAGCCGGAATAAGAGAGGCACCATACTCACCTATTTTTTTGTTGCGAGTAATATCCTCTTTTTCCAAAGAGCAAGCCACTTCTTCCAAACCCTGAACAATTTCTTCGGGGGCGAGAGGAGCCAGTTTTCTCAGAGTGGCGACCATCCTCTCCAGAGCCCAAAAAAGATTCCTAGCTGTGGGCCTAGTTTGGCGAAGTCGATTGACAATCCACTCGAATCTTTCCTGAAGAAGGGGCTTATCTCGAATTCCTCGCACTGCCAAGACTACTCCGTAAGCTGCAGCTATTCCTATCGCAGGAGCCCCTCGAATAACTAACGTTTCAATCGCCTGGGCTACTTCCTCTCCTGTCCGGCATTCAAGATAAACTTCTTCAGCCGGCAGGAGTCGCTGATCAATTAATATCAATTTATCCCTTTTCCATTCTAAAGACGGCCACATAGTTCACCTCTTCATCCAGGGCGGGGTTTCTTCATCCGCCCAGCCCCAACTAGTAATTAATCGTTGATAAAGTTGAAGAAAATCCTGCCAATCCTCTTTTAATAAATCTTTTTTTAACTGGCGAAAGCAAAAAATTATTTGGCGATCGTTATCCCGCCAAATCTCTTCTGTGGGCAGACCCAGTTCCCGAGCCATAACTGCTTCTTCGAAACTCCGGCGATAGAGCTGCTGGTGGGCTAGTATTTGAGAACTGAGATAATGATAAAAACCCTGATGATAGTTCTCCTTAATAAGGCTTCTCACCCGATTTAATAATCGACGAAGCAGGACCTCCTTTTCCCGTTCTTCCAGGGTAAAGCTGCGCTCCAGCGTGAAGTCAACGTATCTTTGAGCAGCCAAAAGCGTAACCGGTTCAAACTGAGACCGGGTGACTAAATAATCGTAAATCTGCCCAGCCTGTTGACTTAAGCCCAATTCACCTAAGCTCTGGGCCAAACCGAATAAGGCCACTTCAGCTGCCCATTTTTCACCTTTGTCAAAGCCTAAAGAGTAAGCCAAAGAAAAACTTCTCCGGGCAGCCGACCACTCCTCGAGCTGAACCTCAGCTAGACCTTTCAGCACATATAATTGAGCTACTGGCTGAGATTTAATAGCTGCGGTAGCCGCCTCTTTGGTTTTTTGAAAATATATTCTAGCTTGAGCCGAATTGTAGTGACGAAGACTTTCTTGTCCTCGGGTAAAATACAATTTAACTTCTTGCAAAGGAGAGGAACAAGCTAAAAAAGAAATCACCAGGCCTAGGCCCAGAATTTTAAAATATTCAGAAGAAGCCCGTTTTTTAAAAGAAGGCGTGGTTCTCAATTTTCTATCATTAACCATCTTTTAGTCCCACCAGTTAAGTCAACCTGGAATGGTTATGACCACCACCAAAATGATTCTTCCTTCGTATCTTACCCACAGATATGACCAGGGTCAAACAAATTCTCTGCCGTATTAAAAAACTTGCCCCGCCCTATCTTAACTAATCTTTCTAATCTTTTTCGGGAGGAGGCAATGATTGCTGCAAAAGCTTAACCAAACTTCTTCTCACCTCAGCTTCCCCCGAAAGATCTATCGCCATGGCGGTGATATCCTCTTGGAAGGTCTTCAGAGCTGAGATTAACTTCTTTCGGGAAGAAACGGAAGCTAAATCTCGGCGAGCCCGGTCTAATCTATCTTGAAATGTTCGGATAATCAAACGGTATTCTTGCCTGCCTAATTCCGGAGCAAAAAGCCCCCAAAGAAAGGGTTCATTGAGCCCTAAGAGGGGATAAAGATAAACAAAAGCCTCACGGAGACTCTTTAAATCCTTATTCTTTAATTCAGTCGCGAATTCCCGGCGCAAACCAGAATGAGTCTGAAAAAAATCAAGAATAAATTCATCCGGTTTGACCTTTATTCTGGCTGGCCAAGGCCACACAGGTGTGGCCATTAATTCTGCCTGTCGGTGAAAATAGCGGCGTAAGCCCCAAACAAGAGCCCGGGAGAGAAGAGGAAGATAAAGATAAGTCTGGTCAGGCAAAACTTCCTTGAGGATTTTCAAGGCATTATTAACTGCCTTATCCAGTTTGGAAAGCGCCATAATAAGCTTTCCATTATTGTTCAGTCGGCCGACTATTGTCAAAATATTTTTTTACCGGATATTTAAAATAGCCAGAAAGGCCTCCTGAGGCACATCGACCCGACCAATCCGTCTCATTCTTTTTTTGCCGGCTTTCTGTTTTTCCAAGAGTTTCATCTTCCGGGTATAATCACCTCCGTATAATTTAGCTAAGACGTCTTTTCGATAGGGCTTTATTGTCTCCCGAGCAATAATCCGATGGCCAATAGCTGCTTGAAGAGCTACTTCGAATTGTTGACGGGGGATTGCCTCCCGCAATTTCTTAACCAGTTTTTTGCCGGTGACATAAGCCTTGTCCCGGTGCACAATTAGAGAAAGCGAATCGACTGGCTGGCGATTTATTAGAATATCCAGCCGGACCAGTTCGGCGGGTTGATAGCCAATGAATTCATAGTCCAAGGAAGCGTAGCCTTGAGAAAGGGATTTCAACCGGGTGTAAAAATCCACCACGACTTCATTTAAAGGCAACTGATAAGTTAAAACCACTTTCTGGGCGCTAATATATTCCAGCTTTTTCTGGACACCTCGCTTTTCCTCGGCCAATTTCAAAATTTCTCCCAGGTACCGGTCAGGCGTAATAATAATGGCCTCAATAATCGGCTCTTTAATCTGCTTTACTTCTGAAAGAGGGGGGAGCTGGGAAGGATTCTGAATCTTTATCTGGCGGCCATTTTTCAAATCCACCAGATACTCCACCATAGGGGCTGTGCTGATAAGTTCCACCCCAAATTCTCTCTCCAATCTTTCCTGGATAATATCTCGATGAAGCAAACCCAAAAACCCACACCGAAAGCCTAATCCCAAGGCTGGCGAACTTTCGGGTTCATAAGTAAAAGAAAAATCATTCAGTTTTAATTTATCTAAGGCCGATTTTAAATCTTCGGCACTTGTCTCGCCGGCCGGATAAAATCCCGAAAAGACCATGGGTTTGGGCTCTTGGAATCCGGGGAGAGGGTCGGCGGCCGGCTTCTCTCTGGAAGTAATTGTCTCACCGATTCTAGCCAAGCGTAATTCTTTAATGCCGGCCATCAAGTAACCAACTTCCCCAGGGAGGAGGCAGTCTACTTTTTGGGGACGGGGAGTGAGAACACCCAACTCTTCCACCTCATAAACAGAAGAGGTGGACATCAGAACAATTTCACTGCCTGGCCGGAGAACCCCCTCCATAACTCTTACCAGCACAACTACTCCTCGATAAGCATCAAGCCAAGCATCAAAAAGAAGAGCTCGTAACGGTGCCTCCACTTTTCCTTGGGGAGGGGGGAGGCGATGGATAATAGCCTCAAGAATAGCCGGCACACCTTCACCTGTTTTAGCTGAGACAAGTAAAGCTTCTTCCCGGGAAAGTCCGATCATGGATTCCAATTGGTCCAGCACCACTTTTGGCTGAGCTTGAGGGAGATCAATTTTGTTGATTACAGGAATAATAACTAAATCATGTTGGAGGGCCAAATAAACATTAGCTAGAGTTTGAGCCTCAACTCCTTGAGAAGCATCGACCACTAATAAAGCCCCTTCACAGGCGGCTAAGCTACGAGAAACTTCATAAGCAAAATCCACATGCCCGGGAGTATCAATCAAATTAAGCACAAATAGTTCTCCTTGAGGCGACTCATAATTTAAGCGGGCTGTCTGAGCTTTAATGGTGATGCCGCGCTCTCTTTCCAGATCCATGGTATCTAAAACCTGCTCTCTTAAATCTCGGGCAGGCAGGGCCCCAGTTAGCTCAATTAAGCGATCCGCTAAAGTCGACTTGCCATGATCAATATGAGCAATAATAGCGAAATTTCGAATGTGGTCTTGAGCCACTCGCTTAATTTCTTGGGCGCCAACTTGCTTATTTTTTCTAGCCATATTCACTTCCTATTATCTCCCTCAAGGGTAGAAAAACCTCAGCAGTCATAAAAAATATTTTTGAAGGAGCTCGAGGACAAATTTTTAGCTAATTTATTATAGCTGAAAACCAGATAATCTTCAGCTTCAAAGGGATTGAAAGGAAAAGCTGGCTGGCTAGTGGATAATAATCGAATATTTTTAGTTCATCAATCCAGCCGACTAGTCAACTACCGATGGATTATAAATTTATTTCTCTTTATCTATCTCTTAAAACCGAGTTTTTCCAAATTGATAATTTTTTATATTTTTATTTTTATTTTTCAAATATCCATTCTTTTCTTTAACAATAAATTCCTTAAAAACAAATTAAAATAATCTAACACCACTAAACTCATCAATTAGAACATCCTTCTTGTCTAAAATATATCTCTCCGCTTGGCCCTGCTTGGAAGATAACTTGATAATTTGTTTCCCTCCAGAGGGGTGATTATTTGGATAAGGTGAGGGTCAGGCTTCGCCTTTCAGCTGCTGTGTCCAACATTTTGGTGTCAAACACAACATTTTTTGTGTCGCATAACATTAAGGTGTCAGACACCC
>QMPV01000052.1 GCA_003648765.1 Candidatus Aminicenantota bacterium
CCAGCTGATTTAGCTCGAGCAGTCAAATATGCCTCTAAAGCTAAAATAGACCTCTTGACCGTCGATGGAGCTGGTGGGGGAACCGGCATGAGCCCCTGGCGGATGATGAATGAATGGGGGCATTCCTAGCGTAGAATTGTGGTCCCTTCTTTACACCTATCTTAAAAAGCTAATAGTAAAAAATCTATTTTGGAGAGGGGATAAAACTAAGATGTATCCCCTCTTCTTTTCATTTTTTGACCTTATAAACATTTCCTATTTCTAATTTAGAATTAAGGTTAGCCAAATAATTAAAAGTAGGTGAAGACAAGGGTCAACTGAGCTGTTCAAGTTTATTTTTCCCCTGAAATATGATATAAATGTAAACTTAAAATGAGCTTTATATCGATAATTATTAGCCTATTTGTTTTGCTCTTCGCTATTACGGTCCACGAGGCCGCCCATGGTTGGATGGCGGCCCGTTTCGGAGACCCTACAGCTCAGCTTCTCGGTCGAGTAACTTTAAACCCCCTGCCTCACATCGACCCAATAGGCACGGTTCTTCTGCCCCTCCTCCTGGTATTGGCGGGTTTTCCTGCTTTCGGTTGGGCTAAACCCGTGCCGGTCAACCCTCTTAATCTTCGGGATCCGAGAAAAGATAATTTGTGGATTTCGGCAGCCGGCCCTATAGCCAATCTAAGTGTGGCCTTCCTTTCTCTAGTAGTTCTTATTTTTTTAAAACTAATCAATCCAAGTATCTCTTCTTTCCTCCGCAACTTACTCTTAGGAAGGGGAGCTCTCCCTCCTGGATTTTATCCTCTGGAAGGCCTGGCTCTCATTCTTTTTTACGCTATCCTCATCAACACCTATCTAGCTGTGTTCAACCTCATTCCGGTTCCCCCTTTGGATGGAGGAGGAGTAATGCTTGGTCTCCTCCCAGCTGAACTTGCGGCTAAATATGAACGGATTCGTCCTTTTGGATTTTTAATCGTTCTAGGCTTGATTTACCTGGGTATTCTTAATATCATTATCCGTCCAATTGAAATAATTATTTACACTTTAGTTTTCTTTTGAAAAAGAAGATGGCTCAAGCCAAAAAAAACGTGGTTCTTAGTGGGATGCGCCCCACAGGTCCTCTCCATCTAGGCCATCTGGCTGGAGCTTTGCCTAATTGGCTTAAACTCCAGGAGAAATACGATTGTTTTTATACTATTGTCACCTGGCATGCTCTCAGCTCTGAATACATGAACTCTCAATCTATTCGGCATAATACTTTTGAAGTGGCCGTGGATTGGCTCAGTATCGGTCTTGATCCGCAAAAAAGCGTTCTTTTTGTCCAATCCGAGGTAAAAGAACATGCTGAACTCCATCTGTTGCTTTCTATGATTATTCCTCTCCCTTGGTTACAAAGAGTGCCGACCTTCAAAGAAATGCAGCGCAATATTCCTGACAAGGATCTGAACACCTATGGCTTTTTGGGCTATCCAGTGCTCCAGACAGCTGATATTCTCATTTATAAAGCCAATCTTGTCCCTGTGGGCGAGGACCAAGCATATCATCTTGAACTCGCTCGGGAAATCGCCCGGCGCTTTAACCGAATTTTCCAACCAGTCTTTCCCGAGCCCCAAATGCTCCTGACCGAGGTTCCTAAATTAGCTGGGACTGACGGCCGAAAAATGTCTAAATCATTTGGCAACGCGATTTATTTAAAAGACCCTCCCGAAGTAATCCGTCAGAAGATTTCAACTATGGTCACTGATACCAGACGGAAGCGAAGGACTGATCCGGGAGTACCGGAGGATTGCCCGGTCTTTACTCTGCATAAAGCTTTTGTCTCTAAAGAAAAACGTGACGAGTTAGCTAAGGGCTGCCAAACTGCCTCTATTGGCTGCCTAGATTGTAAAAAAGTAGTCATTGAAGCCTTGATTGAACGACTCACTCCCTATTGGGAAAAAAGACGGGCGTACGAACAGCATCCCCAAGACGTGTGGGACATTCTAGAAGAAGGCAATAAAAAAGCTCGAGCTGTGGCTCAGAAAACAATGGATGAAGTCCGGCAGGCCATAGGATTTTAGGAGGAAAGTTGGCTAGCGTGACTTCTGAACAAGAGACACCAGGTTATGAAGTCCGGTTGGACTTTTTTGAAGGCCCACTAGATCTCCTTCTCTTTTTGATCCGAAAAAAAAAAATAAATATCCACGACATTCCTATCGCTCTCATTACCAGGGAATATTTAACTTATTTAGAACAAAAACAACATCTCAATCTGGAAAGAGAAGCAGAGTTTCTCTTGATGGCGGCTATCCTGATTTATATTAAATCCCAGATGCTCCTGCCTCGGGAAAAAGATTATGAGTTGGAAGAAGACCCCCGACAACCTCTTGTTTCCCAATTACTTGATTACGAACGCATAAAAAAAATAAGCCAACTCCTCCGGACTCGCGAGGAAGCCCAGAGTAAACTCTGGTCAAGAAAGAACCTCCCTTTTTCCTTATCTCCTCCTGAGGAACAAATTGACTTAGAAGAAATAAGTATTTTTGATCTGGCCGAAAAATTCTTTACCCTTCTTAAAATGAAAGAAGGGCAATCGGTTACTTTACCTGAAGGGAAAAAATTTTCCTTGGAAGAAAAAATCAGGGAAATCCTGATTTCTTTAAAGAAAGCCCAGTTTCTCGACTTCGAAGAGTATTTTTATAGCCAATCTTCTCTGGAAGAAGCCTTGATTAGCTTCTTTGCTCTCCTTGAATTAATTAAAAGAAAAGTAGTTATCGCTCTCCAGGACAATCTTTTCCAACCGATCAAAGTTTGGCTTTTCCAAGGACGACAGGATGAATACCCGGCTTAAAGAAATTATTGAATCATTGATTTTTGTTTCTTTAGAGCCCCTTTCTTTGGAAAAAATTAAAAGTCTTCTCACCGACTTCCCTCCAGAGGAGATAGAGAAAGCAGTAGAAGAACTCCTCCAGAGCTATGCTTCCAACCAAAGAGGTATTCAAATTATCCAGGCAGCTGGGGGATTTCTCTTCACCACCAAACCCGATTTTGACCCTTACATCCGGCAGCTCTTGGACCAGGAAAGAAAAAGTCGCCTTTCTTCAGCGGCCCTGGAGACCCTTTCTGTAATTGCCTATCATCAACCCGTCACTCTAGCCCAAATTTCTGCCTTACGCGGAGTTGATTCTGCTCAGGCAGTCAAAACTCTTTTGGAAAAGAAATTGATAAAAATTTCTGGCCGCAAAAAAGCCCCGGGCAAACCCTTTCTTTATCGCACCACCAAAAAATTCTTGACTTATTTTGGTTTAAATAGCCTGGACGATCTACCGCAAGAAGAAGAATTAGTCTCTCTTCTGGAGGAAAAACAGGAGAAAAAGAATGATTCTGCTTAAAGCGATGAAAAAACTATTTCTGATAGGTCTAAGCCTTTACTTGAGTCTAACTCCTCTTTCCGGACATAACCAATCTCCGGCCGATCGACATCAGCCTCATGATTTTCAGGCTTCTAAGGCCATGGTTGTCGCTGCCCATCCCCTGGCAGTTAAAGCCGGAGTGGAAATTTTACGTCAAGGGGGCAACGCCATTGATGCCGCCATAGCCACTGCAGCTGCTTTAAATGCCGCTGAACCCTTTGCTTCAGGGATTGGCGGTGGCGGTTTTATGGTAATTTATCTAGCCCAAGAAAAAAAAGTCACTGTGATCAACTTTCGAGAAAGAGCGCCGGCGGCGGCTCAACCCACTATGTTCCATTTGGCCGGCCGACTCCAGCCTAAATGGCGCCGGACTCACGGTTTGGCTGTAGCTGTTCCGGGGGCTCTGGCCGGCTGGAATTACGCCCTTCAAAAATACGGAACACTCTCTCTACAAAAGGTTTTTCAACCAGCTATCAAAATAGCCGAAACCGGATTTCCCGTGAGCTCTACTTTTTCTTCAATCAATAAAGATGAATATGACAAACTTTTGGAGATGGATGGAGAAAATTCATGTTACCTTAATCAAGGTTTCCCCTTTGAGCCCGGTGACCTTTTCCGCAATCCGGCTTTAGCTAAGACTCTCCGTCTTGTGGCCAAGAAAGGGATAAAGTTTTTTTATAAAGGTGAACTCGCTCAAAAAATAGTTCAGGCTGTGCAGAAAAAGGGCGGCATAATGACTCTGGAAGATCTCGCCTCTTATCAACCTCTCGAAGTCAAACCTTTGCGGGGAACTTATAAAGACTACGAAATCTGGACCATTCCTCTTCCTGGCTCTGGCGGATTACATATCATTCAACTGCTTTCTATTTTCGAAAATCTTCCCCTTAAGAAATGGGGATATCTCTCCCCCAATTATATTCACTATTTCGCTGAAGCGCTGCGTTTCATCTTCGCTGACCGAGCCAGATATTTAGGAGATCCCGAATTTATCAAGATTCCGGTGGCCCAACTCATCTCTAAAAAATATGCTCAGAAGCTTATTGCCAAAATCAATCCGAAAAAGGTGGCTGAGAGTTATCCCTCTACTGACTTTTCGCCTCCCCGCCATTCAAATGAAACCACAGGCAACACCACTCATCTTTGTGTAGTCGATGAGCAAGGGAATATTGTTTCTTTAACTCAATCCATTAACCATTTCTTTGGCTCAGGAATCGTCCCTGAAGGAACCGGCTTCTTACTCAATAATCACATGGATGATTTCTCCCGGAACCCCAACTCTCCTAATGCTCCTGGCTCCCGACGTCATCCCTTAAGTTCCATGGGTCCGCTAATTCTTTTCCACCAAGGGAAACCCTTTCTTGTTCTAGGCTCGCCCGGTGGAACCCGAATCTTTTCCAGCCTGACCCAAATAATCTTGAATATAGTTGAATTTGGTCTCGGCTTGGACGAGGCCATTGAAGCTCCCCGATTTTTTTCTTATTCTCTCAAGGGAGAGGTAAGACCTCTCTTTGTCGAAAAGCGCATCCCTGCTTCCGTATTAGATAAACTCCAACAAATGGGCCATAAAATTTCTCTTCGACAAGCCTATGATAAATATTTCGGAGGTGCTCAAGGAATACTTATTCTTCCAGCTGGCCAAGGCCTTCGAGGCGGAGCTGACTCCCGCCGGGATGGCTTTGGCGGAGGATATTAAATAAATTAACTTAAAAATTTAAAATAAAGAGGTCAGGCAATGCCACAACAAAGTTTCAAAAAATCCAATCTAAGGCTTTCTTTATTGTTCTTGGGTTCAGTTTTAATTTTGGGTTTGATTTCTACAACTTACTCCCAATCAAATCTACCTAAATTTTCACCTCCTGTGCTGATCACTTCAGCCGGGCAGAGTGCCGAAGTTCAATTAGCTACAGTTATAGCCAAAAGAGCCGGCGTCGACGCTACTTTGGTCAAAATGGCTACTCCAGACAATTTGGGAGAAAACAAAACCCTGATTCTCGTTCTTGGGGCCAGCCTTAAAGGGTTAGGAGCAGCTGGATTGGATATGAATGAGGAAATAAATCGAGTCAAGACACTTTTGGCTGCCTGTGAGTCAAGAAATATCCCCATTATTTGTCTTCATTTGGGAGGTCAATCCAGACGCGGTGAACTTTCTGATAAAATTATTAACCTTTTTCTACCTCAAGCTGATTTAGCTCTAGTTGTTCGCTCTGGCAATCAGGATGAACTTTTCACCAAAATTTGTCAAACAAACAACATTCCTCTTATTCTTCTGGATCGACCCAGCCAAGCTGTAGTCAATTTCAAAGAGATTTTTCAACTAAACTCCCCTTTACCGTAATTCACCTCTAAGAATGGCCAAAATAGAACGAGCCAGGGGCTGTTTGATACAAACTAGAGGAAAAAAGCAATTATTATCTTTAATCCGGAGTAATTGATTATGCCTGATTATCTGCCTCTTCTACTGATGATCCTGGCTTTCTTTATCCTAGCCATGGGCTTTAAAATCCAGATTGGTTTGGCCCTGGCCCTTTCTTCTCTCCTGGGAGCTCTAGTAAGTGGTCATGGTTTGGCTTTGCGTCATCTCATTGAAGGGGGTTTTGGTTACCTCGAGACAATTTTAATCATTGCCACAGCCATGATTTTTATGAAATCTCTTCAGAAATCAGGGATGCTCGATGCTTTCGCTGCTCTCCTCTTGCGCAGTTTCCACCGCCATCGGCTCCTTCTTCTTTTCAGCATGATGGTTCTGGCTATGTTTCCCGGAATGATCACTGGCTCTTCAACCACAGCTGTCTTAACCACCGGCGCTTTAGCTGCTCCAGTTTTGATGAAAATGGGGCTTAACCATCTTAAAACAGCCGCTTTTATCGCCATGGCCGGCATTTTAGGGATGATTGCTCCCCCAGTCAATATTCTGGTGATGATTATGGGAGCTGGGGTGGATATGCCCTATGTAGGTCTGACTCTGCCTCTTTTAGCCATTGTTATCCCCCTGGCCATAATATTTACTCTTTGGATCGGTTCTCGAGGGGTGAAATCATTAAAACAATCTGAATTGGAAGAAATTATTGCCTCTCTCCCAGTAAGTGATTCTGGTTGGCGCCTTTATCTACCTTTGATTCTGGTTGTTGTCCTCCTTATCCTCCAAAGTACCTCTTTCCCGCTTGTTTCCCAGCTGGGGCTTCCCTTGATTTTTCTGGGAGGAGCTTTATTTACCTGGGGACTACACTGGAAAAAATTGAATTTTTTCCTCTTGACTCAGGAGGCCCTAGAAGAAGCTTTGCCTATTCTAAGCATTCTGGTGGGAGTAGGCATGTTTATCCAAATTATGACCTTGACGGGAGGTCGAGGCTGGACTGTTTTGGCTTTTCTCTCTCTTCCTCCAGCTCTTCTTTACCTGGGCATAGCCATTAGTATGCCCCTCTTTGGAGCAGTTTCAGCTTTTGGGTCTGCCTCTATCCTGGGAGTTCCCTTCATCTTGGCTCTAATCAACACTAACGCCATTCTCACCTCCTCAGCACTTTCTGCCATTGCTGGTTTGGGTGATTTAATGCCTCCGACCGCCCTGGCTGGAATGTTTGCGGCTCAAGTAGTTGGAGAGAAAAATTACTTCCGTGTCCTGAGGTACTGCCTAATTCCAGCCCTTTTCGAACTAATCTTTGCTCTAGGATTTTTACTCGGAGGACCCTTTCTAGACAAAATTTTTTAAAATTAGAAGAACAATGAGAATAATTTATCAATTAATTCTCCTTTGGCTGAGCTTGAATCTTATTCTTTATCTCTTTCGGGAAAAGCGCTTTTCATATCAACTCTCGGCAGCTCTGGTTTTAATTCTTTTTCTTCTCCGTTTATTGTTAATAAAATGAAATTAACTTCTGAGAAACAAATGAACAAATTTCATTTAGGCATCTCTCTAGGACTACTCCTTTTAGTGGGGCTTATTTGTTTCCTAACTGGACGAAGTTTTCTCTCTCTTCATCAAGAAGAGCCTATTTTTCCCAGTGCCGGATTAACCCGCCAATTTCGTTTAAGTCACTATTTACCCAATCTGAGTCATACTCCAGGGGATACCCGAGTTTATCTTTTTGAAGGACAGGAAAAAGGAGGGAATATCCTTATCTTAGGAGGAACGCATCCCAATGAACCGGCCGGTTTCATAGCCACTGTAGTTTTAATTGAAAATTTAAAAGTAAAAAAGGGACGTATTTTTCTTATTCCTCAGGCTAATTTAAGCGGATTTACCCACAATGATCCCTTCGAAGCCAACCCTCAACGGTTTTTCTTACCAGCTCGCCAAGGAATCCGCTGGTTCCGGTATGGCTCTCGGTTGACCAATCCAGTCCACCAATGGCCAGACCCAACTACTTACACAAATCCTGCCGGCCAAAAACTAGCTGGTACGGAAAGCCGCAATCTCAACCGGGCCTATCCCGGTCAACCTAAGGGTTCCCTCACTGAAAAAGTCGCTTGGGCAATTATCCAATTAATCAAAAGTGAAAATATCCATTTGGCCATTGATCTGCATGAAGCAGCCCCAGAATACCCTGTCATAAATGCCATGGTTTTTCACGAAAGAGCAGCCGAGCTGGCGGCTATGGCTTTAATGGATCTGCAAATGGAGGGTTTTGATTTTCGCTTGGAGGCTTCGCCTCCTAATTTGAGAGGATTAAGTCATAGGGAATGGGGAGATAATACCTCTGCTTTGGCTGTGCTTTTAGAAACTGCCAATGCTTCTCATGGCCGATTGAAAGGCAAGCCCTCGGTGGCCTTGATTGTTGAAGGTCGAGATAATAACTATGTCCGAGCCGCCAAACTGGGTCGATTATTTGTGCCTTATGACGAAAGGGGAATTCCTCTCTCCCGCCGCGTAGCCCGGCACCTAGCTGCAGTCAAAACACTAGCCTCCTACTTAGGAGAATTATTTCCTCACCAAAAAGTTGAATTTAGCGACTATCCTTCTCCCCAAGAATTGCTTCAACAAGGATTTCAGCCTTTCCTCCACTCTCCCCGGCAAGAGAGATAACTTTGCCTATCCTTTATAGCTAAAAAAATAGCTTAAGTTCAGATTTTACCAATATTTAGGATTGACAAACAAGCAGGAAAGCGATAGACTATCACATCACTTAGCCTTATTTGAACCCATGGAAATAATAATAGCTCCGAACTCAGGATTTTGTTATGGTGTCCGGCGAGCTCTTCGCATGGTCGAGGCCATCCGAGCTCAATCCAACGAGCCCATTTACACCTTGGGGGAGTTGATTCACAATCCCCAGATCATTCAACAATTGGAAAAAAAGGGCATCCATTCCATAAACAATCCTGACGAGATAAGCCACGGAGTAGTAATTATTCGCAGCCATGGCGCTTCTCCGGAAATTTTTGAAAAACTGAACAAACCGGGGATCTCAATCAAGGATGCCACCTGTCCCCACGTCAAAAAAATTCAGAATCTCGTCAAGGAACTGGCTTTAAACAATGAAGAAGTAATCATCTGCGGGAATGCCCGACACCCAGAAACACAAGGATTGCTGGGGTATTGTGCTTCCAAAGGCAGGGTGGTCGAAACTGAAGCTGAAGCTCAACGCCTTCCCCGGGCTCAAAAAAGAGCTGTCTTAGCTCAATCTACTCAGGACTTGACTGTTTTCCAAAAAGTAATCTCAGCTCTGGTCGAAAAAACAGAACATCTTGAAGTTTATAATACTATTTGCGGCTCCACGCTAGCCCGACAAAAATCAACCTCAGCTTTAGCCCGAAAAGTAGACTCCCTCATCATCATTGGAGGCCGTAATAGCTCCAATACCAATAAACTCTTTCGAATAGCCAAAAAAATCCTTCCTCGCACTTATTTCGTAGAATATCCTTCTGAAATAAATTTGGCCATGATCAAAGAGGCTCAGAAAATCGGTCTATCCGGCGGCGCCTCCACTCCTCCCGAAGCTCTCCATGAAGCCGTCGCCGTGATTAAAAATTTATATAAATCTCAACAATCTAAGGAAGAAAAGGTGGTCCCATGTCAGAGGTAACTAAAAACCCGAGCCAAGACGAAGATTTTTCCATGGAAGAATACGAACAACTTCTGGACAAATACCAATTTACTTCTAAAGAATTAACTCGCGGCAAAATAGTCAAAGGGCGCATTGTTAAAGTTACTGAAAATCATGTCATAGTCGATATCGGTTTTAAATCCGAAGGTGTTATTCCTATTGAAGAATTTAAAAACGGTTTAGAAACAGCGCCTATTAGTCCTGGAGACGAAATTGAAGCCATGATTATCCGAACCTCAACCAGTGAAGGCTACATTCATCTCTCCAAACGCAAGGCGGATGCTGAAAAAGCACTCAATCAATTAGAAAAGGCTTTTCATCATGATTCCTGGATTGAAGGAAAAATAGTGGAAAAAGTTAAAAACGGTTATCGGGTCGACGTGGGAGTACCCACCTTTTTGCCGGAATCACATGCTGATATCCGCAAAGTCAAGTATCCAGAAAAATTGATTGGCCAGATATTTAAATTTAAAATTCTCCGCTTTGATCGAAAAACAGCTAATGCGGTTCTTTCGCGAAAACTCTATCTTCTGGATGAAAAAGAACGACGTAAGGCTCGGGTTTTCAACCAACTGGAAAAGGGCAAGAAAGTTAAAGGAATAGTTAAAAGCTTGACTTCTTTTGGGGCCTTCATCGATTTAGGAGGAGTGGAAGGACTCCTCCATATTTCTGATATGACTTGGGGCCGAATCCGGCATCCCAATGAATTATTCACCGTCGGCCAAGAAGTAGAGGTCATGGTTCTCGATTTTGATGAACGAGAAGAGAAAATCTCTCTCGGTTTAAAACAGCTTACCCCTGATCCCTGGAGTACTGTCAATCAAAAATATCAAATCGGTCAGAAAGTAAAAGGGAAAGTGGTTAGTTTAACTGACTTTGGAGCTTTTGTGGAATTAGAAGAAGGGATAGAAGGACTGGTCCATGTCTCCGACTTAACCTGGTCTCGCAAAACCATTCATCCCAAGAAAATCCTATCTATTGGCCAGGAAGTAACCGTCTCTATTCTCGACATTAATCCCCAAGAAAAGAGAATCTCCTTGGGTCTCAAACAAACCACCCCTCATCCCTTGGAACTCCTTCAGCAGAAATATGGACCGGGCTCACGAATAAAAGGGAAAATAACCAGCATTACCGATTTTGGGGCTTTTATGGAAGTAGAAAAAGGAGTAGAAGGGTTGATTCACATTTCCGATATTAGTTGGCAAAAAATCAAACATCCTTCAGAAAAACTCAAAGTAGGCGAAGAGGTAGAAGCCATTATCCTCAACATTGACGTCGAAAAACATAAGCTCTCTTTAGGTATTAAACAACTAGAAGGAGATATCTGGGAAGATTTCTTTCAACGCCATAAAGTCGGGGATTTAGTCAAAGTTAAAATTGTGCGGATGGTTAATTTTGGAGTATTTGTCGAAATTACTCCAGGGATTGAAGGAGTAGTTTTTCTCTCCGAACTCGATGAGCGACGAATCGATAACCCGCAAGAAGTTTTCCAGATCGGAGAAGAAAAAATGGCCAAGATTATCAAATTAAACCCCCAAGAGAAAAAGATCTCCTTAAGTTTTCGTCAGGCCCAACAGGAAATACAGAAAATGGAATATCAAAAATATATGCAAAGTCAACCTGACCGTCTTACTTTTGGAGATCTTATCCGAGAACAACTAAAAAACATAACACCGCCTAAGACTAATAAGAAGACAAACACCAAGAAGGAGGGCTAAATAAAATGATTAAGGCAGATTTGGTTAATAGAATAGCTAAAGAAATGAACATCTCCAAACAAGAAGCCGAGTTGGGAGTTAGTATTTTTTTTGAAACTCTCAAAGAAGCGCTTCTTCGCGGAGAAGAAATAGAACTAAGGGGTTTTGGGAGTTTCCGTTTTCGGACCCGGGGGCCCCGTTCCGGTCGAAATCCCCGGACAGGCGAACCCGTACAAATTCCAGCCAAAAAAATTCTCTACTTTAAACCAAGCAAAATATTAAAAAATATGATCAATCGTTGATGAAATATTTGCTGGCTCCTTGGAGAGAGGAATACGTGAGGAAACTGGCTCATAAAACAGGTTGTATCTTTTGCGAGGCCCTTAATTTAAAAGATGATACCCGGGCTTTCATTCTCTTCCGAGGGAAATTTAATTTTATTATCCTCAATAAATTTCCTTATAACCCCGGACATTTAATGATTGCTCCTTACCTCCATCTCTCTCACTTTGAAGAAGCTTCTAAAGAATCAACGGATGAATTAAACGATCTCTTAAAACTAAGCCTGAAAGTCCTCAAGGAAGTTTACCAACCTCATGGCTTCAACACAGGGATGAACTTCGGTCAGAGTGCTGGAGCCGGGGTTGTCGACCATTACCATCTCCATGTAGTTCCTCGTTGGACCGGCGATGCCAATTTTATGCCTTTATTCGGCGAAACAAAGGTTTTAATTGAAGATCTGACCCAGAGCTACCAACGTTTAAAACCATATTTTCAGGACCTCAGCCTTAATCCTTAACCCGGGAATCTAAGGTTTCAGGCCCGAACGAGGTAAGAATGAATTTTGATTTATCAGAAGAACACAAGCTTCTCCAAGAGACAATAAGAGAGTTTTGCCAGGAGGAAATTGCCCCTCAGGCCCGGGAATTTGAAGAGAAACATGAATTTCCAACTCCCTTAATCAATAAGTTGGCTAATTTAGGCTTTATGGGTATGTCAGTACCAGAAAAATATGGCGGCATCAAAACAGATCTTTTAGCCAATGTTATTGTCATTGAAGAAATAAGCCGGATTATGCCTTCTCTAGGGGTTATCTTCAGTGTCCATACTTCTCTTTTCTGTTATGCTCTTAATCAATTTGGAACTGAGGAACAAAAGAAGCAATATTTAACCCGAGCGGCTTCCGGAGAACTCCTAGGAGCTTTCAGCCTGACTGAACCCAATGCTGGCTCCGATGCCACGAATCTTTCGACTACGGCTGAAAGAAGTGGCTCCAATTATATCCTCAATGGGACCAAAGCCTGGGTCACCAATGGCCAAAATGCCGGCGCCATCATTGTCTTAGCCAAACAAAAGGAACTTTCTACTGAAAAAAAGAAAAGGTTGACTGCCTTCATTGTGGACGGTGATTCACCAGGATTAAAAGTCACTAAAATAGAAAAAAAAATGGGCCTCCATGCTTCACCTACAGCTGAAATCCTTTTGGAAAATTGTACTGTACCTGCTTCTCAACGTCTGGGAGAAGAAGGTCAAGGGGCAAGGATAGCTTTCCATTGCCTGGATATTTCCCGGATTGGAATTGCCGCCCAAGCGGTGGGGCTGAGTCAAAGAGCTTTGGAAGAAGCTCTCCGCTATGCCCGGCAGAGAGAAGCTTTTAAAAAAAAATTGGCTGATTTCCAAGCTATTCAATTCATGCTGGCCGATATGGCCACTCAGATTGAAGCCGCCCGGTGGTTGACCTACAAAGCAGCCGTCTACTATGACCGGGGTCAACCCTTCTCCAAAGAATCCGCCCAGGCTAAACTCCTGGCTACGGAAATAGCCAATAAAGTAACCTATCAGGCTGTCCAGGTTCATGGTGCTTACGGCTATTCACGCGAATTTCTGGTAGAACAACTCTATCGGGATTCCAGGGTATTGACCATTTACGAAGGCACTTCTGAAGTTCAACGTTTAATAATTGCTCGGAATTTATTCCAGGAATAATCTGACTAGATTGAGGTGAAACTATGCTAAAAGCAATGAGGAAGAACCTAAAATCACTGGCCCCAACTCTTTGGTTAGTTATTGCTGCTTTTATCATCGCTATTTTCGCCGTCTGGGGAGGGGCAGGACGACTGGGGGAAGCCCGCGGGGCAAACACTCTTTTAACCATTGGCCGTCAGAAAATCCAGGCAGATGTTTACTTCCAAAATCTTCGTCAGCAAATTGAAACTATCCAAAGGCAATTCAAAGATCTTGATGCTAACTTAATTAAACAACTAAACATCCCTCAACAAGTCTTAGAACAGATAATTCAACAAACGCTTCTTCTTCAACTAGCCGAAGAATTAGGCATTCAGGCTTCACCAGAAGAAATTAAAAATAAAATTATTAATCATCCTGCTTTCCAAAAAGATGGTCAATTTGTGGGCTTTACTGAGTATAAGAGAATACTCGATTGGAATCGAATTCCCCTCGCCACTTTTGAAGACAGTATCCGAAGGGAAGTAATTATAGAAAAGACCATCCGTTGGCTAACTGCTGGCGTGGCCGTTACCCCTGAAGAAGTTTGGGAAAACTACAAAAAACAAAACGAAACCGTGGCCATGGAATATGTAGTTTTATCCCCCGAGAAAATCAAAATTGAAGAAAATCCTTCCTCTGAGGAACTCAAAAAATATTATGAAAAACACCGAGACAAGTACCAAATTCCTGAAAGGAGAGCAGGTGTTTACGTCTTTCTGGCTTCAGAAGAACTAAAAAAAGAAGTTGAAATTAAAGAAGAAGAAATAAAAAAATTCTATCAAGAAAATAAGGAACAATTTCGGGAACCTGCCCAAACTAGAGTTAGTCGGATCTACCTTCCTTTTAATAAAGAAAATCGCGACCAGGTCCTTTCCCAGGCTCAAGAACTTTTGGAACAATTGAAAAGTGGTCATGACTTTGCAAGTTTAGCTACCAAGTACTCCCAAGACGAAAAAGCCACAGCCGGAGGCGATTGGGGACTCTATGAGTGGCAGAAACTCTCCGAAAAGGAAAAAACAACTATTAATGAACTCCAGTCTGGTCAACTCTCTGACATAATAGAATTGGAGAATGCCTTTGTCCTTCTCAAAGTAACAGAAAAACAAGAAGAACGCACTAAATCCATAGAAGAAGTCCGGAATCAAATCCGTTCCACTCTAACCGAACAGAAGGCTCGAGAATTGGCCCATAAAAGAGTAACCAAGCTCCTTCGGGCCGCCAGAAGGGCAAAGGACTTAAAATCTGCAGCTCAAAAACTTGGCTTTACACCTCAAGAGTCTGGCTTACTCAAGGAAGGTGACCCCCTTCCTGAGATAGATCCTTCAGGAGTGCTCAGTCAACAACTCTTCCAGCTAAAAAAAATAGGGGAAATTTCTGATCCCTTCTACAATTTTAAAGGAGAAGGCCTTGTTCAATTGAAGCAAATTGAAGAAGCCCGCCCAGCTACATTTGAGGAAGCTCAAGCGGAAATTCGGCAGGATTATTTGGCCGAAAAAAGAAAAGAAAAAGCCCGAGAAAAGATTTGGCAACTGCGCCAAAAAGCCCGAAGCAAATCCTTAGAGGTCTTAGCTAAACAATATGGCGCCCAATTTAACACAGTCAACGAACACAGGAGAGGAGAATATTTGGGGATTATTGGCGAAAGTGACCAAATTGATGAACTAGCTTTTTCTCTTCCTTTAAAAGAAATCAGCGAGCCTGTCTACACGGAGAAAGGGTGGGTTATAATTAAGCCTCTTTCTCGAAAAGAAGTTTCCCGAGAAGAATTAGACAAAGTTATTCAGGAAGAAAAGGCCAAGTTGCTCCAAGAAAAGCAAAATAAAATCCTGGTTTCTTTTCTAGCCAAGCTGAGACAAAAGAAAAAAGTAAAGATAAATTATAATCTATTCAATCAGATAAATGAGGATATTCTCTCCCGCTTTAAAAAACAGAGCTAAGGGTTTCTTGAATCTGGTCCTTTAAATAAACTTCAAGAGTTGCTTTAATAAAATTTTATTACCTGGTCTTTTCATAAATTAAAAAATTTGAGCCAAGAGCAGCCAAAAATCTTAGCGGGTGATTGGTCCAATCTTTTTTGGTTGTCCCCTCTCTCTTCTTTTGCTAACATATTATATAACAATACGTTATGAAGTAAAAGATCTTTTTTTACGAATAATCCAGGATTAAAAAAAAAGAAAAAAATATTGATTGAGATGAAAATCTTTCGTCTAAACTATTTCTAAGAAAAGCTCTTTAACTCTTTTTTCCAATAATTCTCG
>QMPV01000053.1 GCA_003648765.1 Candidatus Aminicenantota bacterium
GCTAGCCTCCATAATAGCCGACCGGAGAGGAATCCCCCGGCGGCGCAATTGATTGGTGTAGTCGATTTTGACAATAGCATCATTCACCACAATACCGGCCAAAACCACCATCCCGATAACGGAAATAACATTAATTGTCTGGCCGGTGATTAACAGAGCCCAGATAGAACCGATTAAACCCATGGGCAGGGTTAAAATAATAATAAAAGGATGCTTCAAGGATTCAAACTGAGCGGCCATGATCATATAAACCAGTAAAATGGCCAGGGAAAAGGCAAAGATCAAACTTCGAAAAGAACGAGCCATTTCTTCCTGTTCGCCACCGAATTCCACCCGATATTTAGGAGGTAAATTCAATTCAGCAATTTTCTTTCTTATTTCTGGGATAACCTGACTAATCTTTCTGCCTTGCAGATTGGCCGAAATCAGGACTTCCCGCTGTTGATTTTCTCGGCGGATCTCTTGGGGGCCCTCCACTAGTTCATAAGCCACTAAATCCCGCAAAGGGATGGCTGTGCCTTGGTAAGGATAAGAGGTATCCAGAATCTTATCTAAATCTTCGCGACGGCTTTCCTCCCATCTAACTCGGATGTCATACTTTTTATCCAATTCATTAAAACGGGAAGCAATTCTGCCCCGGACAGCGTTGACCAGAAAAGAACTGACTGCCGCTGGAGAAATTTGATATTTTTCTAGGGCTTCAGTCTTGATTTTCACCAAATATACCGGCTTTCCTTTCCGTAAATTAGTCCGAACATCAGCCACACCAGGAATTTCTTTTAACTTGGCCGCCAACTCCTTGGCTAAACCCTGTAAAACTTCCAAGTCATCCCCTTTGATCTTCAAGCCAACTTCCGCTGTGGAAAAGGCCAGAAATTGAGCTAGAGTTGATTGTTCTTTCACCAAGGAATAATTCAACTCGGGCAAGATTTGAAGTTTCTGCCGGAGTTGTTCCATCACTTGATCGACCACCCGGGGAGATTTAACTTCTACATAGAGCCGGGCCGTATTCAAAGATATCTCCGGATTATAAGCCTCCATTCCTGAAACCACTCCTATTTGAGAAAAAACATCCTTAACCTCGGGTAAAGCGATCAGCCAATCTTCAATAAAGCCCACCACCTTAGCGGTCTGTTCTAAGGAATAATCGACTGGTGTCTCCAGATTGAGCTCAAATGATTGGGCCTGGGGCTTAGGCAAGAGTTCTCGCGGCAAGAAGATACCCACTCCAATAGTGATCAGCAGAATTAGAACGCTGACTCCTAAAACTTTAGCTTTCCGGTCTAGCGCTATGAGGAGAAAACGATGATACCATTCAGCAAAACTATGATAGAGACGATTATAGGCGGTAAAAATCCGATTCACAGCTGGTTTCAAGGGACGCAGGAGATAATGAACCACCAGAACAATTCCCTGGGTTAAAAAACTCACTAAAAATTCCACGACTAAAAACACCAACAGAAAAACTCTTTTGACCAACCAAATAATAAAAAGAAAAGGAATGAGATAAACTGGCCGTCCTGGAGACCATTGAATAAATTGCTGCCAGAGGTCTTTAAACCGGGCTTGACGAGTCTCCCGGCTGACATCCAGTTGCAATTCTCTTGAGGCTAACATAGGGAGTAAAGTTAAAGAAACAAACAGAGAGGCCAGCAAAGAAAAAGTCACGGTCAAGGCCTGGTCTTTGAATAACTGCCCGGCCATGCCATGAATATAAATGATCGGGAGAAAGACAGAAATGGTGGTCAAGGTGGAAGCTGTAACCGCCATCCCCACTTCTTTGGTGCCCTCATAGGCGGCTTTAAGACCCGACTTCCCCAGAGTTCGGTGGCGAAAAATGCTCTCTGAAACCACAATGGAGTTGTCGACCAGCATCCCTATCCCCAGAGCCAATCCTCCTAGGGACATAATATTCAAAGTGATGTTCTGGAAATAAAGAATATTAAAAGTGGCGATTACCGAAATGGGAATCACCACTGAAATTATCACCGGGGTTTTAAAATCTTGTAAAAAGATGAAGAGGACCAAAAAAGCTAGTAGCCCACCAAAAAGAATAGACTTGACGACCGAATTAATCGCGTTTCGTATGTAGCGAGCCTGTTCATAAACCACAAAGATGTTCAATTCGGGATTTTCTTGGCGAATTTCATCTAGCACTTGATGGACCACCTGAGTCACTTTGACTGTATTGGCGCCCGACTCCTTCCGAACTAGCACACCAATACTTTCTTGACCATTGAGTCTGGTTATTCCTTCCCTCTCCTTGATTGAATCTTTAACTGTGGCCACATCTTTCAAGCGAACAATACCCCGCTGGGGAGTAGACTTGAGCACTATCGAGTTAAGCTCATCTACCCGTTCAAACTCACCAACGACGCGAATGGCGTATTTAAAGCGGCCTTTACGAATTGTTCCACCCTGGAGATTTCGGTTGAAAGAATCTATTTTTTGCGAGATTTCGTCAATTGTTAATTGGTAAAGAGCCATCAGCTCGGGATGAACCTCCACCTGTATCTCTCGCTCGACACCGCCGGCTATTTCCGCCGAACCCACCCCTTCAATTTGTTCCAGACGGGGTTTAATCAGCTCCTCACAGAGTTCTTTGATCTCCAGAAGAGATCCTGGAGCCGAAACTGACAAAATGAGAATCGGCCGGCTTTGCGGATCAAGCGGAATAATTGTGGGTTCTTCAACATCCTCTGGGAGAAGAACATTATCCAGTTTCTCTCGGGTATGCAGAAGAGCAAAGTCCATATCTGTACCCCAGCTGAATTCTAAGCTGAGAATAGATAATCCTTCTTGGGAAATTGATTCCACTCGTCTTAATCCCGGAATACGACTGACTGAAGCCTCCAACGGGCGGGTGACAAGGGTCTCCACTTCTTGCGGCGCCACCCCCGGATACTGAGTAATCACCGATAAACGCGGATAATTGATATCAGGCAGGAGGTCGACACTCAACTGTCTTAAAGAAACTACTCCCAACAAAATTACAGCCAGAAAAAACATGGTCACTGTGACCGGCCGTTGCAGTGAAATCTGAGTTATCTTCATCCTTGATTCCCTTTAATAAAATAAATAATCCTCCCTTTTAATAGAGACTAATCTCCTTTTTAATTATTATCACGGCCAGGGATAAATCTGAAAAATTGTTACTGGTGTTACCACTTCCCTACTCATTGTCATAACTTTCCGACCCCGTTCGTATTTAATATATCATTATCTTTTTTCTGGGAAAAGTGTTTTCCTCTCGCTGAAAACCAACCCCGACCAAGCGAAATAGGCTCAGGTCCCCAGCTTTCCCCTTTGAATAAAAAACCCTTGGTCCCTTCCCCCAGGGACTAATCCAAAAAACACACTGGCCCCACTTGGGGCTTTGCTCTATCCCCCAAGATAATCAACCAGATAGGGAGAAAAAATCAAATTTAAACATACCCGAAATTCTTTTCGTCAGCTTTCACCAAATTGGGGTAAAAGGTGAAGTTCTGGCTCAATTTTTAATAAATCTGGAGCAGCAGAAAAAAAGTCCTCCCCCAAGAAGTAACTTTTACTGAGCTTTTTGGGCCCAGGAAACCACTCTTTTGGGTAAGGGCACAGGCTGATAAAGTTTATAAACTGGATATTCGTTGAACCCCCGTCTCCATTGAGGGGCCAAATACCGGTCAAAGAAATTCCAAACTAGCAAGCCATCGTCACTTTCTGGCTCGAGTAAATAAGCAGCCACTTTCCCCAAAGGTTGGCCTGTGGCCACAAATATAGTGCCAGCCGGAAACGTTTTTTGGATAACTTTGGGGGTTCCTTCTACTTTATTCAAATGATGGCCTTGATAAAGACGTTCGGCCGCCTTGAGGGAAGTTATCTGAAAAGCCTCTACCTCCAAAGTTACTTCAGCGGTTAGTCTCTCCACAACTAATCCATGGCGCAACAAGTTTTCCAACACCTCTGGGTCAGGATAAGCTATGAGGTACCCCCAAGGATAACGGACTTTTCTCCGCGCCACATAGCGGGCATAAAAAGGCATTTCATAAATGATTTTCTTCTCCTCATTAATCTTGACCCGAGGCCATTTACCGGGACGTTTCTCCAAAGTCATTTCATAGCCCCGAACTTTAATCTTTTCCGGCAACGGTTCAACATCATATTCCACAATAAAATAATCTTCTGGTCCCGGTTTCATTCCCAGACGAACAGTGCGCTGCTCTGCCTGAGCTATAAGTTGTTTCATCTCCTCCGCGTGCTGCTGACAGTAATCTAAAATAGCTAACAACAAATGATAACAACCTTTAACTCGAGTCTGGAAATCTTTATAAGGATAATTTTCATTGAGGATGGCCAATCGATTGCGAAGACCAATATAATTAGTCAAATAACGAGGTTGGGGTCCCAGCGGTCGCCAACCTTTCTCCGGTTGGCGGATATCCATAAAATCCCCATGGGGAATGGACAAAGTTTGATATTTCTTCTCCAGAATTTTTCCTACTGAGGGCATCATCTGCTGGCTCATATAATCAATCAAAGACTGATCGCCATTAGGATTCAATTGCCAAATGTAAGTCACTGGCTCTTCATGATAGGAACCATTATGGGTATGTCCATCAAAGACCAGCGCCGGGTCCCAGCGGAGAAGAACGTTTTCCAATAGTCCCCGGAGTTCAGGACTTTCTAGCTTCATGGCGTCCCGATTTAGATCCAGATTCAAACCATTAGCCCTGACCCCTACACCTTCTTCTGGACCGACTTGATTACGGCGATTATTAGGACTGATTTTTTCATTTCCGTCAGCGTTAAAAAGAGGCGCAATTAAAATAATCAATTTTTTTAAATACTCAGAATCAGGATTCAAGACTAATTTGCGGGCCAGCATCAGACAGGCTTCTTTGGCTTCCACTTCCCCGGCATGAATATTGGCCTGGAAATAAACTACCAGTCGGAGATCATTTTTTAGCTGAGGCCCCGGTGTGGGAAGAGGCCGACCAATAACCAAAAGAGGCACATATCTTCCTTCAGGACTTTCGGCCAGCTTCTCCACCCGGAGATAAGGGGAAAGCTGCTGTAATTGGTCGATAAAATCCATAACATCTCGATACCGGGAAGTAGCTTTGAAGCCACTAGCTTCAGCTTTAGTCAAAGGCTTCTCCTGAGCCAGAAGAGTACCCACTAAGAAAATACCTAGAACCCCAACAAAAATTTTAAGAAAATGTCTTTTCTTCATCGACCTCACCTCTTCATTGGATTATTACTCTTTTCGAGTTTAAGGCAACCACTCCATCTTCGTCAATCTTCTTTATGAGATAAAAACTGAATAAGAATTGAGACTCTCGAATGACTCTCTCTTCCAACTTGATTTTTAAGTTCCTCTCAATTTTCAAATTCCTTTTACTGACCTCCTTCTTTTTGAATAACCAATTAAGTTTCAGTTTCATCTTTAATTCAGGGTTCATTTTTTATAGAATTATTGAAGGAAAGAGAAATTGAGTAAGATTGTGATCATCGAAGACGATCGCATTTCCCTGGCTTTACTCCATAAGATATTGAAAGATATGGGATACACTACTTACCTGGCTAAAACTGGTGAAGAAGGCTGGAATCTTTGCTTGTCAATTAAACCCGATCTTATCATCGCCGATATCCTCCTTCCTCAAGTAGATGGCCTGGCTCTGGCCCAAAGGATTAAAACCCATCCCCGCTTGAGCCACATTCCCATAATCCTTGTCTCTGGCGTTTATAAAGGCAGTGCTTTTCAAGCCGACATTCAAAAATTGGAAGTCGATGCCTACCTGCCTAAACCTATAGATACCCAAAAATTAAAACAAGAAGTCACTCGCCTTCTGCATCCTGGAGAAACCAAGGGAAACGACTCGCATGAAGACTAACCGTTGGCCCCAGTCACCTCAATTTCTGGGATTTTTGCTGATAATCTGCCTCTTGGGTTGGTTTTCAAACTGTGCGCCGCAACAAAAACTGACCCCGGCCCAACTGGAAGGGTTGCAAAAGTGGCCTAAAGAAGCCGCTCTTTTTTTTCAAAAAGGAGATTATTACTCTCTGCAAGAAGCTTATCAGCGCTGGAAAAAACTCTTAGCCCTCAATTACCACCAACCCCCTGTGCCGCAACGTTATCTTGAGACTATTTTCCTCTTGACCCTTCGAGAAAAAGAATTGGCTATCCCCCAAGCGAAATTTTTAGCTGAGGCCGAAAGATTTCTAGCTAAAAATCCTAGACTGAAAAAATACGCTTCTCTTCTCCCCTTAATCAAAAAGAGTCCCTTAAAACTAGAAGGCTTTATTGACGAATTTCACTGGATGAGAGTCGAACCTCAGCTAAAACTTCAATTAAAAGAGCTGGCTCTGACTAGTTCTTGGTGGGCTTATCTTTATCTTCATCTCTTTTTCCCCTGGCCTGAGGATAAAGAAATGTACAGCCGGATAAGCACCACCTTTAGCCAATCTCCTCTAGTCAAATATAAACTTCTTTTAACTGGCCCCAAAAAAATGGCTCTCTTCCTTAAATTTTTCCAAGAGAACCCTAACTTTCAAGAAATGCACTATTTCCTAGGCAAAGAATATCTTAACGCTGGCCAACTAGCTCAAGCCGAAAAACATCTCCAGCAAGCTCGGAGTAGTTTTCCTGACTCTCTCAACATTCTTATCCTCTTAAGCAAGATTAATTTCCGTCTGGAAGAATTCGAGGCTTGTCTGGAACTCAATGAAGCTGCTCTGAAGTTAAAACCTGAATTCAGAGATGCTCTCTTAGGCAAAGTGATGTGCCTGACTTTCCTCGGACGCCATGAAGAAGCTATTTCCACAGCTCAGCAATTACTTGACCTGGGCTTTTATTATTTGGGAGAAGCCCATTATTGGCTGGCTCGAAATTTTCACGAATTAAAAAAATTGACTCAAGCCTGGCAGGAAATAACGGAAGCTAAAAACTACCTCATCGGTTGGAACGAAGTGCATGCTTTAGCCGGAGAAATTGCTCTCGACCAGAATAACTTATCAGAAGCCGAAAAAAATTTTAAAGAAGCCCTGAGGATTAAGGACTCAGATTGTCAATCAGCTTTTTCTCTTGGCAAAATCTACTCCCGCCAACAAAACTGGCTAGATTCTGCAGATTACTACCGCCAAGCAGCTTTCTGTTTCGGCCAACAGAAAAAAAATCTCATCCAAGAAATCAATGAAATCAAAGCCTCTAATTTATCACCCACCAGAATAAAACGTTTTATCACTAAGAAAAAACTTCAGGTGGCCCGTTTACGCCAGATCGAAGCCACGGCTTATTTCAATGCGGCTGCCAGCTATTTTAATTCCAAGCGCTATCAAGCAGCTCGCCAAATGGCCGAAAAGGCCCTTTCGCATCCTCAATTTCAGGAAAAAGCCGCGGAATTAATCAAAAAAATCAATGAAGTGATTAAGTAATCAATCTGAGTAATTAATCACCCTCTCTGCTAAGTCTCGGGTTAATGACCAGGCTTGGCTAATCTCTTCTCAGAAGAAGGGATGAGTGGAGTCGAGATCAATTTTCCACCATATACTTTTAAATAATAAAATTTTTCGTCATTTCTAAGCCAATTTAATTAAAAACTTTTCTCCAAAGACCGTCTTCCCGAACAGTTAAAGAGAGTCTTAGATTAGATTAGATTAGATTAGATTAGATTAGATTAGTTTAGTTTAGTTTAGTTTAGTTTAGTTTAGTTTAGTTTGATAAAAGGTGACAATTTTACACCAGTTAATCAACAACCTCTTTCTTGGTGAGACTCTCCTCTTGAGGAAAGGTGAAGACTCAACTCCAAGATGATTGGTGAAAGCTGTGATTTTAACTCTTTAATGGCCGGGTTGGCAGAGAAGCTTACATTTTTACTCAACAATCCGCACCGGGGCATCATGAGCCAGGGTAATATGCCCTTCAATAATGACCATTTCTCCCTCTTTGATGCCTTCTAGTACTTCAGCATAATCGTCATTTTCGTGGCCAACCTGGATATAGCGCCATTTGGCCAGGCCGTCCTCAACCACAAAAGCCATTTTCCGGCCTCCTCTTACCAGAACCGCCTCTTGAGGAATAAGCAAACAATCTTCATATATTTCAGCGGCTATTTCCACTTCAGCATGCATGCCGGGTCTTATCTCTCCTTGAGGATTAGCCACTGAGATAACCACCGGACAAGTTCTCTCTTCGGGGTCAATTACCGGACTGATGGCCACCACCTTGCCTTTAAATTTTTTCTCTGGATAAGAACTAAAAACTAAGTTGGCTTCTCGACCTACCTGAATTTTATTGATTTCACTTTCCAGAACTTTAGCCATAATTTTTATATTTCGGAGATCGACCAAAGAAAACAATTCGGTACCCACACTCACATTTTGGCCCCGGGCTACCTCAATCCCCCACACTATCCCACCGAAAGGAGCCCTGACTTTGGTCTTTTCCAGAACCAGTTTGGCTTTACGGACTCTTATTTCTGCCTGAGTTAATCCAGTGACCGCAGCTCTTATTTCCTCTTTCTTTTCCCCGGCCTCAATCAAAGCCATTTCATATTGCCGGCTGATTCTCTCCAATTCGTCCCGGGAGACCATTCCTTTTTGATAGAGTTCCCTAAGGCGATTATATTCTTTTTCCAGTCTAGTCAGCTTTTCTTTGTCAGAGGGGGTTACAGTTTGAGGCGAAGAAAATTGTTTTTCCAGGAGGAGTTCAGAGAGATAGCGAAGGCGGTCTGCCTCCTGAGCTTCGAGATCTAGCTGATAAGATCGGTCATCCAGTTCAAGTAAAAGCTGCCCCGGTCTAACCTCCTGGCCTTCCCGGACATAAATAGCTTTAACTTTCCCCTCGACTTCAGCTTTAATTTTAATATTTTTTTCAGTGTAAGCTTCTCCGGGAGTTTTCAAGCTGATGACCAACGTACCTCGTTGGGCTTTAACCACTTTGACAGGTACGGGAATGTTAGAAGGAGTTTTATTCTCTGCTGGGGTGGTCTCCTCTCCTTTGTTTTCCGCCTCAGAAGGAGAAATCAAAGGCAGGATAACCAAGAAAAAGACTCCTCCCAGAACAATTAGGAGAAGGCCTCCTAAAACAAGTTTCTTTGGTAGAACCATCTCTTTTCCTCACAGAAAAAGATTTTTATAACCCTAGACGTGACATCCCTTCGAACTGTATCAGATTTTTTTTCTCGAGGGATTATCATGAGCTACAACCTCAAGGAGTCGGTGGAAAAAATCAGGAATAGCCGCGGTCACCCGATGCCAGTTAGGAATCAAAGGAGAAGCAGAGGGATCTTTCCAAAAAACCTCACCAGCTATCTGAATTCCTTCAGCAAAGGCTTCCACACAGAGCATCTCGGAATGACGATCGAAATTTAAACCGTTGATGGCGGCGTCATTTTCATAGCGAATGACCGCCTCTTGCGCTTCTTTAAGATAAATATTACCCAAGGTTTTAAAGAAACCTTCTGAAAACTGAACTCCCTCTAAGGCCAGGTTCCGAAAGATGGACTTAGCGATATCAATGATCATCTTCAGCACCCCTCGCTGGGGATTATCTGCGGAAAGAGGCTGATGCTTATGTTCATAAAAATCAGCAATATCCACCTGACAGATACGATTTAAGGCCATATTCCGATAAACTTCGGCTAAAGTGCCTACTTCTAAGCCCCAATCGCTGGGAACTCGAATGGCCATGGCCAGATCCCGCCGCAAGGCTATCTCCCCAGCCAAGGGATAGCGGAAACTGTCCATATAAACCAGGAAAGGCAAATAGCCTAAAATTCTCTGCAAGGACCGAATAAAAGGCGTAAAAAACAAGCGTGTGGCTCGGCCATAAAGACGGTTAGTTACTCGACTGTAATACCCCTTGCAAAACTCATATTCAGAATGAGGGGAAGTCACCGGATAACAAAGGCGGGCCAACATTAATCGATTATAGTTAACAATATCACAATCATGAACCACAATAACCCGGCTCTTCCGCCGAGCTAACACATAGCCCAAAGCTATCCAGACAGCTCGGCCTTTACCTTCTTTGCCAGGGGAAAGATTATGCTCTTCCAGAAGGTTATATAATTTCTGCATACCTGGCCCATCATTCCAGATAATCATTAATTTTTTAAAGGAAGCAAATGAAGCCCTTACCTCCTTAAATTGATCCTCCTTGGCTTTATCCAGACAAAGAATAATTTCATTAAGATATTTAACTTTACTTAAAACTTTCATAATATTGGTCAAAGCACCACTGGCATATTCCCGATATAAAGAAGGCAAAACCAGAGCAATTGGTCGAATCTGAGAAAATTCTTTGAGTTCGTTTTCCAAATACTTGAGGCTCGGTTCACCTAATTTATGGAAAGTAGCAATGACTCCATTTTGAAAAAAATCAGACATAGTTTGCTCCTTTTTGTCTCCTGGACCCCATCTCTTCGGTCTAAAAATTACCCGATTTTTCCCCCCCTGTCAAACAATGATAAATTTTTTCAAAACTTTTTAACTCCGACTAATTCCGAGGTTGAATAATTAAACCATGTCCTCGCGGAAAACACCCTGGAATACTCACTGGAAGGCGCCCCACAATAGGCACCAGGCCAAACAAGGCTCGAGCGGCCGCTTGTTGAGCTTCCTGGGCATAACGATAAGCACACAGATAAACATCGACGTCAGGAAAATGACGGAGGAAATAGGGACTACCAAAAGAAATGACTACCACTGGCCGGGGTTGAGTGGATAATTTTTTTATCAACTCAATAAATCTGGGCTCCAAGTCAACACTGCCTTTGCCCGCTCTTAAGCGGGAAAAAAGACCAATAACCACTACCTGGGCTTCCCTTATTTCGGTTAAAGCTTGCTCAATAAATCCCTTTCCGGTAAAAGCATCGGCTCGAAAGATATTGACTGGGGTGAGTATTTTTTTCACCGCGCGAATAAAAGCTTCCCCTGCGAAATAGCCTCCAGGGTCACTACTTAAGGTCCACAGGGCAATTTTAGCTGTTCGTTTATCTAAAGGGATCACTTGCCCTTCGTTTTTAACGCAAGTTAAAGACTTCTCAAAGGCCTGCCGGGCAATATCCAGATGCTCGGCTGAGGCCACTATCCGGTCGATAGCCTCAAGGTCCACTACCCGACAACGATGCAGGCCTAGACTGGCCTTAGCTTCCAAGATCCGCCGGACAGAAGCATTTATTCTGGCTTCGGCTATTTCACCCCGGCGGACAGCCTCAACGACTGCTTTTAAAGCCACTTCAGGCTGGGGAGGGAGAAGGATCATATCCACGCCAGCCTTAACGGCCCGAATGGCCGCTTCGGCGGTATCAAATAACCGAGTGACTCCCCCCATGCCCATAGCATCAGTAACAATCAGACCCTTAAAGCCCATTTTCTCTCTGAGGAGTTGATTTATTATTCGGGGGGAAAGCGTAGCCGGTAGATCAGGAGTAGGCTCCAGGGCTGGCAAATAAATATGGGCCGTCATAATCGCTTTTACTCCGGCCGCTATAGCCTGACGGAAAGGATAAAGTTCCACTTTTTCCAAGCGAGCCAGATCTCCCTCAACTCGAGGTAACACACTGTGGGAATCTTCGGCGGTATCCCCATGTCCGGGAAAATGTTTAGCTGTGGCCATTAAGCCATGTTCCTGACACCCACGGATAAAAGCCTGGGCAAGCCGGGCCACCAGTTGAGGATCTTCCCCAAAAGAACGAGTATTGATAATCGGATTTTCGGGATTAATATTAACATCAACTACCGGAGCATAAGTCAGATGAATTCCCACCGCTCTAGCTTCTTCAGCCGTGACCCGCCCCATTTCATAAGCCAAAGCTTCGGAACCAATGGCTCCTAAGGACATTAATGGCGGAAAAAGGGTAGCCCCATCGAGTTGATTTCCTAGCCCTCTCTCCAGGTCAGAAGCAATTAGAAGCGGGACCTGAGCTGCTTCCTGGAGCTTATTGTTTAAAATAGCTGTCTCATACACCTGGCCACCAAAGAGAATCAAACCACCTATTTTCTGTTGGCGAACTAGTTTAAGCAATCGAAGCTGTTCTTCACTTTCCTGGTGAAGATATTGCCCCCGAAAGCGACAGGCAATCATCTGGGCCACCTTCTCTTCCAAAGAAAGCTTGGCTAAGGTTTGGCTCACCCATTTAGAATCCGGTGGCTCTAAACCCACGCGGGGGGGAGCAGGGGCACAATGACTCAAATAAAATAATAAGGCTAAAATAGCGATTATTTTTCCCCCTGATTTAATCATCTCCCTATCCTTTCTTTCGCCTTCACTTAATTATCTTTCTCCAGAAATTTCATAATTTCATTGCTCACCTAATCAGATAACGAATAATGAAAAGAACTGAAAACAAATAAATGATCCAGTGGACTTCCCGGTGGCGGCCAGTGATTAATTTCAACAATGAATAAGAAATAAAGCCAAAGGCAATTCCTTCAGTGATGCTCACTGTTAAGGGCATAATAACCAGAGTTAAGAAAGCCGGAATAGCTTCAGTTATATCATCCCAAGGAATTCGGGTCACTCCCTTCATCATTAAATAGCCAACAATAATCAAGGGTGGAGCAATGACCGGATGAAGAATCCGTTCCCCTTGAACATATTCTCCTCCAAACATTTCAGCCAGCGGGCTAAAAAAGAGGGCCACTAGAAAAAAGAAGGAGGTAAAAATGTTAGCCAGTCCAGTCCTAGCTCCTTGAGCGATGCCCGTAGCACTTTCAATATAACTGGTCACCGTAGAGGTTCCTAGGAGAGCTCCACTGACTGTACCCACTGCATCGGCCAGCATGGCCTGATTGGCTCGGGGAAGCCGACCTTCTTTGATAAATCCAGCTGGTTCACTTACTCCGATTAAGGTACCCACAGTATCAAAGAGATCCAGAAAAAAGAAAACAAAAATCACAGTAATTAATCCTGTTTGAAGTGCTCCCAGAATATCCAGCCGAAAAAGAGTTGGCGCTAAAGAAGGCGGCGAACTGAAGAGGCCATGATATTTCACCACTCCTAAAGGCAAACCGAGTAAGGCCGTGCCCACAATGCCTAAGAGAATACTTCCAGGAATTTTGAGAGCCATCAAGACCGCTGTAATCACTAAACCGGCCAGAACACAAATAACCGGACGGCTGGTTAAATCACCTAATCCGACTAACACTCCCGGACTATCAACCACCAAACCGCCATATTCCAAGCCAATTAGAGTAATCAGTAGACCAATCCCCACCGCGATAGCGTTCTTCAAGGAGTTAGGCACAGCCGCTACTAAACCTTCCCAGAGGCCCAGTAAGGAGAGGACCAAAAAAATTGTCCCCGAGACAAAGACGGCTCCGAGAGCCACAGGCCAAGAATAACCCATAGTTCCACAGACGATGACCGCGAAAAAAATATTATGTCCCATGGCCGGTGCCAAGGCGATCGGATAGCGAGCCAGAAGGCCCATCAGCAAGGTAGCCAAGGCACTAGAGAGACAAGTAGCCACCATCACCGCCCCTTTATCCATGCCCACAGAGGCCAGAATGACAGGCTGAACGAAAATAATATAACTCATGGTCATAAAAGTCGTCGTTCCCCCCAGCAACTCCCTTGACCAGGTAGTTCCGGCCTCTTTCAAACCAAAAAAACGGGCTAGTGCTTCCCCCATTTCAATCCTCATAGTTGACTAAAGTTAAAATTTCCACATCAGGGTGGGCCTGGCTAATGGCCTCCCGCCCCTGCAGGAAAGAAAGTTCTATCACCGCTCCAAAGCCCACTACCTCTCCACCCAGTTTCTTCACTAAATCAATGGCACTGATGGAAGAAGAACCAGTAGCAATTAAATCATCCACAATAATCACCTTCTCCCCTGGTTGGATGGCATCAGTATGCATCTCAAAATATTCCAGGGCATATTCATTGGGGGCCTTGACTAGAACTGTCTGGCGGGGAAGTTTACCTTTTTTTCTGATTATGGCCAGCCCTAATCTTAAATCTCGCGCTAAAGGGGCGGCAAAGAGGAAGCCCCGTGATTCAATGCCCACAATTATCTGAGGTTTTCTCTCTCTGGCCCACTCCGTAAGCACATCGATGACCTGATGATAGAGCTCAGCTGATTGGAGTAAAGGAGTAATGTCTTTGAAATTTATCCCAGGTTTAGGAAAATCAGGAACTTCAGCAATTTTTTCTTTTAGTCTATCTTGGAGGTGGTCAAACATTCTTGTCCTCCTAGGCCGTTTTTAAACATTTAAAAATATCTAGATACTCTTTGTCAATCAGCTTCAGTGAACTAAGACAGAGTTCCTCTTTTCTTCACGAGGATATTTCTGTTACACTTAAAACAATTAAAACTAAAAAAGGAGGTCGCATGTCGACAAAAACGAGAAATTTTTGGCTACCAATTCTTCTTCTTAGCTCCATTATGGGAATAGCGAGCCTCTCATGGGGAACCACTACTAAAAAAGTCATTTCCCTTCGGGAAGGGCCGGTGACTTCGCCTTTCAGTCCGGCTCTTCTGGTTGGCAATACTCTTTACATTTCCGGACAACTAGCCATTGACCCCGAAAGCGGAAAATTTATTGATGGCTCCATGGCCCAACAAGCAGAAAGAATAATCAAAAATATTGAATTATTACTCAAAAAGGCGGGCATGGACCTCTCTCATGTTGTTCAGACTACCGTCTTTATTACCGATTTCAACGAATTCGGTGAATTTAATCAAGTTTATAAAAAAATGTTTCCTCAACCAGCACCTACCCGAGCCACAGTTCAAGTAGTCCGTCTCGCTCGGGGAGCTAAAATTGAAATTGCTGCCGTGGCAGTAAAATAAAATCTTCTTTATTTTATCTTTTATGGACCTAGATTCTTTATTAACCTATTTATTCTCGTGGCAATTTGGTGGTCTCAGGGAAGTTAAAAAAGGCTTTCCTCTCCTCGCCCCGAAAATAAATTATCCTTTTTGCCGGACCTATAATAGACAGCCACGGGATTGAAGTTCGGAGGGAACTTCTATCTTATCTTGTTGGCTAGGCGCGCTTTTTAACTTTGTCTGAAGATATATTCCTCCCTGGGGGTGGTCAGCTACATCTGTAAGGGGCTGAAGAGAAGAGCTCGATTTCCAAAACTGAGATGGGCTCGCCGAATAGGCTCTTTTATCACTTGAGCCTCATTATTTTACTCAGGGGAAAATGCTTGGTTTCCATTTAATTATGCCCCGAGAGACAGAACCAGAAACAAAGGGCTCTTTCTTAGACGAAGAA
>QMPV01000054.1 GCA_003648765.1 Candidatus Aminicenantota bacterium
CTTAAAAGGCTGAATGTCAGCAATGAAGAAGCCACGGCCATAAGTAGCGATGGCCAGGTCACGTTCCCGCTTCTGGATTGCCATATCCATGACGATGACATCTGGAGCGGACTCAGACATCTTAATATTAAGGTGTCTGACACCATGAATTCCAAATCTATCGAATCTTTCTTTCGAAAACGACTGAAGAGCCATATAGCCAACAAGAATAATTATTAGAAATAACCCAGCTCTTATTTTTCTCATGGTATTTCCTTTTTCTTAAAAATTATTAGTAACAAACTTAGAAATAAAATTTAGTAAATAAACGTTACTAAAATCATAGATCTAATATCTGGAGACCAAACTAAAGGCAGCCCCTGGGCCATTTGATGGACAGTTCTCAGGGGATAAGTCAAATAGTTTGTTAAAAAAATATGTTTATAAAAATTGAGTTCCGTCAGGATAAAAAAAACAAAATTTATTCCCAAAGCGCTAATAATAGAGAGAATATTATGGTTAAAAAATAACCGAAAGGAAAAGACATAAACTTATAAGAGCTGTGAGAGGGAGGAACATTAGAATAATCGATAAAAAAGAATTTAGAAATAATGAATTAACTGAATGGAGGAGATAACCCTTTTCAGTAATATCAGAAATTCCAAAAAGAATTGCTCCAAGGATTAAACTAACCATAAAAATTATAAATAAGAGTGTAAAGAAAAATATCATTAGAAAAAGATACTTGGAGACTACTAACTCTTCCCTTTTTATTCTTTTTGTTAAAACAATTTTTAATGTTCCCTTTTGGATCTCATCAGAGATAGAGGTACAGGCTATAAGGATTATAAAAAATATTAGAATTTTATTGACAGAAAGCGTCACACTCATAGAGAAATTAAAACAATTTTCATAACCCCTCATCAGTGATAAAAAGCTCAAGGAGCTGGGTATAGACTCGGAATAGAAAATAAGAAAACTCACCAGGATTAGAAATATAAAAATAATGGCCAGAGTAAATTTTAATAAATTGTGTTTTCTATAAATTAAAAATTGAGTCTTAAAGGAAGTCGCTACTCCCATTTTTAACTTTTTTAAAGAAAAATTCTTTTAGGCTTGATTTTGAAGTTAAATCTTTAAGATTTCCCTCAGCAATAATTCTTCCTTGGTTTATCAAAACTACTTCATCACAAAGATCTTCCAGCTCGCTCAGGATATGACTGGAAATAAAAACTGTGCCGCCTTCTTCTCGAAAATCTCTAAGAATTTTTTTAACTGCCTCAATGGAGATGGGGTCCAGACCATTAAACGGCTCATCGAGAATTAACAGCTCAGGATTGTTTAAAAAAGCGACAGCTATGGCTAATTTTTGTTTCATCCCGAGAGAGTAATTTTTTACTTTCTTGTCTTGGCTAGCCCTTTCCAAGCCCACCAAATTAAGAAGATGATCTATTTCCTCATCACTAATTTTCTCTCCATTCTATAAAGAAAAAACTTCTAAATTTTCTTTCGCCGTTAAATGAGAAAATAAAAAAGGGATTTCCATGGAAACACCAATTTTTACTTTAAACTTTAAATTTTGAAAATTGTCTAAAATCTCCCCTTTGACTTCAATCTTGCCTGAATCTTTATTACACAACCCTACCAGACATTTAATGGTGGTTGTCTTACCAGCGCCATTGGGGCCTAAAACTCCGACAATTTTACCTTGAGTCCGATTAAAAGAAATATCATCCAAAACTTTTCTCTGGCCAAAACTCTTGGAAATATTTCTGATTCTGATCATCTCCATTTTCTTTTATTACCATAGATATATACGTAGCCGAAGAAAAAAGTTTTATCATGAAAAGCACTTTTTTCTCGGGGTGAATTTCAAAATTTTGGGGGGTAGAATCATCTATGAAAATTGAAGACCTGCCTCCAATTTTCCTTTCAGTTTTGCTTAGAGATTTTGCTTATTTTCTTAATTGTATTTATTCTTATATTTTTCTACGAAATAATCAAAGGCAGCTCTGGCAATCCGGCCCATTTTATCTTTTAACTCATAATGAACTTCATTCAACTCATTACAAAAAATACAAATTACTAAAGTCCCTGCTTTATAAGGAAGCCAGACAATCCCGGAATCATTAAGGACGGTATAATTACCATATCTGGCCAGACTTCCTCCTTTTCTAGCTATAGTCACACCGAAGGGCAAATAGCGGGTAATTAATTCTGCACCGGTATGGTGCTTCATAGTCTCCACTATTTGATCACTTATTTCTTTATTAATTATCTCACCCTTAACGCATTTTTCTAAAAGCAGCCCTATTTCATAAGGAGTGGAGGTGTCATGATCGGATTGATCAAATTGTCTTTGCCTCTTATGGGTCTTCTTATCACTCCAAAAAGAAGGCGGCACCATTTCCAACTCAGCTATGGTTAAAGGTTTATTAGGATCCAAACCCAAGTAAGCTAAGATTAACTGCCGAGTGTTATAATCTATTTTGGTTGATTTCAAGCCTAATTCTTTCATGTATTCATTAATCGCTTGAGGAGTAACAATCTCATACAGAATATCTGTAGCAGTATTATCACTTTTAGCCATCATTAAAAGTTGAAGATCATTAATAGACAAATTGAGCCCAGGTTTCATAGAAGAAAGCAAACCGCTGCCAAAAGTTTTATCTTTTGTTCTTAACACGAGGCGGTCATCTAAAGAGATTTTTCCTAAATGAATCTGCTTAAACAAGGTCAGCAGCAATGGAATTTTGAAAACACTGGCTAATTGAAACCTTTCGTTCTCGTTATAGCCAATCGTCTCTCCTGACTCAATGTGTTTCACATAAACGCCAACTTTACCTTTAATTTCTTGGGCAATAGAAGTAACAGTCTTCACTAACTCATCCTGAGTTTGGGGACAATAAAAGCGATCCTTTTGATAGCCAGCTAACAAGACTCCGATAGAGAAAAATAAAATAACAAAAAAAGTCATCGTTTTTTTAGGCATCATTATCCTCCAGTTATCACTCATGAAGTTCTTTTTAACTTTATTTATTTCTCAGCTTAAAGTTTTTTCCATTTATAGATTTTTCTAACTACAATTTCTTCCACTTAATCTCGCTTCTTGAAACAAACGGCTCCAATCAACACATCTTTAACCCGCTCACCCTCTTTTCTAAAAAGAACCTCCTCGCCCATATATAAACCATAATCAGGGAATTTAAACTTTAAACCCCCTTCAGGCAATAACGGATACTCATAAAACCACTCAATTAAAACAGTTATACGTCCATCTTTCACATAAACCTTCATAATATTAAAATCTGGGCCATATTCACCGAGTAATTCTCGCCATTCAGTTGGAAATTTATTCTTTTCTTCTTTTACCTCTACCTTCCTATAAAAATTCCCATTAATTTCAAGACCTTCAATTGCCTTTCCCTGCCTTTTAAATACTATTTTCTCTCCGTAGCCTAAAAGATCATCGGTAATAAAAACATCCTGGCCCAGATAGTCAAGTTCTCTAGCCGCTCCATAAGGTTGATAAACCAGATGGCCTTCCTTAGCGACTATCCACACTGGTTCTCCTGGACCTTTATACTTACCCTCATAATTTTTTAACTCTTCCTCTGGTAAAACCTTTATTTTGGGAATTTCAACTAACTTCTGACCAGTCTTTACTTCCAGGGCAATTCCTAAAATATAATTGACCAACTTATAATTAAAACCATTGGCTCCATCAAGATTATTACAGACAACGACTCCTAATTTCTCCTCGGGAATAACCAAAAGATTCGAGCTGAAGCCATAAACAGCACCATTATGGCCAATAGTTCGATACCCATGAATCTTAGAAATATGAAAACCCAACCCAAATCCCACAGAAGCTCCTTGGCGATTAAATTGAATCTTAACCATCTCTTGAAAAGCTTTTTTACTCAGCAAAGGCTGTCCTTCATTAAGGATAAAATTGACAAACTTAGATAATTCAATAACTGATGAATATAAGTTAGCTGCTGGAATATAACCAAATCTGAAATGAGGTGCTTCCCATTGTTGACCAGCCAGATCTCTCATATACCCCTTGGCTAATTTCTCCTGAGATATGTCTTTAAGAGAAAAGCTACTGGCTTTCATTCCCAGGGGGTTTAAGACAAACTTTTTCAAATATCGGCAATAATCAATCTGACTAACCTTCTCCAGCACATAACCACTAATTCCTACACCTATATTGGAATATTTAGTCCGAGTTCCTGGAGGATATATTAGAGGCGTTCCTTTCATACTTTCAGCGGTGGCTTTTAGCGACGGTTCTGAATCATCAAAATAATGCCCCACTGGACTCTCCCGCAAAATCCCGGCCCGGTGAGTAATTAAATGACGCAAACTTATTTCGGCCGGCTCAGTGAATTTATTCTTAAATTTAATTTGAGGACAATACTTTTCAAGAGGCACATCAAGATTAAATCGCCCCTTTTCGGATTCTCTCATAATAGCTACCGCATTAAACAGTTTGGAGATTGATCCTACTCGATAAATTGTTTCTGGAGTTGCGGCCAGATTTTCTTCCCTATCTCGATAACCAAAACCTTTTTTCCAGATGATTTTTCCTCCTGAAACCAAAGCCACTGATAATCCAGGAATATTAAATCTAACCCTATCTTTATTAATTAAAGGCACAATTTCTTTCTCCAACCTCTGAACAATCGCTTCTTCCTCGGTTATGGAGAAAGAAAAGGAGAACAAGACTAAGAGGGTCAGAAGGCCAACGAAAAATTTCAGTCTTTTCATGACTCCCCTCCTCTAAATAATTCTCATGAAAAAAAGTAAATTAACTTTTAACTCTTTCCGACCTTTCCAATATGGCCTCTTCAATATAGCCTCTTTAATTAGATTATAAAATTGATTTTGAAAAATAAAATTTTGAATTATCCTTCCTGTAAGTAAAAACTATTTCGGCTACACCAAAATTATTTTAGCCTACAAAAATTTCTCTCTTCCTCAACTGCACAAAAACAACTTAAAAATTAAAAGATGACTCCAAGGAAGAAAAAGAGGACGCCAACTTCATCGCTGGCGTCCTCTGGTACTCTCAGTTTTTAGAATCTGTAACGGAAAGCTACCTGAGCATATCTCGGGCCCATAATCCCATGAACTTGCTGCCAATCTACACCTGTTATAGTTCCGATGGAAGTAGTTGTGTTTTTATTAAATGTGTTAAACACATCCACTAAGAGACTCAGACTGCCTGGGCCAACACGAAATGATTTCTCAAGTCTCAGATCCAGTATATGCTGACTGGGTAATCGGTGGGAACCACGGGGCTCGGCAAAGATGGTCACCACTCCTTGATACAAAACTCCTAAACCGGCTTCAATACTTCTCAACAGCCTTGTATAGGGAACACCTGTGCCGAACTGATAAAAAGCACTGAAGTTAATCCCCCAAGGTCCAGCATAAATAAATCTCACATCTACTTGATGTTCACGCTGAAAATCCAAAGTGCCCCAGGCATTGATATGGACGTTAGGATTATCATAAAAGCCACTCTCTCCAGTGCTTTGGTCCCGCGAAGTATTCAGCAAGCCTACTCCTCTTGACCACACATAACTTGTTTCTAAAGCCCAGTCGTTGGACATATGCTTAGTCAATTTAATCTCAATTCCTTTATATTTCCTAACTGTCCCAGGAATATTCATCACTAACCACTGATAACTACCAAAATCTGGATTCATTTCATAAAAGGTAATCGGCTGATTGGTCATGGGATCAATCCCTTGACGAGCCGTATATCCACTCCATATCAATTCTCCAGTTTCTTTAAAGTGGTCTATATCAATATGGCCAACTTCCACATCTTCAACAAGATTTTTCTCCCACTTGGCAATTAAAGTAACTTTGAAGGATAAATCCCGCATCAATTCTCTTTCAATCCCAAAAGTAATTTCATCCGCGTAGGAAGGACCAATATTGTCATCAATCTGGACAGCTTGAGGATTGGTAATAGGGGTTCGATAGGCTTCCGTCCAATCTGGGTTAAGTCTTACCCAGAAACTTCGCCGCATAGCGGGGTTACCCCACCAGAAATTAGTCATAATAGAAGGAGCGTAATAACGACCATAGTGAAGCTTAAAAATAGTTCTTGCATCTCCTACAGGGTCAAAATTAATTCCTATCCGAGGAGAAAATTTAAAGGTAGACATAGTCACAATAGAATTTTCATTGACAATCTCGCCGGTATACTTTTTCCGCTGAGGAGGATACCAATGACGATAAAAGTCAAGGCGAGCTCCTAAGTTCACAACGAGTTTTCTCGATATTGACCAAGCATCTTGGGCAAACAAACCAAATTGAATCAAATCAGCTCTCTTTTTAATTTCTTCTCCTACCCAGACCCAAAGGGGAACACCATTCCAGTGCTGGATATCCACAGCTTTAAATCCAGGAGGAAACATGCCTTCAAACCGGGGATCTTGATGGTAAAGGCTATCCTGGGTATGCCAAGCATATTCAAAACCGAAGCCAGCTTTAAATTCATGAGAGCCATACCAATCATCAACAAAATAAGTCAAATCATGGTTAATCTGAAATCTTCTCCTGTTGAGCCACCAATCCGAACCATAACCTCCTTCCCATAACCAATTCTGAGCTATGTTAAACCAAGGCGCTTCATCATTTTTGGAAAGCAGATATTGGTGAAAATCGTAATAAGAACCCTTCAGATTAAAAAGAAAATTGGCATTAACTACCTTGGTCCACTGCAGGGTAAAAAGCCAACCACCTCTATCCTCATCCCAGGTAGTATCTCTAGTCCTATTCCAGGAAGCATCTCGGTTATCATTGTAATAACCCCGCCAATATCCAGAAGCTACTAACTTATCTTTTTCGGTAAGTTGCCAGGTCAATTTAAGGAAAGGCGAATAAATATCTTTATGAATAGGAGCATTCTGGTCTTCAAGGGCCGGGAACCCTTGCACGTAATAAACCTGCTTATCCAGATTGAAACTGGTAAAAAACCAGATCTTATCCTTCTTGATAGGTCCGCCTAGAGATAACCCAGATTGATATTGATGGTCAAAACCAACAAATCTTCCTTCAAAAGGAGTGCCTTTAGTATTATCTGCTTGAAGATTTTTGTTGCGGACAAATAGATTAACCTCTCCACTGAAATCATTACCGCCTGATTTGGTAATAACTTGAACTACAGCTCCTTTTACTTGGCCAAATTCAGCGTTATACCCACCAGTATCAACAATCACTTCTTCAATAGCTTCAAACCCGACTTCCATGATCGGGTCTCCGGTTACTGGGTCCTGATGCATAACTCCATCAACTAAGAATTTATTTGACCGCGCATCACTTCCATGAGCAGTTCGACTGAACATACCCGGGGCTGCATTATAAACATTAGCCAGGTACCGGGGAAGTGGGAGGTTGGAAATCCAGGTCTTATCAAAAGTTGTCCCAGTATGAGTTGACTGAATATCAACTGTAGGGGCTCTCCCCACGACCGTAACCGACTCTTCCACCGGAGATTGTTCCATAGTGACATTCAAGACAATTGTTCTTTCAGCCTTTACTTCGACACCTTCTCTAACTATAGTCTTCATTCCTTGAAGCTCAAAGACTACTTTGTAAAATCCGGAAGGTAAAGCAGGAAATCGATATAACCCTTTTTCATTTGTGACTGCAGTTAATTTAGGCAAAATTAACGATGGACTAGATATAGTTACTGTGACCCCAGGTAAAGCAATTCCTTCTGTATCAACAACAGTTCCAATCAGCTTTCCTGTGGGAATCATCTGACTGTAAGCAAAGTAGACTAACACCATAAAAGCTAAAAACCATAAAAGACACTTACGTTTTAGCAATTTAAACCTCCTTAAACTTATTAGTTAATTTGAAAAAATTTTGAATAATAATTTTCGCTCCTATCCTCTTATTTGGATCTCCTATTAATTTTTTTTCTCTTATATGGAGCTCTCTCAATTTAAGAAAAATTCTAACCATTACTCTGATATACTTGGAAATTTCTGATTTTTCTTCTCTTTAAAAAATTCCTCTCCCCAGTGAGTGGAAATTATTTTTTCAATCCTTTTTTTATCTTGCTCTTTTATGGCCTTAAATAAATTCAAATGGTCCCCGTGAGATTTATCAATGGCATAAGAAGAAGTAAAAGGCTTAAATTTCTTGCTGCGTCTATAGACAGCAATTTTTTCCATTAATTCAGTCAAGGTTTCATATAAGAATCGATTACCACATTTCTGCCAGATTTTATCATGGATCATCAAATTCATCTGGAGATATTTTCGCCTATCTTGTTTTTTAAAATATTCGGATAATTTATTTGTCATAGCTTCCAATTCTTGAATGTCTTTTTCAGTCAGATGCTGCAGAGCTTTTTTGGTAGCTATAATATCCAAAGCCCGCACTACTTCATAAAGCTCTTGGACCTCAGTTAAAGATTTTTCTTCGACTAAAACTTCCCTCCGGGAATTAATAACCAGATATTTTTCAGCAGCTAGTCGAAAGAAGGCTTCTCGAACAGGAGTGGAACTAACGTTAAATATCTTGGCTATATCTTTTTCTTGAATCCTTTGCCCGGGTTTCAATTCACCACTAATAATGGCTTCTCGCAGAAACTGATATATGGTTTCACTGATAGTAGAAGGGATTTTAAATTTCTTACTCTTTAAATCCATCCTGTATCATATAAAGTATACAATCCATTTTACATTTGTCAATATTTTTTATCTCACCGATACAGATAAACATTCTAAAGAAAAGATGGGGTCACTCATTAGAAGGCGATTGTCAAGAGGATTGAGAAATAAATTCACATTTTAATTAATTCGCTTTACAATAGGAGCAAGATGGCAACGCTGGGGACTCTGAAGCGCCGATTATTTCGATGGCTAAGGTTACCGAGTTTTCTGGACCAGTCACCCATTAGAAGGCGAAATGTGAAGACCTGAGCCCATCTCCCCCACTGGTTGCTTTGATGTGGCTGCCAGTGATTTGTGAAAGGGGAAAAACTGACCCCGATTGTATCAAACTCAATTTATTTTTTTCCAACCACCCTAACCAACCAATTTAATCAGTAACAACCCGGTGACATAACCAATATAATTACCAATAACATATCCCCAAATTCCCACTAAAAATGAAGGAAATATCAATGTTTTCCAGCCTTTAGAGATGGCAATAGCGGCAGCATTCATTGGTCCTCCAGAGGTGGCCGAAGCAGCCAGAATCAGCTCTTCTAATTCAAATTTAAAGACTTTTCCCAAGCCAAAAGTAATAAAGAAATTCATGGCCAGCATGATCGAACAAAACAACAGAAGAAGAGGACTGGTTAAGATAACCGTTTTAAAACTAGCCGGGACCCCAATCAAAACAAAAAAGATAAAAATGAGAAAAGTACCCAGCTCTTCCGAACCAGCAATTTTCTCGGAAAATTTGGGGAAAACCAAAGGGATAGTTATTGATAATGAGGTTAAAACTAAATATCTCTGGCCTAAGATTGACTTGATAAGTAAGGGCATTCCCTCACTGGAAAAAAAATCGCTAATTTTAAAGGAAACAGCCGCCACAATAAAGGCTAAACTCATGCTGATCCCGATATCGAGCAAAGAAATAGGCTTTGGTTTCCAAAATGCTTTGGCCCCTTGTTCGCCTTCTTTTACCTCGGAATTAAGGGCAAAATGAGAAGGAGGAAAGATTTTTCGCACAATCACCGAAGTGGGCAAGGCTAACAACAAAAGAAAATAGAGAGCCATAACTCCATTATCAGCCACAATTGTTGCGTTAACGATGCTCTCGGGCGGCTTAAAGGTAGAGACCATAGCTACAAAATTCACTCCGCCGCCAATATAACTAGCAGTCATAATGCCGCCTATCTTGGCCACTTCAACAATCAGATCCTTCAAGAGAAAAACGGCCACCACACCGCCCAAAAAACTGCCTAAGGCACTCAGGTGGAAAGCCCCAAACATGCGTCCAGTTTCCTTGAATATCTTCCGGATATTCATTTTCATCAGTAAAAGAGGAATAGCTAATGGAACCACAAATTCCCAGACAACATCATAAGTGGGGGCTTCCGTGGGGATAATTCCTAAGTTAGAAAACAACATCCCAATTATTAAGGCAATGACTGGTCCAGTAAACTTGGCGGCTAATTTATTTCTCTGTTCTAAAAAAATGCTGAACCCAGCCGTGGCGACCAGAAAGGTCCACAAGGTCCAATGATCTGAAGGTGAAATTAGACTCTGCATGAAACCGCCTTCCTCGAAATTACATTTTATTTAGCTTCTCTATGACCAATAAATAAATTAATTTCATCTACCAATCTGTCGATTTGTTCTCGAGTATGATCAGAAAATATCGCTATCCTTAGAGCCCCTGTCTCAGGAACACTTGAATAAGAACCACCAGGCACATAAAGCACAGCTATTTTCTTTGACCATAAATATAACTGGAGCTGTTCAAGATTTATCTCTTTGGAAAACAAACAGATAATGGGCACGGGCGACTGGGCTACTTCAAAACCTAAATTCCGTAGCTTTTCTCTTGCATAATTAACATTTTCCCTAAGTTTTTCTCTCATCTCCGGATGCTCCAGAAACATTTCCAGTGCCCGCGCTGTGGCTGCTGCTGCCCCAGTGGGGGTGGCACTTGAGGCATAGGGAATATTAGAGTTAGACTTCAACTTTTCTATAAAGTCTTTTCTGCCGGGGATAATACCTCCATGGCCACCTATAGCTTTACTCAAAGTCCCAGAAAAATAAGCTTTTTCTTCTTTAATCCCAAAATATTCAAAAGTTCCTCTCCCCTGCTCGCCTAAAACACCGATGGCGTGAGCATCATCCACACATAAAAAAGAATTTTCATAATTTCGCAAAACCTCTAAATAATCAGGTAAAGGCGATATTTCCCCAGACACGGGAAAAACTCCATCACAAATCACTAGAGGCCGTTGACCAGGTTTCAATTTTTCTTTTAGCTTCTCTTCTAAATTCTGAGGATCAAGATGGAGGAAAAGCACAAAGGGCTTATCAGCCATCAAAATACCGTCTCTCACTGAATAATGAGATTCTTGATCAACAAAAATGATGTCATAGAGCTCTTTTAATCCTTGCAGCAAAATGGAATTCCCGAGATAACCCGAGACAAAATATAAAGATGCTTCACTCCCAAAAAAAGTAGAGGCTAATTCTTCAACCCGCAATAAAACAGGATTATTACCGTAACCAGAACGGGAAGTAGCACTGCCAATTCCATAACGCGCTACTGCTTCCTGAGCCGTTCGAATTAATTCTGGATGGCCATGCAAACTATAGTAACTGCAGCCACAAAAGTAGTCCACTTCCTGGCCATTGATTATGGTTTTTGGACCCGGCGCACTCTCCATGATATACATGATTACCTCTCTTTCTCTAAGGTCTATTTTATAGTCAAACACTCAAACTTTTTCAAAAAAGTTGGGTCAATTTCGGCTCCATGCCCGGGAGTATCGGGAAGAATAATTTCTCCGACATTGTACTGAGCTCCTCCAATAATGGGGTCCTCTTTTAAGAGCAAATGTCCATCTAAATCAGCGTACTTAATATTCCTTCGAGCTGAAACAAGGTGAGCCGCCGCGGTCAATCCCAGGCGTGTTTCCGACATACAACCAACCATACAAGCTATACCGGCTGCTTCAGCAATAGAATTTATTTTTAAAGCATTATAGATCCCCCCTGATTTGGCTAACTTAATATTAAATAAATCGCAACAACCCAAAGTCGCCAGACGAAGAGCATCATGATGGCTAAACAAAGACTCATCGGCCATTATAGCTACCGTTAGACTTTCGCGAAGCTTTCGAAGACTCTCATAATCCCAAGAAGGTGTGGGTTGTTCACAATATTCTATGCCCATAGTTTCAATTGTTTTGAGAACTTTGAGGGCTGTTTTAAAATCCCAACCTTGATTGGCATCAACTCGAATGGGCCAATCATCCCCAATCAGAGATCGAATTTTCTCAATCCTCATAACATCCATCTTATAAGTTGTCCCTAACTTAACTTTTATGGCTTGAAAACCCTGGTCTTTCAACTCTTTGGCCTTGTGGGCCGTCTCGTCAGGGTCGCCCAACCCAAGAGTCATATCAGTCCAAAAAGAACGTTTTTCTCCGCCAAGGAGCGCATATAAAGGCAAACCGGTGGCCTTGCCATAAATATCATAAAGGGCCATATCAAAAGCACTTTTAATCGTGGTATTATGGACGAGGAAAGACTCCATCTCCTGAATTCTTGCTTCCAGAGACAAAGGATTTTTATTGATAAATAATTTGGCAATATCAACTGCAGCCGCCAGATTAATCCCCTGAGTTTCTCCGGTAATACTCCAGAAAGGATTGGCTTCACCCCAACCATATATTTCTTTCTCATTGGTATTTATCTTGATGAAAACGTCAGCCGCGGTAGCTATCTCCATAATAGCGATCTTGAAGGGCTCCTTTAATTCAATGTCGACTTTATAAATCTCAATACTGGTTATTTTTAAAGTATTGACCATTTCGCCCACCTCCATAAAAAATTAGAAAATTTATATAACGATAACTTTCAAGAAGTCAAACAGAAAAAATGAAATTTCATCTTCCTCCAAAAAAACAAAAAAAGCAATATTTTTTACAAACCGCATAGAGTAGGCAATGCTAACTTATTGATAATAATAGAATTTTATGGAGGGAAAAATTTTTGTGTAAAGAATATTTCCTCCCTCTTACTGAACTATCCTATACTGATAGAAATAAAATTTTAATTATCTGAGTAAGATAACTATCCGGATTAATTTACCGCCTCTGGTCAAAATCACTGTCCAATCTTTACGCCCCGGTATCTCTTTCTTTAACGATAAAACATCTTCCAGGCAAGTAATTATCTCTCCATTAATTTCTAAAATGACATCTCCCGGACAAAATCCCAATTTTTTCAATTCAAGAGGTAAAGACTTAATCTCTATACCCGACTCTAAACCAAGCAAATTACCTCTCTCCTTCTTTAAACCCGCCAAAAAAGAGGCATATCTGGTTGCCATGACTTCCGAAAATCTGGGGTTCTTATCTGGAATCTTAATCTCTTTTATAATCGTCTGATAAGAGTTGCTTTCCTTAAAAACTGGAAAAAGGTCATAAGAAGGCCATTCGGTAATATTAGAGACAGCCTGCCAGATCAAATTATCCAGTTCCTGCAGACACGTTTTGTAATTAAAAGGACGAGAATTAAAAAGAGCTGCCCAAGCGAGACCATTATAGGCTTTAACCATCAGTCCAATCGTGCCAGGTAGGGAACCAGTATGCCACCAATTAGCCTGGTCCCCTACCGGACGAACTTGCCATCCGAAAGCATAATACCAATCCGAAGCAACCCAATCTGGCAAATTAGGTCGCGACACCATCAACTTAATAGTCTCATCTTGTAAAATATCAGGCCGGTGCTCTTGCCTATCAATGGAGGTCACAAAACTCATCAAATCCACTACTGAAGCCAGCCAACCACCATGAGCATCCATTGCTTCCAGGTAAAAACCACCATAAGGATAAGGCACCAGACCCATGTTGGGAAACACAGATAAAACCAAAGAGGCGCCTGGATAATCGTAATAAATTACTTCTCCTGGAGCCCTATCCTCTTTTAATGAATGCCCAATCCTCATCTTGGTAATTCCCATGGGAGATAATATTTTCTTCTGCACATATTCCTCATAGGTCATACCTGTGACCCTTTCTATAATTCGCCCTAAGACACAATAACCAAAATTGGAATAGGCGTATCTTTCTCCGGGGGTAAAATCAAGCGGCTGCCCCAGCATGTACTTAATAATCGTTTCAGCCTCGGCAGGTGGCTTTACCCCCATTGCCTCAGCAATTTCTCTGGATTTAAACATGGGGTCAAAACTCTTTTCCCTATCCCAACCTCCAGAGTGTTGAAGAAGGTCCCGGATAGTTATTTTATAAATCCTTTTGTCTTTTACCTGTCCGTTAGGTGGCTCAATATCGCTAATCAAATAAAAAGCTTGGTCATCAAGATTAAGCCAACCTTCTTCATAAAGCTTAAGTATAGCCGTGGCTGTAATCGGTTTCGACAGACTGGCTATCCGAAAAAGTGAGTCTGGAGAGACCGACTCCTGGGTTTCTTTATTGGCCACTCCATAACCTTCAGCCATAACTAGTTTTTCATCCTTGACCAAAGCTACGGCTCCTCCAGGAATGTCCCACTCTTTCATAAAATCTGGAATGACCTGGGCAAAACTCTCAGCTGGGGTAACTGTTTTTCGCTTATTTTGTTCCTCTTCTGGTGATGACTCTTCATGGCAGGAAAAATAAGACAAACTAGAATAGATGAAGAAGATAAAAATAAAGAACAATATTGAAGAAATTTTTTTCCCTTGGGCCATAAGATTATGAGAAGAGGGAGAGGCACATCTCCGGCTATTCATACCATGCTTAATAAAACAAATATCCGCCCCTGTCAATTCCCTACTTTACTTTCTGGTAGCCTTAGTAAACTGGTTCCTGGGGGTAAAACGGGTTCTCATTTGAGGTGAGGTCTTCCCATTTCACAAATTATCAGCAGCGGTCATCCACGCAGTCCGCGGCGTCAGAGGTTGGATTAATTTTTTATATTTCATTATCTAAGGTGTCTGACACCGTGGGTGGGTGTCTGACACCAATACTAAGGTGTCTGACACCAATACTATGTGTCTTACACCTTGATTACAGCTTCTTCCCTTCTCCTAGTTTTTTCTCCCCTTCTTATTCAAGAAAAATGGGGAAGGGGGTGTAGACTTACACCCCCCTATAAAGGCCTGCTCCTAGTCTTAGTCTTTATCCAGAAGAATAGGATCGCTCTCCAC
>QMPV01000055.1 GCA_003648765.1 Candidatus Aminicenantota bacterium
AAAGCGCTGGATGCTGGAGGGGATTGAGTCTGTGGACTCTTTTGTCTTCAATCCCCATAAGTGGCTCCTGACCAATTTTGATTGTTCTGTTTATTTTGTTAAAGATAAAGAAGCTTTAATTAAGACATTTGAAATCCATCCTGAATATTTAAAGACAGGGGTGGATGCAGTAGTTAATAATTATCGGGATTGGGGAATCCAGCTTGGCCGAAGATTCCGGGCACTGAAATTATGGTTTGTCCTGCGTTATTACGGAGTTTCAGGTCTTCAAAAGATTATTCGCAAGCATATTCAACTGGCGCAGATGTTTAAGGAGTGGTTAGAGGCTGATCCAAGGTTTGAAATATTGGCTCCGGTGCATTTTTCTTTGGTCTGCTTTCGCTTAAATGATGGGCGGGAAGAGGCAGAGTTGAACGAGTTGAATCGAGTTTTTCACCAGAAAATCAACGAATCAGGTCGAATCTTTCTAACTCATACCTCTTTACGAGGTAAATATACTATTCGTTTAGTGGTCGGCTCTCGAACCACGGAAGAACAGCACGTAAGAGAGGCCTGGTCAATTATTCGCCAAGCGGCTGATGAAGTTCTTAAGTAACCCCAGGAGTGACTCAAGTCATAAGAGTTAAGAGATGAATATTGAATTTATTCTGGAGAAGATGGATTTAATTTTAGTTTTCTTAATTGCTTGAGGGAAAGATGGTAATCTGTAAAATAAGGTAGACATTTTTCACATAATAGACCACTTAAGTTCTTTTGCAAATGGGCCCGACGAAGGGAAGTCATTCGGGGACCTTTGAAAATACTTTCCAGAGATTGATTAGTGGCCTGGCCCAGGCTTAATTTTCCTTCCATGTCAGCACAGCAAGGCACCACAGTTCCTTCCCAGAGAACCACTAGGATTCGCCAAAGGTCACGACAGGGGGTTATTTTTTGGCGCTGAAAGGTAAAGAATTTAGGTTGAAGATGAACATAGTCGATCCTGTTTTGCCACAGGCTGAAAAAAGTTTCGATATGAGGGAGGGTTTCCGGGAAAACAAGCATGGAAGCTTCAATCTTGGTTTTAGTCTTTAAATCATTGCGAAGTTTAAGAAAGTCGAGGACATTTTTTTCCAGAATTTGATAAGAAAAGCCTCTAACTTTTTCAAAAACTTGGGGACTGCCATCAATAGAAATTTTCAGAAGGTCAAGGCCTGCCTGCAGCAATCCTCGACTCACTTTTTCATTTAGAAGAGTGGCATTGGTGGTTAAAGCAGTGAATTTTCCTTTCTGATGAGCATAGGCCACCATCGCCTCTAATTGGGGATGGAGTAGCGGTTCACCCCAATTAGTTAAATAGATACGTTTTACCTGGGGATTATGATCGATAATATCTTGAAAAAGAGGCCAAGGCATCAAGCCCTTGGGACGTTGCATGGTAGTGTTGGTAGGACAATGAGCACATTGAAGATTACAGGTGTTATTGGTTTCAAGGCCAACGGTAGTTAAGCGATAAACATAAGGAAGTCGCAACCAGCGGAAGAATTGGTTGATGATTTCCGGCCATAAGATATCCACCCGGCGATATCTAGCGTGGAGCAATGATAACCAGGAATTGGCTGGCCAGCGAATAAGTTTCATTTTAATTTTTCTGGGAAGGAGAACTTAGAGGGCGCCTTACGGCCAGAAATAGAAGATAACCATGACGCTGGATAAATTTATATTTAGTGTAAAGACGATGAAATAAATTAACTAGCCAACGAGTGACAAAGTTTAAACTAGGAGCTCGGGTGTAGAGAAAAAGATCAAGCATTCGTAATAGACCGGGCATAAAAAGAAGGGAGGAGTGATCGAGAATTTCAAAGCCTACTTGAGAGAGAAGAGCGCTTAGCTCCAGACGAGAAAAGGATTTTTCATATCCAAACGAATAAACTTTGGTCTTTTGCAAAACCCACACCAACAGAGGCCGGAGGAAAGGGTCGAATTTATTGGGTACCCCGATGATGGCCTTGCCGCCAGGTTTTAAAACGCGATAAAGCTCTTGAAAGGCTAATTTGTAATCCGGGGTATGTTCGGCGGTGCCCATTGAATAGAGACAATCGAAGCTTTTGTCCTGGTAGGGGAGCCAGCGGATATCAGCTATACAAAGACAGGGAGAGGGAACGTGCTCTAGGAGATTTTCTCTGGCTTGCTGAGTTACTCGATCAGAAACATCAAAAACAAAGGCCGAGGCTCCTTGAGTCATAGACCAGTTGAGGATACGAGTGTTTTTAACTTCATTCCAAAGGTCAGTTTTAAGAAATAATTTTCCTTCAAGTGGCGAGAGATATTTTTTTATGATATTGATTTCTTCCTGACGATAGATAAGTGTTGAAGGTGCCTCGTGATAAGAAGGTAAACGTTCCATGGAGATGTTCCAATACTGACGAAGCTCTTGGCTTTTAAGTGGTATTTTCATTTAAAGTAAGGTAGAGAAAGTTTATCCAAAACTTTCCTTAATGGCAATGATTAAACTTGCTTTCCCTCTCAATCAAAGTAAAAAGTGTTGAGTAGGGAAGATATTTCTGGCCATTTTTTTTGAAAAAAAATAAACCTCCTGACTCATTATTATATTATTTTTAAAGATCTAATCTTCTGGCTTTTTAAGATTAGCGGGGTAAACCCACTCTCTGGAAAAAAGCCGTAGCTGGAACTATCCAGATTTTATCCGGATTTACCTTTAAAGGGAAGTTTTGAATAATCAAATCTTCTTGCAAGATTTCCGGAGGCATATTCGGGTTGGCATAAGTAATGGGGGAAGGAGTATTAGCTACTAGGGCTTCCTTCAAACTTTGGGCATCTTCAGTAATAATGGCGATATACATATTTTCAAAATTGAGATATTTGCGGACAGCCTGGTTGACTTGTTCGTGGGTGATTTTGGGGAGTCTTTTCTGGACTTCGGCCAGAAAATCTTCGTAACCATAATAGTGAGAATCCATTTGCCAGCCCAGTCGTTCTCCTAAAGTCTGAGCATAGAGCTTGGTGTAATTGAGGAGATATTCCCGGGCTAGCTCAAAGCGTTCGGCAGGGACACCCTCTTCTACCAGTTTTTTTAGTTCTCGAATAGCCTGGCGAAGCACAAAATGGCGATTCGAATTAGCTAGAGGTCTAATCCAAATAGAGAAATATTGCTGCTGTCGGCAATGGTTTGGTTCAGGAAATTTATCCCTTCCCTGGACGAAATGTTCGATATAGGCGTAATCTCCATAATTCTGGCCTCTCTCTTCTCTTATTTTCTGGAATAGCCAGGAAAGATGTTGTCGGTGTTCACCAAAGTGAGCTTGGGCAATCCAGAGAGCAAAGAAGTCATCGTCAGCTTTAGTGATTTGGATGGGGAAGCCCATGGAAATAGCTGTGGCTGGAGTCTTTTTTTCGGCGATCATAATTTCTAGACCCTGAGGTTGACGGGGCGGGGGCAGCTGAAGTTGAGGAGTTTCTCCTTCAGGGAGTTGAGAAAAGTCGGCTACTACTTTGTCAGGAAAGTCAGCTGGATAGCCGCCCGCCAGTCCGATAATAATATTTCCTTGGACAAAATGGGTTCGATAGAAATTTTTTACATCCTCCAGGGTTAATTTGCGAACACTTTCCACGGTCCCCGCTTCATGGTGGCCGTAGGGATGATCTTCATAAAGCATAAGGTTAAGAATTTCTTGGCCGAATTGCTCATCCATGTTGTTGACTAATGTTTTTTCCAGGAAATTAAGCTGATTGGTTTTAAGTCGAATGAAATCTTCTTCACGAAAGCCAGGATTCAGGAGCATTTCTTTGAGAATTTGGTAATATTTCTCCAAATTGTCGATGTGAATAGTGCCGGTGAAAACAGACATTTCTTTGTCCACTTGGACTCTAAGTGAGGCGGCCATTGGATAAAATTTATTTTGGATTTCTTTATAGCTTAAAGTCTGACTGCCACCATTGGCCAGCATGGAAAGCGTCAGGTAGCAGAGGCCTTCTTTCCCGATGGGGTCGTGAGCTGAACCTACTTTGAGGAGAATTCGAAAGCTGACAAAGGGATTGCCGTCAACGGGAAGAAGTTCTGTCCGGAGGGGAGGAGGACTTTTCTTGACACAGGCAGAAAAGACAATGCTCAAGCCCAGAATAAGGGGAATAATTATTAATCGCCGGTATATTGATTTCATTTTCCTTTCCCTCCAGTTAAAGTGACTACAGTCGAGTTGTTAACTGTAAAATATTTTTTGGCTATTTCCTGAATATCCTGGGGTGTAATTTTCTCATAAAGGTTAAAGAGCCGGTTTACTGTGCCCGGATCAGTGGTGAGATTAATGTAGAAAGCCAATGTTCCAGCGACCCCGTCAGTAGTTTCCATCGCGCGCAAAAAAGAATATTTGAGATTGGCTTTAACGTCCTGGAGCAATTTTTCCGAGACTGGCTCGGTCTTGGCTTTATTTAATTCCTCAAAGATAGCTTTTTCCACCAGGGGTAAATCTTTTTCTTCTTTGAGAACAGCGGTGAAAATTAGCAGATAAGGATCCCGACGGTCGGGGAAACTAGCGTTTAAAGAAAGACAGATCTGTTCGTCGATGACTAATTTCTGATATAAGGGAGAACGAGATGAAAAATATATTTCAGCCAGCAAATCCAGAGCAGCTTTATCAATCTTGGTGTCAGAATAAGCCGGGCCGTGAAAAGCAATTGCTAGGCGGGGGAGAGTTTTGGTTGGCCATTCATAATGGGCTCTTTTTTGCTTTTTCTGGGGAGGTTCGGTGGGAGTAACCAATTTGTAGCCTGATTTTTTCCAGGGGCCATAATACTGGCGGACATAAGTCATTAATTCTTCGTGATTGAAATCTCCCACTACCAGTAGAATTGTATTGTCTGGCGCATAAAATCTCTTTTTATATAATTGGGAATAAGCGAATTCATTCGGCATGTCTTTAATGTCTTCGAGATAGCCTAAGGTGGTATGTTTGTAAGGGTGTTTCTCAAAAGCTGTGTGGCGGAGAAGCTCATAGAGACGCCGAAAGGGATTGGACACACTGGAGTAGTATTCACCTTCAATTACTGGAGCTTCAGTCTTCAGCATTTCTTCATCAAAATAGAGATTAATAAATCGGTCTGCCTCGACCCGAACCACATCTTTCAGATGTTCTCGTCCAGCAAAAACAACAAAGTAGCAGGTGTAATCGTCGGTAGTATAGCCATTGGTGCCGGCGCCCAATTTGGTCAGGAAATTGTCATAGGCTTCTCGGGGCATATTTTTAGTGCCTTTGAACATCATGTGTTCGAAAAAATGAGCAAAACCCGATTTGCCTGGTTCAATTTCATTGCGGGAGCCGGAACGGACAATGGTGTAATAAGAAATTATATGGGGATTTTTTAAGGGAATGGAAACTACTTTCAAGCCGTTTTCTAGTTCTTCAATCTGATAATTATAGGGAAAAACCTGGGAGCTATGGAGTGGGGAGGAAACGAACAGGAGAAGGCACCAGCTGAAGGTGATGAGCCAGGAGAGTTTCTTCATTCTTCTACCTCCTTCAAGCGGGTTTGGCCAATAAATGCGATTTAGCTCTGAAATTTTGAGGCCATTTCATTTTTTTATATATACCAGAAAATAAAAGGAAAATATAGTAGTCAGGGGAGTAGCTCGGCAAATTTCACTTTAATCGGCCCTAAATTGTAAGTATTATGGCTGATTATCGAAGAGAATTTGAACAGCTGAACTCCCGATTTGCCCAATTTGAGAGAATAAAAGAAAAAGGCAGAAAAGAATTCTCTTAAGTTTGGAATTTTTCCAGCCAGCCGAACCGGGCATCTGATTTAATATCTTTGGGAGTATAAGGTTTTATATCTAAAATCGGAGTGCCTTCAATCATATCAATTTCTTGGACATGAAGAAATCTTCCTTCCCGGGAAAGGAGACGGACTATAGTCAAGCCCAAAGGATTTGGTCGCCGGGGACTGCGAGTAGCAAAAACCCCTCTTGGTTGTCCGTCATGAGGAGGATGGGATATCAATTTTTTTTCCTGCGCTTGATGGAAAACAAAAATCACGTAGAGATAAGTGAAGCCATCTATTTCTTCTAATCCAGCAGCAAATTCAGGAAATATTTCTAAAGTTCCTTGGATAGATTGAAAGCCTTCGGGATGTAAATTTTTCTCTCGAGGCACCTCTTCAATTTTTTGAAAAGGAGAGTGTACCAGGCCAATAGGTTTAAAAGAGTAATCCATCGTCAATCCTCCTTAGGTAGTTGGCCCGAGAGAGGAAAGATGAGATTTTGCGGTAATTCTTTCCCCAATAAATGAAATGTCCAGGGCAACCGCAGTCGGAAGACCCCAGCTTAGTTAACTGAGGGAGGTGGGTGGCGGAATAACTGCGAAGTTTTTCCGCCAAAGTACATTCAGCTGTCGGGAGATCCTCCGCCAGAGTCTGGTTTGTGAGCCAGATGCCTTTAAGCTGAGCTTTAGCGCGGAAATAATCTATATGCCAATGGGGCTTGGTCGGCTGGACTAAATGATGCTTCAATCGGGAGAGGAGATTTTTTTTGGCCCGTCCTACATAGAGGTAGTATCCTTGGGGAAAATTGATAAGGCCCCGGCGTCCCATCAAGAGCCGCGAGTCACGAGTAAGGTGAAGAACTAGTAGATAAATACCCGAAGCGGGAACTTTATCCTTGATTTTTTCTAAAAGATAAGGCGAGTACTTCTCCATTGGCTAAAAGTTTTTTTATATTTAACGAAATTTTTCAGTTCTTTCCAAAAGATTTTCGGCTCGCCTTTTTTATTTTTAAATAAACTTTCAGTGGAAGTAAATTTTAACCTTAGTCTATCTCCTGCCTTACGGAGATTTTAGAAGAATGAGCTTAGGTTAGGATTTACTCATTAACAAAAGTCAGCCACTCCAGGAACTTAGATATTTTTCCGGCCACAACTTCTTTGTAAGTTTGCCGCATTTTGAGAGTAATTTCTCCTGGGGAGCCGCTGCCGAGCGTATATTCTTTAAGATCGTTACCGGGTTCAGAGCCGTCGGTGATTTTAACGATGGGTGTAACTTCTACGGCTGTGCCACAGAAAAATGCTTCATCAGCGCTAAAGAATTCTTCTTTAGTAATCGGACCGATTTCAGTGGGGAAACCAAGGTAGCTGGCAATTTCTAGGAGGCTACTGCGGGTAATTCCCTCCAGGATCGATTCAGAGTTATCATTGGTCTTAAGAACACCATTCTTGACAATAAAAATATTTTCCCCAGGACCTTCAGCTACTCGCCCCTCAAGATTAAGAAAGACTCCTTCATCATAACCGTGAGCTCTGGCCTCCATTCCGGCAATGGCTGACTGGACATACATCCCGCCTAATTTAGCTCTCATGTCTAGTTGTGAATGGTGAAAACGCCTTTGTGGCAGGAGATAAACATGCACCCCAGTATCCGCTTTCTCTCCGAGGTAAGCTCCCCATTCCCAAGCAGCAATGTTTAGTTCCACCGGACAGACCCGGGGAACTAGGCCCAAATTTCCGTAGGAGTAAAAGAGGAGTGGTCGGATATAAGCGGCTTCGAGCTGGTTTTCTTTAATGACATTTTTGATGACGTCAATTATTTCTTCCTTAGAGTAAGGCACCTTCATTTTTTGGACAGAGGCTGATAAGAAGAGGCGGTCAATATGTTGGGGCAGACGAAAGACCGCTGGTCCCCGGTCTGTCTTGTAAGCCCTAATTCCTTCAAAGACGGATGTTCCATAATGAAGGGCATGAGTCATAGCGTGAATATTGGGCTCGGACCATTCATAAAATTTACCTGAATGCCAAAATTTTTTGGCCTTAGGAAAGTAGGTATTTTCAAACATGAAGACTCCTTTCTAATAATCACCCTTGGGGATATAAAAGAATATACTTCTAATTTTGAGGGGGAAAATGTATCTTCGAATCAGCAGAAGAAACTCGGCTTCTTCTTTTTCTTTAAGGAAGGCAACCTCCTCTTTAGGTAAGTCTCGAAGCAGAGCCTTCGAGAAATAAATTTATCATAAAAATTATTATTTGAAAAGTGAAAAATAAAGAGCCTAATCAGCTAACTTATCTTTTTTCAGAGTAAATTCCCAGGCGCACCAAACTTCAGGGGGATGAGGATCAGGGGGACAAAGGAGGCAGCGTGTTTCTAGCCGGGGATCGATGGTTCGGGCAAATTCTCGGTATTCCACCAGCCCAACCGGTTTGCAAGGAAAATCGGGCAATCCTTGACGCTGGCGGGCTTCCTGAACGCGACAGGAGAGCATCCGAAAGACACAGCGGTCCTCACTAACTTCAATGACTTCTTGACGATTTAATCGAGCATAGAGGCGGAATTCGAGCGCCTGAATAAGAGCTGGAATACCCCCACCTGGTTTCAATTGGAGATACTTCATAATCCGTTTGGCTTCAATGACAGTGAATTTTTCCCAAGCTTGGCGGTCAAGCTCCAAGGCCACTTCCATCCCGAAACGGTCCTCGACAGCTCGAAACCAGAGCCCGTCGTGAGCCAACCAATTTTTGGCGGCCTCAGTCAGTAATTGAAGTAGCTCTGCCCGGCTTAGCTCATGAAGCTTTTTTATTTTCATTTTTTTTCCCTTTTTTTGGATTGGCCTAACTTTATTGCCTTTTGAAGAGGATATTCTAGTGAAAGAGTGGGTGTTTCGACAATAAGTAAAAATAAGGCTTAAATCAGCTGGAAACTGTTTTCCAAGAATTATCCTGAGCATTTTTGGGTTGTTTATTAGAGGAAAAGCACCTCATCCAGGGCCCACTCTTTTCACACCCGGTCTTTATAAACTTCAATGAAACGTTTAATAGATCGATCATAAGTTCTTTCCACTTCCGGAGGGAAAAGACATCCGGGAAGTTCACCCATTTTCCAGTGATATTGCAGACATTCACAACAAAGGCCTTTTCGGCTACAAGGTTCCCACGTGCAGGTGCAGTTTTTAAGATTATCCTCTTGCCGGCAATTTTTCATATTTTTTAACCTCCTGGTTTGATTAAACAAAGAAATATTTTTAACCCACTTAGTTGGAAATGACAAGTTTTCAGCTAGATTTCTAGGATTGAAACTTAATTAGTCTGGAGGAGAAGTTAATTACTTTTCTTCTATTTTGCGATATATTTTTTTCCAGGCATGCTTTTTTTGATAGAGATAATCGGCTAGGGCCCGGCGCATAGTTTCGGCAGCTAGTTGGGCACAATGGACATCGGGCTCAGGCAGACCCCCTAATTTTTTTAAGATTTCCTCCGTACTGACTAAAGCCAAAGCTTCGGTAAAAGTTTTGCCCTCCACTAATTCAGTGGCCATACTACCGCAGGCAATGGTGGTGCCACAACCATCTGTAAAGAATGAGGACTCAATGATGCGGTCATTCTGAATTTTCAAAAACATTTCCATCGTATCCCCGCAGCTTCCTGTTACTTTGGCATAGCCATCAGGATTTTCAAGACGGTAGAAATTATGGGGGTTTTGCCAGCGTTCAATTACTTGGGGAGAATATTGTTGTCGGAGTTGATTCATAATTTGTTCTTGAAGTTCGCGAGCGAATCTTTCTAGATCTTGATCATTCTTCTGGGACATGCTTCAGCCTCTCTCGCCAAAATTAATTTGTCCAATTGACAACTCCTCTGCCTGGGGATTATGACACGCCCTTGGCCAGGCGAGGAGACGACGTTTAATTATACTGGAAAAAACCAGGAAGGAAAAAGAGAGGGGTTTAATTAAATTTTTTAAATGAAAAGGCGCTTTTTTATTTATTGGCCAAGGAAGAATCAAACTTCTGGACTGTGTGCAAGAATGAGTTTGGGGGAGAGGAGCATATTGGGGTTTTCTAAAAGGGATGAGCTGGAATTTTTGCCGGTTTGTCCTTTTTCCTTTGTTTCTTGATTTTTTTACTTGAAAGATCATCTCCGTGAGCTGGAAAAAGTTTTAGGAAAATAATTCTTTTTTTGTATTTTCCCAGAGTTGCCGCAAAGGAGTGGCCGCTTGTCCCTGAGGATATAATTCCAGATAGGGTTTACCTTGGCGGAGGGAGTCGATGACTTCTTCAGCAAAGGGAATGCGGCCCAAAAGAGGAATGTTTTCCTGGCGGCACCACTGGGTGATTTCTTGGGAACGAGTAGGATTTAGATCATATTTATTGAGACAACAACCGACTTTAGCTTTAAAATGACGAGCTGTCTGAACAACACGCTCCAAGTCATGAATACCAGCTGGGGTCGGTTCAGTAACCACTAGGACTAAGTCACTTCCAGAAAGAGAAGCGATGACCGGGCAGCCAATTCCCGGTGGACCGTCTATAAGAATAAGTTCCGCACCTTTTTCTTCCGCCAGTTGGGAAGCTTTTTTTCTAATTTCCGTCACCAATTTACCAGAATTTTCTTCGCCGGGTAAAAGACGGGCATGGACAAATGGTCCGTAGGGAGTCTCAGAAATATACCAGTCCCCAGAGTGATTTTTTTCCATTTTTATGGCCCCGGGGGAACAGACATAAGAACAGATTTTACACCCTTCGCAGGAGAGTGGTTCTATGACTACCTGGCCGGCACTATTTTGGGAAATAGCCTGAAAGCGACAAACGGGTAGGCAGTCCAAACATCTTGTGCATTGGTCTTGTTCAATCACCGCTTTGACTCCGCCAAAGAAATTATGGGTTTCTTTGATCTGAGGAGATAGAAGGAGAAAAAGATTAGCTGCGTCTACGTCAGCATCGACCAAAATCTTTTTCTCAGCCAAAAGAGCCAGGGAAGCCGTGATGGTTGTCTTACCTGTGCCACCTTTACCACTGATAATAGTTAGTTGTTTCATCGGCTTAATTCTTTTATTTTTGTCCAAAGAGATCTGAATTCATCCCGGAGAGATGGTTTATATTCGACCAGTGATTGTCCCTCTGAATAGGCATGAGCAATGCCGCGGTCAAAGGGAATTTTCATTAACACGGGTATTTTTTCTTGATGACAATATTCTTCAATTAGCCGATCATGAGCCGGCTCGGAGCGGTTGATGACTACTCCAGAGGGTAAATGAAGTTTTTTTAAAGTGTCAACGGTTAATTTTAAATCATTGAGTCCAAAGGGAGTGGGTTCGGTTACCAGAAGCACAAAGTCACTGCCTTTCATACTTTCTACAGCTGGGCATGATGTGCCTGGTGGAGAGTCAATAATGACTGTTTTATCAGGAGAGATGAGTTTCTTTAATTCTCGAATTACTGGGGGAGAAAGAGGTAGTCCGACATCCAGTCGTCCTTGGAGAAAATCTAGCTGAGGAAGACGACCTTGATGGATGAGGCCTATTCTAAGTCCTTTCTCTCTAATTGCTTTTTGGGGGCAGAGCAGAGTACAGCCACCACAGCCATGGCAAAGTTCTGGAAATACAAGAACCTGATCAGGAAGAACAGCTAAGGCATTATAAGCACAAACCTCGGCGCACAAGCCGCAGTGAGTGCATTGCTCTTCGTCGATTTCTGGCACGGGAAGGAAAACTTCCTGGGAGGAAATGATGTCTGGTCTAAGAAAGAGATGGGCATTGGGGCCTTCGACATCACTGTCAATAAATTGGACAACTTCTTTTTCTTTTAAGCTAAGGGCTAGGCTGACCGCCACCGTAGTTTTACCGGTGCCTCCTTTGCCACTGGCTACACTACAAATCATTGTATTTCTATCCGTTCGCCCACGGAGATTCGGATGAAATCCTCCTGGTATTCTTGGGCTATAAGCTCTATGGCTTCTTCACCAGTACAATGAGCCGGGGCCACTCGTTTAACTTCCTGGAGCCGGAAGTTTTGAATTATTCCCACAATTTCGCGTGAACTGAAACCCGCCAGATGAAATCCACCCAGAAGGAGAGTAATAGGTTGAGGGAAGTTTTGTTTAACCTTGGAGATAATATTGACTATTCGAGGATGAGCACAACCGGTGAGAACAATAGTGCCAGAATTAACTTCTAAAATGAGAGATTGTTCTTTTATCCAGCCTTCAATGATGCCTGTCGAGAAAGCATGCGGGCATATTGACTCTGGTGTAGTGATTTCATGGAGAGTAGCCCCTTGTTGGCGCCAAGCAAGCTTGTCTTTATCGGGAAAAGAGGCTGGTAACCAGAGAGTTAGATTAGGGTTGACCTCGAGGAGCCGGTCAAGTCCCCCGGTGTGGTCCGTGTGGTGGTGGGAAAGAAAAACACCGTCTATTTCCTGAGGAGAAAAGCCAAGTTGGGCCATATTGTGGAGAAGAATTTCGCCTTTAGCGCCGGTGTCAAAGAGAATATTTTTTTCCAGTCCTTGAACTAAACAAGCAAACCCCCAATCTGCTTTTAGCCGTTTATCTGGAGAAGGATGATTATCGTAAAGAACCGTTAATTTAACTAAAGGGCCTTTACTTTGAGAATTTTCCATCTTGCTTTACTCGCTAAGTTATTTTTATTTCTTTTTAAACTTTTTTCCCTTACCTTGGCTCTCTTTCTTTAAACCTGAGAGAGAGCTTGTTCTAGGTCGGCTTTTAAGTCTTCAAAGCCTTCGCAGCCTACAGAGAGGCGGATAAGGTCATCAGTAATGCCGGCTTGCTCTTTTTCTTTTTGAGGTACCCCGGCGTGGGTCATACTGGCCGGATGTTGAATGAGTGATTCGACGCCACCTAAAGAAACGGCTAATGTAGCTATTTTGACCGAGTTGATCATTTTTTTGCCGGCTTCATAGCCTCCTTTTAATCCAAAACAAATCATGGCTCCGAAGCCTCGCATTTGGCGACGAGCCAAGTCGTGTTGAGGATGGCTTTTTAGCCCGGGATAATTCACCCAGGCTACTTGAGGATGATCAGCTAAAAATTGAGCCAATTTGAAGGCATTTTCCTGACTTTTTTCCACTCTTAAGGCTAGTGTTTTAATGCCCCGCAGAACTAGCCAGGCCTGATGGGGGTCCATATTTCCACCAAGAAGCGGCATGATTTTCCGGAGTTGTTGATAGATGCTTTCTTCCCGAGGGACGATGACTCCCCCGACAACATCGCTGTGCCCATTGAGGAACTTAGTAACACTGTGGATAACAATATCAGCGCCGAGATCCAAGGGATTTTGGATGATTGGAGAAGCAAAAGTATTGTCCACCACTAAGAGAAGGTTGTTTTCTCTGGCTAATTGGGCACAGGCGGCAATATCCGTAAGCACTAAAGTGGGGTTGGCCGGAGTTTCAATAAAAAGCAACTTTGTTTCCGATCGGATAAGTCGGCGAATATTGTCTATTTTTGAAGTATCAGTGAAATCAGCGACCACATCAAAGCGGGAAAGAATGTTTTCCACCATGACTCGAGTGGCTCCGTAAACTGAAGCTGTACTGATAAGATGCGATCCTTTCTCTAATAAACCAAAGAGAACTGTAGAGATGGCTGACATTCCAGAGGAAGTAGCAATGCCTCCATAACCGTTTTCCAGGGCAGCCACACTGTCTTCTAGAGCTTTTATCGTGGGATTTGCAATGCGAGTGTAAATATATCCTTTTTCTCGGCCAGCAAAACGGGCCGCACCTTGTTCAGCATTCTGAAAAGCAAAAGTTGAAGATTGATAAATAGGTACTGATACACCACCGAAGAGTGGATCCGGTTCTTGACCGGCATGGATGACTTTTGTTTCCATTGTCTTATATTCTTGTTCGTCCAAGTTATTCCTCCTAATCAAAATAAAGATTATCTTTCGCAGGGGAAAGTCCCCTAATATTTTTAATTCATGTCTCTCCTAGAGGCCAGCCCGGACATGCTTTAATTTCGACGACAAGAGCCACCGGTGGTACAGGGAGGGGTCTCACATCTCTCGGAACGACCACAGCAGGTTAAACCACTAGGACGGGTGGAGGAGAGTGAAACTCGAGCTGGGGTAGAAAAAATTTTCGCTGTCCTCTGGCTCTGACATTGAGGGCAAGCCTGATGAGTAAAATCTTCTCTTGATTTGAAAAAGACTTCAAATATATGTCCGCAGTCCTGACATTTAAATTCATAGATGGGCATGGTTATTTATTCCCTAATCATAGGCGTTCCACATTTAGGACAACTTATTTGAGAACAAGGAGTTCCTCGGGGGTGGGGGATTTTATGACCACAGGCTGGACAGAGGCAATTACCTCCAGGGCCAGCGCCGCCTCCTCGGCCTCGGCCCTGATTGCCCCAACCTTGACCATAGCCTCCTCCCCGGCCTCTTGCTTGATACATACTTACCTCCTCTTATTGTTGAGTTATTATCCTTAGGCTGAAGTGGATTTTAGAATCTGATCGACTATTTTTTGAAAAGCCTGGGCGGCTGCCGATTCAGGCCGGGCAGCTACAAAAGGTTGCCCTTCGTCACCCAAAGCTACAATCTCAGGGTCAATAGGAATACGGCCCAAAAATGGAACTCCTAATTCTTTGGCTGCCACTTCCCCTCCCCCTTCTTTAAAGAGATTGATTTTTTGGCCACAATGAGGACAAATAAGACCACTCATATTTTCCACTATGCCCACAATTTTGAGATTGAGCCGTCTGGCGAAAGTTACTGCTTTTCTTGAATCAAGGAGGGATATTTCTTGAGGAGTAGTGACAATAAGGGCTCCCGTTGCTGGAATTAATTGGGCCACTGAAAGTGGTTCATCACCTGTGCCAGGTGGAGAATCAATAATTAACCAGTCTAGCTCCCCCCAGTTAACATCTCCCAAGAATTGCTGAATAGCTTTCATTTTCATTGGACCTCGCCAAATAACTGGAAGATTGGGGTCTTCCAGAAGAAAAGCCATTGAGACCAATTTTAAGTTACCATTAACTT
>QMPV01000056.1 GCA_003648765.1 Candidatus Aminicenantota bacterium
AATCCGCCCCGGCCCCTTATTTTCCACTACGACCACTACTTCACAATCATCATTTAAGTAAATCTCGTCGATACTCAGGTCGGGTAAGAGGCAGGGGCCGACATAGACATTTTCCAAACTATTGTTTTTCTCATTAGCCTCTCTTATTTCGTCGGTATAATCCACATAAACATCTACTCTGATGGAGGAAGAGACGTCAAAAGGAATTAAATAGTGCGATTCTCCTCCGGGCTTCTCTAAACCTCCCTTTGTTCGAGAAGTAGGATGAGGCAGAAGAATATCGTCTTGAATAACACCATCAATATATAATGAAGCTAACCCTGTCCAATTTTCCGGAAGCGGGGCATGGCCTTTATTGCCAATAGTTAGATACAGATTGCCTCCCATACAGGAGACGTCCTTGACATATAAATCCGGCAAACTTAAATCTTTCTTCTTTTCTTGGAAATGACACGAGAGCAAGAGAATTAAACTTGTGACTAATAATATTAGGCAGCATTTTTTAACCAACATCGCCTCACCTCCTTTTTTGTTGTACTACTTATGTTCTAAAGCTATAAACTTCATTTAAGGTTAAATAGCTTAAAAGGAGATTAAGCTTTGAAGGAAATTCTTTTGTATATAATATAATATCAATCTAACTTGTTGTCAATATTGAAATTAATTAAAAAATAGCTTCTCTGCGGGTAGAGCATTTAACCAAAAAACAAGCTACTTTCGATTTGTTTCATCGTTTTATTCGTGACTTCGACTTTTTGTCCTAACCAATCTAATCCCGCAGCTAGTTTTGCTTTTCTTCTTGGAATTTCCAGAATTTTCCTTCTACCCGGCCTGATAAACGATAAGGATAAAAGTAAGATGACTTACTTAATTCTTCAATCTAACTATCTTCATTTCTTTCATCTTCAGCCAAAGCCTGGTGAAGTAAACTGAGATAATCTTCATAACTTACCGGCCGAGGATTGGAGGGGTTGGAATTATTTTCAACAGCTTTCTGAGCCAATAGAGGAAAGTCTTGTTCTCTAAGACCCAGTGCTCGAGCTGAAGGAATCTCCAATTCCTGCTTCAAGGATTTAACCTTAAGAAGAAACTCCCTGGCTGCTCTGGCTTCATCTTCATCGGGGGCCACCAAATTTAAATAATAAGCAGCCCGGGCGTATTTAGGCTGAGCATATTTTAAATTGAATTCCATCACTAAAGGAAGAAAAACAGCGTTGGCTACTCCATGAGGAAGGTCGTACCAGGCTCCTAACGCCTCAGAGAGACAGTGCACAGCGCCCACATCACTCTGGCCAAAGGCCAACCCGGCTATCAGGCTGGCAAGCATGACTTTTTCTCTGGCCAAATGATTATTTTTTATATCTTTATAAGCCTCCTTCAACCAGGCAACAATCAATTTAATAGCCTCTAAAGCTAAAATATCTGTCAAAGGGCTAGCCACTTTAACGGCCAGAGCTTCAACAGCATGGGTCAAAGCATCCAGGCCCGTCGCAGCAATTAATGGAGACGGTAATGTTTTTAAAGTTTCGGGGTCAACCAGGGCTATCCGAGGGTACATTTCCGGCCCCTTAATACTCATTTTAAATTTTCGGTTTTCATCAGTGATTACTGCTACCCAAGTAACTTCGCTACCCGTGCCACAGGTAGTGGGAACCGCCACCATCGGCAGAGGAGATTGAGTATACCTCTGCCGGCCTTCATAATCTCTGATCGATCCAGGGTTGGTGACCAACAAAGCCACCGCTTTAGCGGCATCAAGCACACTCCCCCCGCCCACCCCAATCACCACAACAGGACGAAGACTTCGGGCCCTCAAGGCAATTTCATCTATAGTTCTTCGGCGAGGATTGGCTTCTACTTCATCAAAAATTTCCACCGTTCTTAACTTGGTCAAAAGAGAATCAACTAGACCTGTTTTCCTGACTCCCTTATCAGTGAGACATAAAATTGGGCCTGGAGGAAAATCCTCCTGAATAATCCGGGCAAGCCCTGCAGCTACTCCTTGGCCAAAAATAATCTTCGTGGGCAGAAAATGCTGAAACATTACTTTCAGTTAGAAGGGTTACCTTGACGAAAATCAATTTGAGCTGCATTGGCCATTTTGACCACACCTAAAAATAAAATCTGGGCCAAATCTTCCATGATCTCGGGAGTAATAGTGTCAATATTATCTTTGGGATTATGGTAATAAGAGCGGGCCCCAAAAGCACTCCAAGAGATAGTAGGCACTCCTTTCCACATAAATCGGGCAGCATCCAGGCGGGGTCGAGCTAAATTAGCAAAATAGCTAGTCCGAATCTGACGATGAACATATCTTTCGTTGGCCTCCCGGAAAAAGGCCCAAAACTCGGGGTAATTTTTGGCCGCCAAGGCGCTTAGTTTGTCCCCACAACCAACTCCGTCCATATTGATAAAAGCAGCTGTTTTCTCCAGAGGAAAAACTGGGTGCTGGCAATAATAATCCGAACCCACCACACCTTGCTCTTCGGAACCGAAAAGAATAAAAAGAATAGATCGCTTCAATTTAACCGGCGATTTAGCCAAAGCTTCGGCCACTCCCAGCGTCACCGCTACTCCCGAAGCATTATCATTGGCTCCGGGAATCAGAGTGTAACAATAGCCTAAATGGTCAAGGTGAGCTCCAATTATAATAATCTCATTTTTCAAAACTGGGTCAGACCCTTCTAATAAAGCCAAGACATTATAACATTTTCCCTCAGGATGATGTTCTGTCTTGTTTTTAATCGTGAAAATTTTTCCAGTGGCAAAAGACTGTGGTTTCAACTCTTTCTTTATTTTAGCCACCACATCTTTATGAGAACGTCCTGTACCAGCAAAAATATCCTCTACTACTACAGGGCCCACATGGCTATAAATAAATCCCTCGCGGTAAGAATTATTGGGATTGGCAATAGGACCATAATTATAAAGCATTCCTTTAGCTCCATGAGCTGCCGCATTCTCTAGCTTATATTGATGGAAGGAATAAGGTCGCCACTTAAGAAAAAGATCCCTGTCTTTGTCAGGAGAAACCGGCACTTCTCTTTCCATTAATACAATCTTTCCTTTTACATCAACTCCTTGATAATCATCATAACCTAACTCTGGAGCAGTCACACCATAACCAACATAAACTACTTCAGCCGTAACCTCTCCTGAGGCTGAGGTCGAGCCAGGAATAAACTCATCAAAATAATGATAATATTTTTTCAAAGTGGCCCCTTTATAGGGAATATGCATAACCACTTCGCTACCTGGAAAAACTAGAGTATAGGCGATGGGAAACTCCTGGAAGTAAGTTCCTCGATCACCGACAGGTTTAAGCCCCCATTTTTTAAATAACTCCGCTGCCCAGTGAGCGGCTCGATTAAATCCTTCTGTACCCCCTAAACGGCCAGCATATTTTTCTGAAGCCAGCTCCTTCACATAATTAAAAAGAGTATGACTCGAAATAGAATGCATCACCTGGAGAAGTTGCGTCTCATCTGCGGACAGAGATGATGAGGAGGAAGCGACTCCAGGTAGCAGCAATCCGAAAATAACAATTGCTCCAAAAATTAATTTAATTTGTCGACTCATGAGAACCTCCTTCTTAATTCTTCAACAAAAATAATAATAATTTATCCACATAAAAAAAAGAAAAAAATACTCTACCAACAATAGAACAAGTAAGGAGTTTATCCAATTTGGCTGTCTTTATTCAGAGGCCTCAGCTGAGATGATAAGATCAAAAATAAGATATAATTTCTGCTGACCCTGTTATAAAATCTCGGTGTCTGACACCGGGTGATCGGTGTCTGACATCGGGTGATATTGACACCGTGTGATAATGATCAATAACAAAAAATCTGGCATCAGATAGGTTGTGATAATGCTGTTAAGCACTGAAACATAATTTTATAACTAAATAACTGAGTTATTACCATCAAAAGTAAAAGTTGAAGATCTGTCCCCAATTCCTGGGCAAGCAACCTTGGATTCAGGACAATAGCGCCGAAAGAAAAAGCTAAGCCCCGGCTTGCCTCCTAATGATGTTTGAACCTAAGGAGTTCCTCAGAGCCGCAAGGCCAACCCACCGCGAATCAAAAATCCATTGAAAATACCTACATCAACCAAACCATGAAGATTGGAAGAAAATTTAGCTTTAAGCCCAAAATTCAACTGAACAAAAGGGAAAAATTCTGGCAGAAAGAATTCTTCTCCTTCTTTCTCCATTTCGTCACTAATTCTTTTAAGGTTTTAGTTTCGCTCCCTTCATAAGATTCAAGTGGTTCACCAGGAATTTGCAATTGGCCTTGATAACTATATTCCACCTGAGCCTCATCGAAAGCACTGGCTCCGGCCGCCCCGACTCCAAAAGTTAAGTAAGGATGAATAAAAGAGGAAGGGAAAATATCCCAGCGTAAAGTCAGATGAAACGAAAAGGGCTCAACAAGAAAGCTTCCACTGGCTTCACCTTCAAAACTGGCCACTTCTGAAGTAGTGGTATCCTCAATATCTAATTGGGCGCTCACTTGGGGCATACTTATTTCCATTCTTGTCTTCTCAAACCCCAACCCTAAGCTGAAAGAGCCGTTTTCTCCACCAGGATACCATCTGATTTCAAAACCATAATTATGTCCCCCTGAATCGAAAGAAACACTCTGACTATAATATTTTTCCTGAAAATTAGGGTGGTCTTCCTGAATATCTTCTAAGAATTTATCTTTTAAATCAGATTCAAGTGCATCGCTTAACCCTTGCTCAATCATCCCTTTTAATAAATTAATACTCCAGGCCCCATAATGAAATCCAAATTCTATATGTCCTTTGGCCTCAACTGGAGAAACTAGAGGATAAGTCACCAATAAAAAAACAAAGCTCATAACCAAAACAATTTTTTTCATTCCCCTTCCTCCTAAAAAGATTCAAAGAAATTTTTTTTAGATCTAAAAATACCAAATTCTTCCCCTCTTCCCCATTCTCGGCCATTATTACAAAAAAAGTTTAATCCTGTCAATTTTAGAGACAAACCTATAATCATAAAATTCATTTTATCCATTGAGAAATTCTGCTTTTTTCCTTCTCCCCCAAATGACCATTTAATCAATTCCAGCCACATTAACTTAGAAACTATTTGAAAACAGCAAAAAATCCCTGGTTACTGTACCGGGGAGAAAAACAATAGCCCCTCTATCCAGAATTGATTTAACCCCGGGTTTCTGGTATAAAATCCTTTGTTTCAAAAGGAGGCTTTTATGAAAAAATTATTTTTTTTGATGGCAATTACGGCTCTTCTAGCTTTAGGACTAACCCTGTCTGGCTGGGCCAAAGCTAACCCCAAAGTATTAATGAAAACTTCAAAAGGCGATATCATCATTGAACTATTTCCCCAGAAAGCACCAGTTACCGTGGAGAACTTTCTCCGTTACGTGGATGATGGGTTTTACGATGGAACAATTTTTCATCGGGTAATTAAAGGCTTTATGATTCAAGGTGGGGGGTATACCACTGAACTCCACCGGAAAAGCACCAGGCCGCCGATTAAGAACGAAGCCACCAATGGTTTATCCAACAAAAGAGGGACTATCGCCATGGCCCGGACTATGGAGATAAACTCAGCCACAGCTCAGTTTTTCATTAATCTGGTAGACAATACTTTTCTTGACCATCGAGACAATACTCCCGAAGGATATGGCTATTGTGTTTTTGGCCGAGTTATTCAAGGAATGGATGTGGTCGATGCCATAGCTGAGGTGAAAACCATGACCCGGCGAGGCATGCGGAACGTTCCCCGGGAAACCATTGAAATAATTTCAGTGAGACGCTTAGAAAATAATTAATTGAACTTGGAAAAAGCTTCCACCTCCTCTACTAAAGAAAACTGATTTCAATGGGTGACTGGCTGTTTGCCTTTTTTCACCTTTTTCTTCTTTTGGGTGTTTTTGTTTACACTCTAATAGCCCTTTTTCAGGGAAATTATAGCCGCTTTGCTCTGCTGGCTGCAGGCTTAACTCTTTATTACTTTCTGGTTCTCCATCCTGCAGTTAAGAAGGAAATTAAAAGGAAAAAGGCCCAGGGAAAGAAAGAATGACCCCGCTTCGAGAAGACATCCCCCCGGGTGGCTGATTAATGAGCGAATTTAATCGCCTCATCAAACTCCTGGGAACGATTGTCTGGGGACCCCATCTTGTACTTCTCCTTCTCGGTGTAGGTATCTTTTTTACCTTCCGCTTGCGTTTCATCCAGGCCCGACGTTTGGGGCTGGCTTTTCGCTTTGCCTTTGGCAGGAAAGAATATGGAGAAACGGCTCAAGAAAAGAAAGGCGACATCTCTCCTTTCCAGGCTTTAACCACCTCCTTGGCGGCCACAATAGGTAACGGCAATATTGCCGGAGTGTGCACTGCCATTGCCATGGGCGGCCCAGGAGCCATTTTCTGGATGTGGTTGGCAGCTTTTTTTGGCATGGCCACCAAAACAGTCGAGGCTGTTCTGGGTCAAAGATTTAAAAGGATTCTTCCCGATGGTTCAACGGCCGGTGGCCCTATGTATTACATCCGCTACGGGTTGAATTTACCTCTTTTAGCCGGCATTTTTGCCTTCTTCATGGGTTGTAAACCTCTCTTTTCGACTTCCACAATTCAGGCCAACTCCATCGCCCTGGCTCTGAAAACTCAATTCGGTCTCCAACCCTGGATAAGTGGCTTAGCTTTGGCTGGTCTCACCTGGTTGGTGATTATCGGAGGGATAAAATCCATTGCCCGGGTAACAGAATTTCTCAGCCCTTTCATGGTGACTATTTATCTTTTGGGAACTTTTCTGACTCTGGCCCTTTTTATTTCCAGATTACCCGGAGCCCTCCGTCTCATCGTCGTTGGGGCTTTCCATCCTTCAGCCTTGACCGGCGGGGTGGCTGGCGCCACAGTAGCCCGGGCCATTCGCTACGGACTCTCCCGGGGAGCTTACTCTAACGAAGCCGGCACCGGCACTGCGGCTGTTTTTCATGCCTCGGCTAAAACCAGCGAGCCGGTTCGTCAGGGATTGATCGCCTCACTGGATGTCTTCATTGACACCTTGGTCATCTGCACCTTAACTGGATTGACCGTCTTGGTCGCCGGAGTCTGGCAAGAAGGCACCAGCACCCAGATGACAGTTAATGCCTTTAACGCCGCTCTCTCTGGTGGGGGAATAGTGGTGGTGGCCAGCTCTTTCCTTTTCGGCTACTCTAGCCTGATTGCCGTTCCTTATTATGGTGAAATCGCCTTCAGTTATCTTTTCGGTGTCTGGATCAAGAAACCCTATCGCTGGGCTTTTTGTGGACTCATCTTTCTGGGAGCTATTCTGGAAGTCGAAGTCACCTGGTCCATCGGGGATATTTTCAACGGCATGATGGCTCTCACCAATCTTATTGGTCTCATCGGCCTTAGTGGATTGGCTAGCCAGCTTATTCGCCATTATTTTCTCCGCTTAAACTCATTAACCACGAAAGAAACCAAAGGAGGTTAATTATGCTGACCAAAAGGAAAAAGACCTTCATAACTTTTTTAATTTTCAGTCTAAGTTTTATTTTCGCTTTTCATGCTTCAGCTGAAAGTAAAAAACTTTCACCTTATCTTATAAAAAGTCTCGAGCAAATCAAACCGGAAGAAGTCTATCAACTGGCCAAAACCATTTCTTCTCCTTCTTTCGGAGGACGACTCACCGGCGATAAAGGTTTTACCCAAGCAGCCCAATGGGCGGCCAAAAAATTCCGCCAATGGAAACTAAAACCCCTGGCCGGCTCGACCTACCTCCAACCCTATCCCTCCCCGTACTCAGTCATCGAAGAAGCCTCCATGTCGCTTATTTTGCCGGGAGAAGCAACCCCCAAAGTCAAGCCTCTTAAGCCAGTGAAAGACTTCCTGCCTCTCCTTTTCAGCGACAGCGGCGACCACGAAGGGGAAGTTGTCTTTGCTGGTTGGGGCATCTCGGCACCGGAGCTAGGTTACGACGACTATGCCGGATTGGAGGTCAAGGGAAAATTCGTGCTTTGCTTTCGAGGAACACCTGACCCCCAGGACAAACGCTTTCAGACTCATGATGAGCATCGCCGGCGGATGGCCACAGCCAAAGCCAAAGGAGCCCTAGGGATAATTTATATCTACCCCAATCCTTTGGCCAATCCCAATGGCGACCGGATTGCCGGTTTCACCCCGGCGATTATCAGTGAAAAAATCGCTGATTTAATTTTCCAAGAAAAAGGTCTCACCGCTACAAAAATAAAAAAAGACTTGCTAACCTATCGCCACCCCCTTTCTTTTCCCTTAAAAGCCAAAATCCATTTTCAAGTCAAAGCCCGCTACTTTCCTGAGGGAAAAGGATTTAATATTGTGGGCTACATTCCTGGCACCGACCCCCGCTTGAAAAATGAATTTCTAGTTTACGGAGCCCATTTCGACCATTGTGGCACCCACATGGGAAAAATTTTTCTTGGAGCCGATGATAACGCCAGCGGCAGCGCCGTGGTCATGGCCATTGCCCGAGCCTTCGCTCAACTTAAAAAACGGCCGAAAGGGTCGGTAGCCTTTGTACTTTTCGGGGGAGAAGAAATGGGGCTTCAAGGGTCCCAATATTTTGTTGACCACCTACCCCAACCTCTCCAGAAAATCGGAGCTATGTTTAACTTTGACATGGTGGGCGAAGGCGATGGAGTTGTGGCTATCCACAGCCCTCAACCTGAGGAACTTGCCCAATGTCTTCATCAAGCTGATGATTTAGTCCAAATTATTCATCGCTATGCCCAGATTAGAGGACTTGGCGTGCGTGGTTCAGACTACGCTTCTTTCTTTAAAAAAGGGATACCCTGCATCAATTTTGTTTCCAATGGTCCCCATCTCCATTACCATCTCCCCCAGGATACCATTTACCGGCTTAATCCCGATATTATGGCCGCTGTGGCCCGAGTGGCTTTTCTAACCGGCTACTTTTGGGCCAATCGGTAACCAGATTTGTCGCCAGGCCCAACATTGGCCAATAGACCCAATTTCAGTTAAAATCTCTCTCTACGGGAAAAGTGAAAAAAGTACACTTGAGAATTGAACAACAACGACAAGCCTTCTCTCATCCGCTATTTCTCCTAAGTTATGTTCTCGCCTGTGGGGCAATTTTCCTCTTTCTTGTTTTCTCCAGAAGTTCTTCAACATCTCAAGTACTGAACAAAGCTGCACCAAAATCACCTCCGTCCCCTGAAATTTCGTCTCCTTCCCCCAAATTGGAGACTAAAGAAATTGTGGTCAAACCCGGACAAACCATTTCTGACATTTTGGCCTTGTTCGATTTTTCTCCCGGCGAAATCTACCAACTTCGTCAACAAGTCAAACCGGTCTACGATTTAGCCCGAATTATTGCCGGTCGGAAAATTAAATTTTTCTTGGATGAAAACAACCAACTTCATTCGTTCGAATACCAAGTGGACGAGCAACAATTTCTCCGGGTGACCCGGGATGATAACGGCTTTCAGGCTGAACTTCTGCCTTTGCCTTATGAAATCAAAACCAGGATGATCTTTGGGACAATCACGGATAATTTAATTGATTCGATCAATAACCAAGGAGAGAGTGACTTTTTAGCTCTGGCTCTGGCTGAGATCTTTGCTTGGGATATAGATTTTTATCTGGACCTCAGACGAGGAGATACTTATAAAATTATCTTTGAGAAGAAATATCTTGAAGGCCGCTTCGTCAATTACGGCCCCATTCTGGCGGCCGAATTCACCAATCAGGGTCGGACTTTTCAAGCCTTCCGCTATACTTATCCTGATACCGGCCAAAGTGATTATTTTACTTTCGAAGGCCAATCGTTACGCAAAGAATTTTTAAAATCACCCATTAAATTCGCCCGCATAACTTCCCGTTTCAGTTACAGTCGTCTTCATCCTATTCGGAAAGTTTATCGTCCTCACTATGGAGTTGACTACGCCGCCCGCATTGGCACTCCTGTCCAGGCTACAGCCGACGGAGTAGTCACCTTTGTGGGTTGGAATGGAGCTTCGGGTCGGATGATCCGCCTGCGACATAAAAACGGTTATGAAACCTTTTACCTCCATCTCCGCGGCTACGCTTCGGGAATCCGCCGAGGAGCTAAGGTCAAGGGAGGGCAAGTTATCGGTTATGTTGGGGCTTCAGGCGAAGCTACTGGTCCCCATTTAGACTATCGGATTAAATATCGCGGCCGGTACATTAATCCTTTAGCCTGGCGGTTCCGACCGGTGCATCCCCTGCGCTCTGAATTTCTGGCTGACTTTCAGAAAAAAGCCCGTAAATATATCTTTTGTTTCAAGATAAAAGACTTTTTCCAGAAATTTATTCCTCAAACTCTGTTCTTGATATTCAGCAGTTAAATTAATTTATTCCAGAGAAGAGTTTCCTACGAATTCGTCCGGCTATTTCTTATTCCCGGTGCGGGCACCACCTCTAGCCTGGCTGACTCCATTTGTTCTGGGAGCAACTCGGGCAGTACTTGTGGTTCGGGAGCTGAGGCCCAAATACGTAGAGGTGTTGGTACTGGTGTAAACGGGACCTGAACTAGTGAGTCGTCCGCCAAAATAATGATTGTCCACTGAACTGGCGTACTTCCGGGAGGTAAGGCGCAACTCTGGGCACCTCACCTCATTATTAACCGCCGAATATTTAATATTTACTCCCAGCCGTCGGGCTACTTTTATATCTGGATTCCAATCAAGCCATTGCCTCCGGGAAAAAGAGGCCTTTCGATGGAGCACCCCCCGGGAGGTAACTTCTACTTGGTTTCCAATTACTGGGTAAAGTTCTCGGGCAGGGAAAATCCGGGAAAATGGCAAAGAAACTCTCGATTTTCCTCCTTGCTCCATCTTAGGTAACGGCTTAAAAGTAAATACATCCAGCGTTTCCCGCAATTCAGCCGTCATAAAATCAACAACTACTTGAGTCTTAACTTCCTGGCAAGAAGGGGGCTGGCTAAATTCCTCTAAACCTTTTTGTTGGCTAGCCAGCAAGGGAGAGAGTTCCGCCAAACGGACAACCTGACGGTTTAAATCCAGTCTATTTAACTGAGGAGATTTGAGACAAAGGCTATTATCAATTACTTTTCTCAGGCTAGCTAAGACTCGCTGGTCTTGCTGCTTAAGTTTCTTCACATAATTTTTATAAAACCCTCTCCATTCCCGGGGCATTTTGAAAGGAGGAGTGGTTTTCTTTTTTAATTGATCTCGGCGAACTTTCCGTAAAACTGATTTTTGCTGACCTGGCTTTTTCAGCAAAACAAGATTTCTATCATAATAATAGGGGTAGACCACATCATAATACCAACTGCTGTTTCCATACCCATCCCAAAGCATCCAGTCACAGAAAAGCCAAGGACGCCAGAGGTAATAGCCGAAGAAAAAATCCCAGGTAACCCAAGCTGGGGCAAAGGCACTGCCTGGAATCCAAACCCAACCTAATTTTTCATCCCATGTCCAGAGGCCAAGGTGGTAAGGCACCCAACCCCAGGGTTCATCAGGCACCCAAAATAATTCACCATTGATTTCTCGCCAATGTCCATAATAATAAGGCTGCCATCTTCCCCAAGGGTAATAACTATTGGCAAAAGGGCGCCAGACATATCCTAAATAGGGATGCCAGACCCACTCTCCATAAAGTTGTCCATATTTCTGAGCAAAATAATAAACAGCTTCTGGTAATCTTTGAAGAGGTAAAGGTAAAGGAGTCTGCCCCTCATGAAGTTCAACAAAAGAATGATTTATTTCTTCATTCCAGAGTTTAAACTCGGCCAGAAGGGGCAGGGATTGAGCCCGAATCAACCTATCCGCTAAAACCAAAACTCTCATCCCAGAAGAAAGTTTTTCTTTCTTGAGGTTATCTTCCTTTGCCCCATAAAGGACACCAACTTTTCCTCGCACAACTTCAATTCCAGTGTTCCCTTGTTGATCTAGCCAGATATAAGCCACACTATTGTGATCGAATTTTATCGCGGCGCGCGAAGTTATTATCTGGAATATTTCTGAGCGAGCATAGCGTTTATACATTAAATAGAGCTGCCCTTGGGATAGAACTAAATTGGTAAGTCTTTTCCTCGAACTCAAACTAGGAGCCATAATTGTTTCCAATCGAAGGCGGGAATTGACATCTAAACGGACAATAGTACCCGTGTCAAATTGAATCTCACATTTTCCCTGAGAAGTAGTGAGAATGGTATCTCCCGAGGCCAGAGGAAAATTTAAAACGCCTCTTTCTGATTTAAGCTTGCCTTCACGAAAAATAAGAGGAAGACCTTCTTGTTGATCGTTTTCCAAGTAGCTGATGTGGCCAAAATAAATTTTTTCTTGAGGATTAGTGGCGAGATAATAATTTTTTCCAGCCTGAAGCTGACCGACAATCCCGAGAAGGAGAAAAATTCCCCAAAATAAATAATATTTGTTTTTTAAATTAAAACCCATTTTTCTCCTCCTCTCTACCCTAAAAAGTTACTTCAAAATTATTTCTTTTTGCGGATTTTTGTAGAGGAGACTCGTGAAGAAGTCGAAATGCGAGTTCTGGAGATGGAAGAAGACGAAGTCCTGGTTCGGATACTTGTTCGCCTAATCTTGGTGCGAGGGGCTCGTCGGGTGGGTTGTTTCAGTTCTCTTTTCCGGACATACGTTTTACCATACCGAACTGTAGGATAATAATATCCTCCGTAATAATAAGGTGAGTAGTAGTAGGGGTAATAGGAATAATAGTAGCTATAAAAACCGTAGAACCAGAAAGGATCCCACCACATATAACTCGGCCACCAGTACCACAAAGGTCCATAATAATAGTGATGATAGGAATAATAAGGCCGATAATAGTAATGTTGTTCTTGTTCCTGAGGAGCCAGTCTAACTCTTTTATCCTGATACTGCTGATCGATGGTGGTACAACTAAGGAGGAGAAAAAGGAAAATCAGAATCAAAGCCCAAAGTACTTTTTTCATGATAGCTCCTTTCTCATTACCATTATACAGCAAATTTCATGCCAATTAAACTAAAGTATTTTCCCTGAAAAAGGTTAGGGCAAACAGGACTTATTGCCCTACAAACATGACAGCTGTCTCAAATAAGGACAAACTCAGGGAAAATATGTTTCTTAGCTTCAGTCCGGAGGTATTTCTAAAACTCTCTAATTTTTTAGAGAGCTTCTTTTTCTTTAATAAAAATTTTCCTGGACTAATTATCCTCAAGTCAAAATTTTCACTTTTTATCAGAGCAAATTACCTGAGCAAACAATTAAACTTTTTCCGGAACTTTTTCTCACCAGTGGTTGATTTTCAGGAAAATTGTTAATAAAATTAGCATCATCAGCAGCACTTTAAATTACAATTAAAGGAGGTTGGGATGAAAATAACTATTAGTGCCCTTAAAGCTGATATTGGCAGTATTGGTGGCCACATCAAACCCAGTGCAGCTTTAATGGAGGAAGTAAAAAATTACATTCAAACTCAAGGTAAAGATATAATCATTGACTTTTATATCAGTCATACTGGCGATGATATTGCCATTCTCTGCACTCATGAACAAGGTGTCGGCAGTGAAAAAATTCATAAATTAGCCTGGGACGCTTTTCTGGCCGGTACAGAAGTAGCCAAGAAACAAGGGCTTTACGGAGCGGGCCAGGATCTGCTGAAAGATGCTTTCAGTGGCAATATTAAAGGTATGGGCCCGGCTGTAGCGGAAATGGAATTCGAGGAAAGACCTAATGAGCCCTTCATATTCTTTGCCGCTGACAAAACAGATCCCGGAGCTTATAACCTCCCTTTTTATCTAGCTTTCGCTGACCCTATGTATTGTGCCGGTTTAATTCTTAGTCCCAAAATGAGCCAAGGTTTCCGGTTCCGAATAATTGATGTTGAATATATTGAAAAAGACAAAATTATTGATTTGAATGCCCCGGACGACCTCTACGACATTGCGGCTCTTCTCAGAGATAATGAACGTTATGTCATTGAAAGTATTTTTTCCCGGGCTACAGGAAACCAGGCCGTGGCTATTTCGACAACTAGACTCCATAACATCGCGGGCAAATACACCGGTAAAGATGACCCGATCGCTATAGTCCGAGTTCAGGGTGAATTTCCCGCTACTGGCGAAGTCCTGGCTCCATTTCAAATCGGCCATCTGGTAGCCGGTTTTATGAGAGGCAGCCATACCGGACCCTTGATGCCGTGTCCCCTCAACGCCACTATTTCTTATTTCGACGGGCCGCCAGTGGTCACCGGAGCTGCTTTTAGTGTCAAAGACGGCCGTTTAACAGAACCAGCTGATGTTTTTGACCACCCCTTCTGGGATCATGTTCGAGCCAAAATCTCAGAGAAAGCCATCGACATTAGGAATCAAGGGTTCTCCGGAGCCGCCATGTTGCCTTTCAGTGAACTGGAATATGGTGGAATCGTGGAAAAACTCAAGAAACTGGAAGAAAAATTCACCTATCGAGATTAAGGCGATAAATTAAAAAAAACGACTTCCTAAAAATATAAGAGGATCGGTTTAAAAAATTAGAAAAAAATTAAATTTTGGAAACCGAAAAAGGGGAAAACTGAGTGTAGAAATAAAGAAATTCCCTACCCTTTTTCTTGGAAAAACAACAGAGAA
>QMPV01000057.1 GCA_003648765.1 Candidatus Aminicenantota bacterium
GCTTAAGTCAGGCTGCCCGTCGCATTCTGGATGAGGCGGGCCTTAAGGACACCATGATTTTCGCCTCGGGTGCTTTTGATGAATATAAGATTCAGCAGATTTTAGCTAAAGGGGCTGAGGTGAATTCGTTTGGGGTCGGCACTAAAATGGGCGTTTCCGCCGATGCTCCTTATCTGGATATGGCCTATAAACTGGTTCAATATAACGGCCGTCCGGTGTTGAAACTCAGTCCCGGTAAAATGACGCTGGCTGGGGAGAAACAGGTATTTCGTTTTTATAACCAGGAGGGCCAAATGGCCAGAGATATTCTCGGCCTGCGTTCGGAACAATTTGAGGGAGGGGAGTTGCTTCTGGAAAAGTTTATGAGCCAGGGAAAAATCACCCAGGCGTTACCTTCTTTGGTGGAAATAAGAGAAAGATTCCTAGATGAATTCGCCACTCTGGACGAACCTTATAAGGAAATTTCTTCCCATCCGCCGCGTTTTCCCGTGGATTACTCCCCGGCTCTACAGAAATTACAACAGGAAACGATTCGTCAGGTGAGAGAGAAGGAACTGGGGGAGAGTTAAATGGAGAAATTCAGATTTCTTCCTCATACAGCCGATGCCAAGTTCCAGGCTTTCGGGCGGACTCTCGAGGAGGCCTTCGCCCATGCCGCTCTGGCGGTCTGTCATTTGATGTGGGCACCCGAAAAAGTCCAACCCACCCAGGAAAAAGTGGTTGAGGTGGACGGCCGTGACCTCAAACAATTACTGGTCGCCTTTCTGGAGGAAATTCTTTTCCTCTTCGAGACAGATGATTTTATGTTAGCTGAAGTAGCCGATATTCAAATCAAGAGGCAGGAGAAGCCGCCGAGATATCAGTTGCAGGCCAGGTTTAGAGGGGATAGAATAAAGGAGGACAATGAAATCTTCGGTGATGTTAAAGCCATAACTTATAATGAAATGGAGATAAAAGAGACTCCGGAGGGGGTCTCTCTACAAGTGGTGGTTGATATCTGATCGGGTTTAAATCCAGAAAAAGGAGAAAAATAGCCATGGAGTTAAAGAAAATAAATGACTTTATCTGGGAGATTCCGCCCCGGGGCAAAATGAAAGTGCCGGCTCGGATTTATGCTTCGGCAGCTTTACTGGAAAGCGTCCGCCGGGACAGGACTCTGGAACAGGCTCAGAATGTGGCCACTTTGCCCGGCATCCTGAAGGCTTCCTATGTCATGCCTGACGCCCATCAGGGCTACGGCTTTCCCATTGGCGGCGTGGCGGCTTTTGACGAGAAGGAAGGTATTATTTCTCCCGGAGGCGTCGGTTACGATATCAATTGCGGGGTGAGATTATTGAAGACGGAATATCGAGTGGAAGAAATAAGGCCTTATCTAGAAAGACTGATGAATGAGATTTTTCGGGAGGTGCCGGCCGGTGTGGGCAAAGGACGGAAAACGCGGTTGAGTCCGGCGGTTCTGGAAGAGGTTCTGCTTCGAGGCGCCGAATGGGCTGTGGATAACGGTTTCGGTAGCCGGGATGACCTGCAGCGGACCGAGGAATATGGTCGGATGAAGGAAGCTGACCCGGCCTGTGTTTCCCGACGAGCCAAGGACCGAGGGCTGCCTCAATTGGGGACGTTGGGAGCCGGCAACCACTTTCTGGAGGTTCAACAGGTGGCGGAAATATATAATCCGGATGTAGCCCGGCACTTTGGCCTTCACTCTGTGGGCCAGATCACCGTCATGATCCATTGCGGCAGTCGGGGTTTGGGTCATCAAGTGGCTTCTGACTATATTCGAATGATGGAAGATGCCTTCGGCACCAGTCACTTGGCCGACAGGGAGCTGGTTTATGCCCCTCTGCAAAGCTCGGTGGGCCGGAAATATTATCAAGCGATGTGTGCCGCAGTGAACTTTGCCTTTGCCAACCGACAGATGATCGCTCACTGGGTGCGGGAGGTGTTTAAACGAGTCCTTGGAAGTAACCAGGGTATAGATATGGTTTATGACGTCTGTCATAATGTGGCCAAATTTGAGATTCATCATATTGACCATCAGAAAAAGAGAGTGTGTGTCCATCGTAAAGGAGCCACCAGAAGTTTTGGGCCAGGCCGGGAGGAAATCCCCGCTTGTTATCGTCAAGTAGGTCAGCCGGTGATTATTCCCGGTTCGATGGGGACTTCCTCTTACTTATTGGTGGGCACTAAAGAGGCAGAAGAATTGAGTTTCAGTTCCACCGCGCATGGAGCCGGCCGATTGATGTCCCGCCATGAGGCTCTGCGCCGCTTTCGGGGTGAAACTATTAAGAGAGATTTAGAAAAACAAGGCATTACTCTTAAATCAACCAGCTGGAAGGGTGTAGCCGAGGAAGCTTCGGGTGCCTATAAAGATGTGGATGAAGTCGTTCGGGCTTCAGATGCGGTGGGTCTCGGCCGGTTGGTGGCCAAGCTGTCGCCTTTAGGAGTGATGAAGGGCTGAAAATCGGGGGCAAATCTTCGCCTTCAGCCTGGAAGATAAAGACCATCTTCTGAAGGAAAAAGGAAAAGCATCATTGGTTACCTGGATACATGACTCAGGGTGTCAGACACACCAAAATTAGGTGTCTGACACCGATATTCAAGGTGTCTGACACCCAAAATTTATGCGACATACTTGGAGGTGTCTGACACCAAAGTGCTGGATACAGTATCTGACTCCAGCTCAATAACCTCCATAACCCCAGGTATCCGGGAGCACAATGAACCAGGGTTGAAAATTGCATTCAAGGGCCTTTTTCGGGGGGTAAAATTGGGATAAGTTGTTGTTAATATATGAATTGCTGAGGCCCGACCCCGATTTTATAGACCGATTTTATCCCGATATCCCCCGACTTTAGCCTCTGCTTGGTCAAAATGATTATTGACAAATAATTATTTCTAGTTTAGAATCTTTCCTATGAAACGGAAAGAATTAGTGCTTCAGAAAATAAGAGAAACGGGCTTCCGTTTAACTCCGCAGAGACTGGCTATTGTTGAATATTTGATTGGTAATCGGGAACATCCTTCTGTTGAAAAAATTTATTCTGACCTGAAGCCCAAATATCCTATGCTGTCTTTATCCACTGTTTATAATACCGTAAAAGTCCTCAAAGCGATTGGGGAAATTCAAGAACTCACCATTTCCGAGGACCGGGTCTATTTAGAGCCTAATCTTCAACCCCATTATCATTTTCTCTGTTTGGAATGCGGTCGGATATATGACATTTGGCCTGAGGGAGAGATGTTACCAACTCGGATCAATGGTCATGAAGTCCGCCAGGTGCAGGTTTATTACTACGGAGTATGTGCCAACTGCCAGAAGAAGTCAAAAGCTGCTTCTTAAGGGAAGCCCTCTTGCTTATTTCCTAGGAATATTCCTTGATCAGGTTGAATCATTATTTTCAGCCAAGGTCCATAGTCCTAAAAAAGAACTTGAGATTGAGTTAAAGCTCAAAATTAAGAGTCAAGGCTTCGCTTTTTATCTTTAAGCAAGATTAGCTACATCGATTAATCTCATTAATTCATAAAAATCCTGGCGCCCTTCAAAGGCGAAGGGTGAAGATTTAAGACCGGTTTGCCTAACAGCTGAACTAAAAGGAACTAACAACGAGATGGGCTCATGAAAGAAAAGTTTATGACTATCCTTCCCTTTAATTTAATTTTTAATTTAAGTTGACTTTTCCGGCTTAGGTTTATAATTTTTAAGCTGCTATGAAGATTATTCTTGCTGGTTACAATCTTGATAGTGAAGTTATTGAAGAACTAAAAAAAGCTTCGCCTCCCCGCGAAGATGTTACTCCCGAGACTCTTTCCGCCTCTTATGCCCGAATCTCCCGCGACCCCAGGCCTATTAATGAATTGCGGCGGGTAGCCCGGGAGGAAGTAGAGCGAGCCCGACGTTCCAACCGGACTATTATTTTTAAAATGGGGCATCATTCGGTAGCCGAACATGCCGTCTTTAATTTTGATCTTATTGGCGTGAGTCGATTGGCCATTGAAGAGATAGAGAAATTCCGTTTGTGCTCTTATACCGAGAAATCCCAGCGGTACATAACTTTGCGAGGTGACTATGTCCTGCCTGAAGAGGTTAAACAGGCTGGTCTAAGCCATGTCTTCTGTCAGACGATTAAAGCCCAGAATAATCTTTATCGACAGCTGTATGAAAAGCTCCGGGCTTATGTTTTTGGTCAACATCCGGAACTAGCCGCTAATCCCAAAAAGCATTCTCTGCTCGAAGGCTGGGCCAAGGAAGACGCTCGTTATATCGTCAGCTTAGCTACTCAGGGACAACTAGGGATGACGCTGAACGCCCGTAATCTTGAGTTGCTGGTGCGACGATTTGCCGCTAAAAAATTAGCTGAGGTCAGAGAAGTCGGACGCCAAATATATGAGCTGGCTCATCAGGTGGCGCCTTCAATCATTCTTTTCACTGAGCCCACTGATTATGATGCTCTGACTTATGAAGCTATTAAAGAAAAAGTGGAAGCTTTAGTGCCGGAGCTCTCATCATCATCATCATCATCATCATCATCATCATCTTCTTCTTCTTCTTCTTCTTCTTCTTCTTCGGAGGTAAGATTGGTGGATGGTTCTGTTGATGGAGATGAGAAGCTGGTAGCGGCCTTAATCCATCGCTCTTCAACCCTTTCTTATGAGGAAGCTCTCCGCCGAGCCCGTCAACTTCAGCAGATCGCCCGGGAGGAACTTATCAAAACGGCCTGTCAATATATGGAGTTTTATGACCCGGCCTTGCGGGAGTGGGAAATGGTTGATCTGACTTTTGAGTGTGTTGTTTCAGCCACCTGTTTTGCTCAATTGAAAAGGCATCGGATGGCCACTTTGCTTACTCAGCCTTATGACCCTTCTTTGGGAGTGACAATTCCTCCGGCGGTCGAGGCCATCGACGGCCGGGATGATTTTCTGCGGGTTATTGAGCAGACCAACGAGGCCTATGAGCAATTGGCCCGGGAGTTGGAGTTTGGGGCTGAATATATCCTAACCAACGCCCATCGGCGCCGCGTTCTCCTTAAAGTCAATGCCCGGGAACTCTACCATATTTCCCGACTTCGGGAGGATGCCACGGCCCAGTGGGATATTCGTCAGTTGGCCACCCAGATGCGGAAGCTGGCTGCCCAGCACTATCCTTTAACTTTTCTTTTGCTGGGAGGCAAAGATAAATTTCCTGAAATATACCGCCAGATTTATGGACGAAATCCAAAATTCTTCCCCCCCTCCACTTAGAATTTCAACTGATTTAATTAACCTGGTCTATTCATAAATTAAAAAATATTGATCCAAGAACAGCCAAAAATCTTAGCGGGTGATTGGTCCAATCTTTTTTGGTTGTTCCCTCTCACTTCTTTTTCTAATTATATATCAATACGTTATGAAGGGAAAAATCCCTTTTTATGAATTCTCCAGGATTAATATTTAATTGGCTAATAAGGGGAAGTGACTGCGCCTCAATTAATCTGAATTATTCACGAATCAGACTTACTGGAGAAACGGAGCCAAGGAAAACAAGAAGAGTCGTTTTCTCTAAGCCTCCTGTCATTCAGCCCAGGAGAGTGAAAATAAGAGAGAAGAGAGCCTTGTTTTGAGCCCTTGAAAAGCAAGGGTGAAGAGTTGGAGATTGTTGTAAAGTGAAGAAGCAATCAGAAGATAGACCAGATATTCCCGGAAAATTAAGTTTTTCTAAAAATGGTAATAAAGAAGGACTCCTCTAAGAGTTTATATTTGAACTAGAGACTCAGGAGATGAGCTTTGAGGGTGATGAGATAATAATGGCCCACGGGAAGCCTAAGTTAATACCGGTCTCAGATACAGGGCTTCTCTGCCTCCTAAATGTTAGATATTCTCTAGCGAAGATTGGCCTCCACCTCAATTAATGAGTTTAATTTATCCAGCCTAGAGAAACTTAATTTTCATTCCTTTTGAGAAGAAAAAATTTTCTTTTTCCCAGGCGGAGAATTACTGACTGTTTTTTCTTTAGGGCCAGAGTATAGGTAATATCATTGATTCGCTGACCGTCGAGATAAACTCCGCCTTGGCGGATCAATCTTTTGGCTTCGCCTCGTGAAGGTAACAACCCGCGATCAACCAGAAGGTCAATCAGAGGCAAGGAAGAGGCGGCCACGGGGATTTCCTCCATTTCAGTGGGAGCTTCTTTTTTGCGGAAAATCCGGACGAATTCTTCCTCGGCCCTGCGGGCAGCTTCTTCTCCCCAGAAATCCGCTACGATCAGCCGGGCCAGGCGGGCTTTAATATCGCGGGGATTTATTTCACCCTCAGCTATTTGTTGTTTCCAGCGGGAGATTTCACTGAGGGGTACGTCAGTCAAGAGTTCGTAATAACGGAACATCAACTCATCAGAGATAGACATAATTTTTCCGTAGATTTCCAAGGGAGGTTCAGTGATACCCACATAATTATTCAGGGATTTACTCATTTTTTCCACGCCGTCCAGGCCTTCCAAAAGAGGCATGGTCATGACTACCTGTGGTTCCTGACCGTACTCCCGTTGGATCTCTCGGCCCACTAGAAGATTGAATTTTTGGTCAGTTCCCCCGAGTTCCACATCTGCCTGGAGAGCCACTGAGTCGTAGGCCTGCATCAGGGGGTAGAGAATTTCATGAACCGAGATGGGCCGGCCTTCTTTTAACCGCCGGGAAAAGTCATCACGTTCTAGAATACGGGCGACAGTATATTTGGCCGTGAGCTTGATAATCTCGAAGCTGGTGAGTTTGCCCAGCCAGCGGGAGTTGAAATCAATTATGGTTTTTTTCTCGTCCAGAATTTTAAAGATTTGTTCTTTGTAAGTTTCAGCATTTTTCTCTATTTCTTCTCGAGTCATCGGCGGTCGGGTGGCGGAGCGACCCGAAGGATCACCGATTAAACCCGTGAAATCACCGATGAGAAAAATAACTTCATGCCCCAAGTCCTGGAAATGCTTCATTTTCCGGATGAGAACAGTGTGCCCTAGATGAATATCCGGAGCGGTGGGGTCAAAGCCCGCTTTGACCCGTAAAGGTTTTTTGGTTTTTAAAGAGCGGGCCAGTTTGGCTTTTAATTCATCTTCTTGAATTATTTCCACACAACCTTTTTTCAGGTATTCAAATTGTTCTTCGACTTCCTTCATCTTCGACCTCTTCCCGTTGTTTCTAGTCAGGCTTTTTAAAAATAGCCTTTTTTGCTCTTCTTTTCAATTAATTAGTATAATTTATCAGGCCTTTTATGGGGTCAAAGTATTTTTAATCTTAAATCTATAAAGGTTTCTTCAAAAGAATATGCTTCTTTCCCCTTTTTCTTGAGAATCAGTAGCCTTTCTCCGTTGTCTTTCGGTCGACAGCTCTGATTTCTCTGAAAGAAGTTAAAAACAGGCTAAAGAGGGCTCTAATGCTGGGTAAGAAAAAAGGAGCGCAGTTTTTCTTTGAGTAAATTTTAGCTCCTGGTTTAGGATAGGTGGCGAAGACAGCGCCAACTCTCCCTTTTTAGTCCCCCTTCCGCCGATGAGCGTCTTGCTTAAATTGAGTTGCCTCTTTATTCCAGAATAAACACCCGACGGCCTCTGACTTCCAGTCGACCCTCAAAATAGAGCCGCACTGCTTCGGGGTAGATGCGGTGTTCTTCCTGGAGGATGCGGTCGCTCAGGGTTTCTTCGGTGTCGTCTTGCTTGACCGGGACTACGGCCTGAAGAATAATGGGGCCCATATCAACTTCAGGGGTGACGAAGTGGACAGTGGCTCCGGAATAACGTACTCCCCATTCTAGCGCTTTTTTCTGGACATGGAGACCAGGGAAAGCCGGTAAGAGAGCCGGATGAATATTCATCATCCGATATTTAAATTCTTCACAGAAGCCGGGCGTCAAGATGCGCATATAGCCGGCCAGACAAATGAGGTCTACTTTTCTTTTCTTGACTTCAGCGGCCACTTGTTCGTCATAGGCTTCGCGAGAAGGGAATTCTTTGGGGTTCAAATAGAGGGTCTCCAAGCCTCTCTCCTGGGCCAACTGGAGGCCTCGAGCTTCTTTTTTGTTGGAGAAAACCAGAACGATGTCGCCGTTTATCTTCCCGGCTTTGACGGCCTCATAGATAGCTAAAAAGTTGGAGCCTCTGCCCGAGAGAAAAACAGCGATTCGCCCTCTTTTTTTAGGACTACGAAAATATTCTGTCATTGGTCCTTTTCCCTAAAATTTTATTTTTAACCCTAGTTTAAGGGAGAAGCCGCTCAAATCAAGTTGAGCCAAATGCACTTCTTGGAACTCAGGAGAAGTGGGTTGACTAGCGGCAATCATGTATTTGGCTTGCCAATAACCTGTCTCGGGTTGGTATTCCCGCAAATAATAGAGTTGACCTTCTTGACCGCTTTTGTTTTCACCATTGAGTTGACCGAATTTAGCCCAGCGATAGTTCCCTTCAAGAAAAAGACTGATGTCTCGAAGGTGGCAAACCACTCCTAGGCTGGTCTGAAGAAATTGACTCCGCCCGTGGACATTAATTTCTGCCGGATAAGTGAAAGTAGAGGCTGGCTCTACTTTTATGCCTTCTCTCTGAGTGAAATTAAGCCAGAGCCACCCACCTCCACCCCCGGCGTAAATTTCCCAGCGTGAAGAGAAAGGCAGGTGGAAAAAGGCTTCCAGACAAAGGGGAAGAGTAGCTATTTTGACTTGCTGGATAAAAAGGGACCGGCCTACGGGGCGGTCAATAATGGCTTGAAGTTGGTCTTGGCCACGCTCTCCATAAGTATAGCCGGAAGTTAGATTGAGGGAAAAATAACGGGATAAATTGAATTCCAGCGAAGCGGCAAATTCAATTTGCTGTTTAAATTGCCGTAAAGTACCTGCCTCCCAAGTCCAGCTTTTTAAGGCTTCGGCTTGCTTTTGGAGGGATTCCTGCCAGGAGAGGAGGATCTGATTGATTTCGCTTACCTGAGGCCACCCCTGTCCCAGGGAAAGTTTGATAGCCACTGAGGCGGACCTCAAAGAGATGGGCGAGGGGAGCATCAGGCTCAGAGCCAGAAGGAGTGAAGGAATGATTCGCTTCAGTTGTCTGAATAAAGACCGTTTTCTAGAGGCCTTTTGAGAGCCCCTCGTTTGGAGAGCCGATTCTCGATTTTTCACGATTTTATTTTAAAAAAGTTCGGAAGAGATGTTTTCCATATTTGATAAGCTTCTGCCACTGAGAGGTCAATGATGATTTGCCCGGCCTGGGTGATGGTTATCGCCTGACCGGTTACTTCTCCCAAATGAGTAAGGGGAATTTCTTTAGTTTCCGCCAGCTGGAGAAAAGTTTTTTCTTTTTCCGGGGAGAGGCTAACGATGAGGCGGGATTGGTCTTCATTGAAGAGCGCAATGTCCGGACGTGGCTCAGGTGGGAGAGCTATTCTTGCCCCTAGAAACGACTCGCTGTGAAAACAACATTCCGCCAGGCAGACAGCCAATCCCCCCTCGGAGATATCATGGGCCGAGTGAAGGAGTTCCTGATGAATAGCTTCCAGACAAAATTCCTGGATTTTTTTCTCCAGATGCAGGTCCACTCTTGGAGCCGGACCTTTCTCTTGACCCACAATTTCCCGTAGATAAAGACTGGCCCCTAAGCTCTCGCCCCAAGGCCCGAGGAGATAAATTAAGTCGCCTTGATTTTGAAAGCCAGGGCGAAGGGCTTTTTTCAGGTCGTCAATCAGGCCAACGACACCCACCACCGGCGTGGGATAAATGGGGTTGCCTTCGGTTTCATTGTAAAAACTGACGTTACCGCCGGTAATGGGTAAATTAAAGTTCCGACAGGCCTCAGCCATCCCCTCGACGACTTCTTTGAATTCCCACATGATTTCGGGTTTTTCTGGATTGCCGAAATTGAGGCAATTGGTTACTCCCAGCGGCCGAGCGCCTACGCAGGCCAAATTTCGACAGGCTTCAGCCACAGCTATTTTGCCCCCTTCCCGGGGGTTGAAGTAACAATAGGCGGAATTTCCGTCTAAAGTAACAGCCAAGGCCTGAGGAGTCCCTTTGATTCGCAATACCGCCGCATCGGCCCCCGGCAGGAAAACGGTATTGATTTGCACCATATGGTCATACTGGCGGAAGACCCACTCTTTATCAGCAATTGTCGGTGAGGCCAGGAGCTGGCGGAAGACCCGGTTAAAATCGCTGGGATGAGAGGGAAGTTCCTTCAGAATTTGTTGGCCCCGCTCGGTCGGCTCTTTCCAGGGACGATGATAGACCGGACAGAGATTAACCACAGCTTCCACCGGGACATCGACCACCAGTTCCCCCTTAAACCAGACTTTGAGGTTTTTGCCTTCGATCACCCGACCGATGACCACGGCGTCCAGGTCCCATTTGGCGAATATAGCTTGGACCTGACCAACCTTTTCTTCCGTGGTCACTAGCAACATGCGCTCCTGGGATTCGGAGAGCATGATTTCATAAGGGGTCATCCCCTCTTCCCGTTGCGGCACCAAATCGAGATTAATTTCAATGCCTGTACCTGATTTGGCGGCCATTTCCGTGGTCGAGCAGGTTAAACCGGCCGCCCCCATATCTTGAATGCCGATAATGAGTCCTTGGGCCATAGCCTCCAGGCAGGCCTCCAGGAGGAGTTTTTCTTTGAAAGGGTCGCCCACTTGAACATTGGGACGTTTTTTTTCCAGATTTTCATCAAATTCAGCTGAGGCCATGGTTGCTCCATGGATGCCGTCCCGACCGGTTTTGGCGCCGACATAAAGAACCGGATTACCGGGCCGGCCGGCCCGGGCATAAAAAATCTTATCTTTGGGGGCTAAGCCCAGACAGAAGACATTGACCAGAGGATTGAGGGAGTAGCAGGGATGGAAGTAGACTTCTCCGCCCACCGTCGGCACGCCGATAGAATTGCCGTACCCGGAAATACCCGAGACCACACCTTCCATTATGACCCGGTTGGCCGTCTGGTCCAGGGGTCCGAAACGCAGCGAATCAAGTAAGGCGATGGGTCGGGCGCCCATGGTGAAAATGTCCCGCAGGATACCGCCCACTCCGGTGGCCGCTCCCTGGTAAGGTTCGATGAAAGAGGGATGATTATGAGATTCAATTTTAAAAACCGCCGCCAAATCCTCCCCCAGGTCAATCACCCCGGCGTTTTCCCCTGGACCCTGGATGACCTGGGGACCGGTGGTCGGTAATTTTTTTAAGTGAATCTTGGAGCTTTTATAACTGCAGTGCTCTGACCACATCAGGGAAAAAATCCCTAATTCGGTGAGATTTGGTTCGCGGCCGATAAGTTCGACAATCCGCTGGTATTCTTCTGGAGTTAAGTTGTGTTCTTCAAGAGTTTTTTTATCAATCACCAGCTTCTCCTTCCTTAGGTTGGAATCACGATAACCAGGAAATTATGGATTGGAAAATCAAGCGGCCGTCTTGGCTGCCGAGGACGGCTTCGGAGGCTCTTTCCGGGTGAGGCATCATCCCTAGGACGTTGCCTTGCTGGTTAATCAGTCCGGCGATATTTTCCAGAGAACCGTTGACATTAGCCTCTTCGGTCGTCTCTCCAGTGGACGTTGAATACTGGAGGACGATTTGGTTGTTCTTTTTTATTTCCTCCATGGTTTCGGGAGGAGCGTAAAAATTTCCGTCATAATGGGCAATCGGAATCCGTAGAACCTGACCGGGCCGCCCCTGGTTGGTAAAAGGTGTCTCGGCATTATTGATTTTCAAGTGGACGAATTGACAGAGAAACTTTAAGTTTTTATTCCGGAGCATAGCTCCGGGAAGAAGCCCCAGTTCCAGAAGTACCTGGAAACCATTACAAATCCCCAGCACCAAGCCACCTCTGGCGGCGAATTCTCTGACTTCCTGCATTAAAGGAGAGAACCGGGCGATGGCTCCGGAACGAAGATAATCCCCATAGGAAAAACCCCCAGGGAGGACCACACAATCAATTCCCCGGAGGTCATGGTCCTTGTGCCAGAGAAACAAGGTTTCCTGGTGAAAGACCTCTTTAAGCACCCAATAAGTGTCATAATCACAGTTAGAACCGGGGAAAATAACTACCCCAAATTTCATTTTGCTTTACCTTTATAATTTAAAATGTTTTTTCAAAGCTATTTTTCTCCGGACTAGCCGGTGGTTTCTCTCCGGCTTTCTTCTTATTCCAGAATTTCCCATTCGAATTTTTCAATAATCGGGTTGGCCAGGACCTTATCGGCTATTTCCGGAATTTTCACTTCAAGTTGCTCCCGGGGGAGGTCGTCGATTTCAAGTTCAAAGACTTTGCCTTGGCGGACATCTTTGACAAAGTCATACCCCAGGGAATGGAGCGCGTTTTTGACTGTTTGTCCCTGAGGGTCAAGGACACTTTCCTTAAAAGACACCAGAACTCTAATTTTCATCGCTTAATACTCTTTCATAAATATAGTCTATTTGGGAGAGAAAGGGCTCTAGGGTGAAGCATTTTTTTATTTCAGCCGGAGGCAGAACAGCGGTCACTTCAGAATCAGCTAGCAGCAAGCTGAGAAAATCCTGGCCTTCCTCCCAGGCTTTCAGACTGTTTCGCTGGACAAGTCGGTAGGCTTCTTCCCGGGAGAGGCCTTGCTCGGTTAAGGCCAAGAGCACCCGTTGCGAGAAGATCAAGCCCCGGGTCAGCTCTAAATTCTTTTTCATTTTTTCGGGGTAAACATGCCAGTTGGTGATGATGTTTATGGTTTCAGCCAGAAGAAAGTCAACCAGAATGAATGTGTCGGGAAAGATTATTCTTTCTACCGAAGAGTGAGAGATATCCCGTTCATGCCAGAGAGGAATATTTTCCAAGGCCGCTTGGAGGTTGGCGCGGGCTAATCGGGCCAGTCCTGAGATTCTTTCGGTTCGCACGGGATTTCGTTTGTGGGGCATGGCCGATGAGCCCTTTTGCCCTCGGGTAAAGGGTTCCTCAACTTCCAGAACTTCTGTTTTCTGGAGGTGACGGATCTCGGTGGCGAATTTATCCAGGGAGCTGGCTGTAATAGCCAAGGCGGCCAGGACTTCAGCGTGGCGATCACGCTGGAGGATCTGGGTCGAAACCGGGGCTGGTTTGAGGCCCAATTTTCCAAGAGCGATTTCTTCTACCCGGGGATCAAGATGGCCGAAGGTGCCCACAGCTCCGGCGATGCGGCCGTAACTGATAGTCTCTCGCGCCTGTTTTATTCGCCGTATGTTTCTTTTGGTTTCTTCGTACCAAACGAGAAGTTTAAAGCCGAAGGTAATAGGTTCGGCGTGAACACCATGGGTCCGGCCGATCATAACGGTTTTTTTGTACCGAAGAGCCTGCTCTCGAAGAACACTTTTGAGGGACTCCAATCGAGTCAGAATTTCACCGAGAGATTCTTTAATAAGTAAAGAAAAGGCGGTATCCACCACATCATAAGAAGTTAAACCAAGATGAACATAACGAGAAAGAGGCCCGATGTATTCGGCCACTGAAGTTAAAAAGGCGATTAAGTCATGTTTAACGGTTTTTTCAATTTCTTCAATGCGCTTGACTGAAAAATTGGCTTTTTCTTTGATTTCCGCCAAAGCCTCACCAGGGATTCGGCCCAGTTCATGCCAGGCTTCGCAAACGGCTATTTCCACGGCCAGCCATTTCCGATAGCGGTTTTCATCAGTCCAGATAGCCCCCATGTGAGGCCGGGTGTAACGCTTGATCATAGAGCAGCCTTCTTTAGTCTCAAAGTGACTAAAATCATATCAACTGCCTCAGAGGATGTCAATTGATAAACCAGCCCAAAGGAGAGATATTTTCCTGGGGAAAAGGATTTTGAAATCCGTTGAGCTAGGGGGCTCTTTTTCAGGCGAGGGGAAGAAAACACGGTGGAAGAGTCTGGTTCAGACAGGATGTCCTGATTTCTTGGGGAATTAATTTATTTTAAAGGAGAAGGAATTTCTGTTTAACTGATTATTTTTTCCTAGTTTGAGGCTTGACAAAAAGAAAATATTTGCTATAGTAATTTTCGCTAAATACTTTTTTTTTATCGTGGCGGAAATGGCCGCGGTGAAGGAGTCTATGACTCCAGGTGTATAATCCCGGATAATTTAACAAATAAGGTTTTGGAAATTATAATAAAAATGTATGCCAGCGTAGCTCAGTTGGTAGAGCAGCTGATTTGTAATCAGCGGGTCGGGGGTTCGAATCCTCTCGCTGGCTATAATAGTTGTTTCAGGAAATATTTTTATGTTTGAAAAAGATTAGATGGGCAGGTACCAAAGTGGCCAAATGGGGCGGGCTGTAAACCCGCTGGGGCAACCCTTCGGAGGTTCGAATCCTTCCCTGCCCATTGAGCGGGAATAGCTCAGTTGGTAGAGCAACGGCCTTCCAAGCCGTTGGTCGCGGGTTCGAGTCCCGTTTCCCGCTCCAAAAACGATGAGCAGGAAAGGCCCACGTAGCTCAGTTGGTAGAGCACGTCCTTGGTAAGGACGGGGTCACCAGTTCAAGTCTGGTCGTGGGCTTTAAATATTATGTTTGGAAACGAAAAGAGGAGGTAAGTTAAATGGCGAAGAAGAAGTTTGAGCGGACGAAGCCGCACTTAAACATAGGGACGATAGGGCACGTGGATCATGGGAAGACGACGTTGACGTCGGCGATAACGAAGGTA
>QMPV01000058.1 GCA_003648765.1 Candidatus Aminicenantota bacterium
AATGTAGAGATAGAGGTAGAGTTGATTACGGATGTGGCCATGGAGAAAGGCTTGCGGTTTGCGATTCGCGAGGGCGGCCGGACGGTCGGTGCCGGAACCGTAACCGAAATTATCGAATAAAAACGATATTTAAGTACTTATTAGGTATTTATTCAGACAATTCAATAAAAGAGAGAATATTAGATGAGAGAGATAGTCATCCTTCAATGTAGTGAATGTAAACGTCGGAATTATACGACTACGCGGAACAAGAAAAAGAAGACGGATAAACTAGAGTTAAAAAAATATTGTCCGTATTGTCGGAAACATACTCCTCATAGAGAAACAAAATAATTATTCCAGAGGAGGCATGAAGCAAGGCGCAGGTGAGTAGCTCAATTGGCTAGAGCATCGGTCTCCAAAACCGAAGGTTGCGGGTTCGAGTCCTGCCTCACCTGCCATAAATAACCACCAATTGAAGGCGGTATTAAAAGAAAGTTTAATTTTCATTCCAGAAAAAAGGAAACACGGATGGCAAAAAAAGAAAGATGGTATAAACGTATTATTCCTTTTTTAAAAGAAGTCCGGGCCGAAATCAGAAAGGTTACTTGGCCTTCGAGACAGGAGGTTTATAATACAACCATTGTGGTAATTATTGCTACTTTCTTTTTTGGGTTTTACCTTTATTTCATGGATATTATTTTTTCCTGGGTGATTGCCCAGATAAAATCATTTTTTGGTTGATAGAGAGAGAAATGGCAAAGAATTGGTACGTAGTTCACACCTATTCAGGCTTTGAAAAATTTGTGGCGGAGTCTATTCGTTTGAAGGCTGAGGAGTTGGGTCTGGAAGACCAATTTGGTCAAATTATTATTCCTACTGAAGGGGTGGTCGAGATTAAAGACGGCAAGAAAGTTGTCTCGACCAAGCGTTCTTATCCTGGTTATATCCTGGTGGAAATGGAGATGAATGACCGCAACTGGCATGTGGTGCGGGAGATTCCCAAGGTTACGGGTTTTGTAGGATCGGGACGCAAACCTACTCCTTTAAGCAAAGAAGAAGTCAAAAAAATTCTAGAACATATGGAGACTACTTCCGAGAAACCCAAGCCAAAATACACCTTTACCAAAGGAGAAGCGGTCCGGATTATTGATGGTCCATTTTATAATTTCAACGGGATTGTCGAGGAAGTTAATCATGAAAGAAATACATTAAAAGTATTGGTCACGATTTTCGGTCGGTCAACCCCGGTTGAGCTTGAATTTTTACAGGTGGAAAAATTATAGGAGGAAAAATGGCTAAAGAAGTGGTAGCGACCATAAAACTTCAGATTGAGGCTGGTCAGGCTAGTCCTGCTCCTCCCGTGGGCCCAGCCCTGGGACAGCACAACGTGAATATCATGGATTTTGTTCGGCAGTTTAATGAAAAAACAGCCAAGATGGAGCCGGGAACCATTGTTCCGGTGATCATCACTGTCTATAAAGATCGCTCCTTTTCTTTTGTGGTCAAATCGCCACCGGCTTCATTCTTATTGAAAAAAGCAGCTGGTATCGCTAAGGGTTCAGGAGCACCTAACAGAGAAAAAGTGGGTAAAATCACCGAGAAACAATTGGAAGAGATTGCTCGTATCAAGATGCCGGATCTAAACTGTTATGATTTAGAGGCAGCTAAGAAAATTATTGCCGGTACGGCTAAAAATATGGGATTGGAGATTGTCAGTGGCTAAAAGAGGGAAGAAATACCAACAGGCAAGGGAAAAAGTTAGGGAGATTGTTCAAGAAAAGGGTGAGCTTCCCCTGGAAGAGGCCATCCGTCTGCTTAAAGAGACTCGTTTCGCCAATTTTGACGAGTCAGTCGAAGTCGCTCTCCGCTTGGGAGTAAATCCCCGCCACTCTGACCAAATGGTTAGAGGAACAGTAGTACTTCCCCATGGAACAGGTAAGACCAAACGGGTTTGTGTCATTGCTTCCGGGGAAAAGATTAAAGAAGCCGAGGAGGCGGGGGCTGACTTTGTCGGTGGAGATGATCTTATTGAGAAGATTTCCAAAGGCTGGGTTGACTTTGATGCTGTGGTGGCCACTCCTGATATGATGAGAGGAGTGGGTAAATTGGGGCGGATTCTGGGTCCCCGGGGTTTGATGCCTAATCCTAAGACCGGTACAGTGACTTTTGAACTCAAAAAGGCTATCAATGAGATTAAATCCGGCCGAATTGAATTTAGAGTGGATAAAACAGGCATCGTTCATGCAGCTGTAGGAAAAATTTCTTTTCCTGAGGAGAAATTAGCTGAAAACATCAAGACTTTTGTGGGAGCCGTTCAGCAAGCCAAACCAGCAGCGGCTAAAGGGAAATATATTCGCAGTATTTATTTATCAACAACTATGAGTCCATCAGTACCGGTGGCAGAATCAAGTTTTGAGAAATAGGAGAGGGACAGTGAATATCACTCGAGAAAAGAAAATCGAGAGAGTTGAAGAATTAAAACAAAAGTTTGAGGAGTTTCCCACTTTTTATTTATTGGATTTCAATAAGTTAACCGTGGCCCAGGCCAGTGATTTGAGACGGAGGCTCCGAGAGAAGAATTTTACTTTTCAGGTAATAAAAAACCGGTTGGCTCTTCGAGCTCTTAAAACTGACTATTATGAGCATCTTAAAGACTACTTTCAGGGTCCCACAGCCATTGCTTTTGCTGCTGAGGATCCGGTGGGGCTGGCTAGGATTCTCAAAGAATACGCCAAGGAGACTAAGCTCCTCCGGTTTAAAGCTGGCATTCTGGAGGGATTGTATCTGGAAGCCGAGCGTTTTGAAGAGATTGCTAATTTAGGGTCAAAACAAGAGCTATTGGCCAAGTTTGGCTATCTCTTGGCCTATCCTTTAATAAAGTTTTATCAGACTTGGCAAGCACCATTGGTCACTTTCGGCCAGTTGTTGAGCCAATTAAAATCTAAAAAATAGGGTGGAGGTAAAAATGCCCAAAGCACAAACAAAAGAATCTTCAAGTCCTGCTAAGGAGAAGAAAGATACTTCAAAAAAATTAACCAAGGAAGAGTTTTTTGAACATCTGGATAATCTAACTGTTCTTGAACTGGCTGACTACATTAAAGAATTCGAGGAAAGATATGGAATTAGTGCCGCAGCTGCGGCTGTGCCCATGGCTGTTCCGGGTGGCGCAGTTCCAGCTGAAGCTCCTCAAGAAGAAGAAAAGACTGAATTTACCGTGATTCTCAAAGAGGTTGGGGATAAGAAGATCAACGTCATCAAGACCGTTCGAGAAGTTACCAGCCTGGGTCTTAAAGAAGCCAAAGACTTGGTTGATAACGCTCCTAAACCCATTAAAGAAGGTATTTCCAAGGAAGAAGCTGAAGAGATTAAGAAGAAATTCGAAGAAGTTGGAGCCACGGTTGAGCTGCAGTAAAGCAGCTTAAAATCCCAGGAGGTGGAGACCTCTTGGATTACAACATAAAAATAAAACTCTTCTGAGAGAGCAACCATGTCTTATTTAGCAACAAATATTTATCGCCAACGGCAAGATTTTTCTAAAATCAAAACCGTCCTGCCTATGCCGGATATGCTGGCTATTCAGAAGGAGTCCTATAAAAATTTTCTCCAGATGGAACTCCTTCCTGAAGAGAGAAAGGATATCGGTCTTCAGGCTGCCTTTAAGGATGTGTTTCCGATTTCCGACTTCAAAGAAACCACTGAATTGGATTTCATCAGTTATTCTTTAGGGAATTGGGAATGCAAATGCGGGAAACTTAAAGGCATTGAAAATTCCCGCCGTCGCTGTAAAAGCTGTGGCACCTTGATTCCCCCTGATGTAGATATCACTGAAAAGGAAATTTGTCCTTATTGCGGGGCGGTCAAACAGATTGAAGTTCCTCTGTGTTCTTACTGTGGAGACAAAGTGAGTCTCAAAATCAAGTACTCTCCTATGGAGTGCCTCCAGAAGGGTTATTCTTATTCTGTGCCTCTCAGAATAAAAGTCAGGTTGATTTCTTGGGAAAAAGATCCCGCCACTAAAACTAAACGATTGAAACATATCAAGGAGCAGGAAGTCTATTTTGGGGAAATTCCCTTAATGACGGAGAAAGGTTCCTTCATCTTTAATGGCATTGAACGAGTAGTGGTTAGTCAGTTGCAACGTTCTCCAGGGGTTTTCTTCCGGCCAGGTGATGCCAAAGGGCTCTATATAGGCAAAATTATTCCTTATCGTGGAGCCTGGGTTGAGTTTGAATATGATAACAAAAATCTTCTTTATGTCCGTCTGGATCGGAAGAAAAAATTCCTAGCTTCGGTCTTTCTCCGAGCTCTAGGTTACAGTTCAGATGAGGAGATATTGCGTCTTTTCTATACTCACTACCGAGTTTACCCTGTAGATGGTAAACTTTATTGGGAGGTTAGCGAGAATCTAGTAGGCAAAGTAGTTGACGCCAATATCTCTCATCCTCAGACCAAGGAAATTATCGTCAAAAGCAGGAAAAAACTTACTACCCAAGACATTGAGAAGCTTAAAGAAGCTGGCCTGGAGCGGGTGCCTTTGGCTCGCAAAGAGTTGGCTGGAGCTTATTCCCTCAATTTGATAAAAGGTATTGTCAAGCCGAATGAAGAACTGGATGATGTGAAGATAGATAAATTGATCGAGAGAGGGGAACCTTTTGAGGTCTTTTTCCCCCACCGGGAGAAAATAGGGGACATTATTTCTTTAACACTTCGTAAGGACCAGACCAAAGACACTAAAGAGGCCCTGCGAGAAATCTACAAGAAACTCCGACCCGGTGAACCTCATACTATGGAAAGCGCTTACAATCTTTTCCGGAATATGTTTTTTAATCCCCAGAAATATAATTTCTCCCAGGTAGGTCGGTTGAAAATGAACATCAAATTGGGACTTAACCGGCCCTTGGAAGAGAAAACACTAGCGCCAGAAGATTTCGTCGAAGTCATCAAGTATCTCCTTCGCTTGCGGATAGGCGAAGGAGAGGTAGATAATATTGACCATTTAGGTAATAGACGGGTGCGACCAGTAGGTGAATTGATAGAAAATGCCTTCCGGATCGGGCTGATGCGCATGGAACGGACGGTTAAAGAAAAGATGACCGTGACCGGGGATCTAGCTTCAGCCATGCCTCAGGATTTGATCAATTCTAAACCAGTGATTGCCGCTTTGAAAGAATTTTTCGGGAGTTCGCAGCTATCTCAGTTTATGGAGCAAATTAACAGTCTTTCCGAGATAACTCATAAGCGCCGTTTAAGTGCTTTAGGACCTGGAGGTTTAAGTCGAGAAAGGGCCGGCTTTGAAGTCCGCGATATCCAGTCTTCACATTACGGGCGAATTTGTCCCATTGAGACCCCGGAAGGACCCAATATCGGCCTCATTTCTTCCCTGAGTTGTTATGCCCGGGTGAATGAATACGGCTTTATTGAAACGCCTTACCGAAAAGTTAAAAATGGTCGGATTATTGACTATGTCAAGATTATTCATCCCGGTCAGAGCTCCTTCCAAATGGGTGAGATGGTGGAGAAAGAAGAGTTTGAAAAGGTAGTGGCTCAGTTAAGAAAGAAGAAGAAGGCTCAACTCCCGGTAGCTGAACCCACCTGTTTTTATTTGACCGCCTGGGAAGAGGAAAAGTATAACATCGCCCAGGCCAATGCCCCGGTGAATGAAAAGGGAGAATTCATCAATGATTTAGTCAGTGCCCGCCAGGCCGGTAATTTCAAGATGATCCCCAAAGACCAAATCGATTTTATCGATGTTTCACCCAAGCAGTTGGTCTCTTTGTCTGCTTCGCTCATCCCTTTCCTAGAACATGACGATGCTAACCGGGCTTTGATGGGGTCCAACATGCAGCGTCAGGCGGTGCCTTTACTCCGACCTGAAGCACCCTTGGTGGGAACGGGCATGGAGCATCTAGTAGCCAAGGGTTCAGGCGATGTGGTGGTTTGTCGCCGCTCCGGGGTGGTGGAATTTGTTGATGCTGAAAGAATTATCGTCCGGGTGGATGAAGAGGGTGCCGCTAATGAATATGAAGTTGGAACTGACCTCTATTTGTTGACTAAGTTTTTGCGGACTAATCAGAATACCTGCATGAACCATCGCCCCCTCGTCCGCAAGGGCGACCGGGTGGTAAAGGGTCAGATTTTGGCTGATAGCTCCTGTACAGATAAAGGTGAACTAGCTCTTGGTCGGAATGTCCTTTGTGCCTTTATGCCCTGGCGCGGTTATAATTTTGAAGACGCGGTGATCGTCAGCGAAAAGCTAATCAAGGATGATATTTTCACCTCTATCCACATTGTCGAGGAATCCATTGAAGCGCGTGACACCAAGCTTGGACCTGAGGAAATAACTCGGGATATTCCCAATGTTCCGGACAATATTCTCCGCAATCTTGACGAAAATGGTATCGTCCGCATCGGTGCTTATGTCAAGCCGGGCGATATTCTCGTAGGTAAAGTAGCCCCTAAGGGGGAAACCCAGCTTTCCCCCGAAGAAAAACTCCTTAAGGCTATCTTTGGTGAAAAGGCTTTAGATGTCAAAGACGCCTCTCTATATTGTCCTCCTGGTATTGAAGGTACCGTCATTGATGTGAAAATTTTTACCCGTCGCGGTAGCGAAAAAGGACCGCGGGCCAAAGCAATTGAAGAGGAAGAAATCCGTAAGATGGAACGGAACCTTAATGATGAGATCTTTATCCTGGAAATGGAAAAATGGCGCAAAATCCGCTCTTTGCTGGTCGGTGAAGAAGTTGCCCGCGACCAGAAAGTCTCCGGTATTGAACTGAAAAAAGGCACCAAACTTACTGAAGCCCTCCTTCAAAAAATAAATCTGGAAGATATTCCCAAATTGAAGTTAAAGGACAATCCCGAAAGAGTCAAAAAGGTTAAGGATATTGAGCGCAAAGTCAAACGTCAAATTGATGCTATGAGGGCCATTCATAAGGAGAAAGTCGAGGCTTTAAAGAGAGGCGATGAGCTTTCTCCAGGTGTTATTCAAGTTATCAAAGTTTATATCGCCATGAAGAGGAAGCTCTCGGTGGGTGATAAGATTTCCGGACGCCACGGCAATAAGGGTATTATCGCCAAGATAGTGCCTGAAGAGGATATGCCTCGCCTGCCGGATGGCACTCCGGTGGAAATAGTTCTCAATCCTCTGGGAGTGCCTAGCCGAATGAATGTTGGACAGATTCTAGAGACCCACCTGGGCTGGGCAGCTAAGCATCTGGGATTATGGGTAGCTTCACCGGTTTTTGATGGTATTTCTGAAGAAGAAATCAAGAGCTTATTGAAGAAGGCCGGACTGCCGGAATCAGGCAAGCTTCGTCTCTATGATGGCATCACCGGCGAACTCTTCGATCAAGAAGCCACGGTCGGCTACATCTATATAATGAAACTTTATCATTTAGTGGATGACAAGATTCATGCCCGTTCCACCGGGCCTTATTCTTTGATTACTCAACAACCCTTGGGAGGCAAGGCCCAGTTTGGTGGTCAGAGATTTGGCGAGATGGAAGTTTGGGCTTTGGAAGCTTACGGCGCCGCGTATACCCTTCAGGAATTATTGACAGTCAAATCTGATGATGTGGAAGGCCGGGCTAAAATGTATGAAGCTATTGTTAAAGGAGATTTGGATTTCAAGCCTGGTCTGCCGGAGTCAGTCAATGTTCTTATTCGGGAGTTGCAAAGTCTTTGCCTCGATGTTGAGCTGCAGAAAAAAGAAAAGGAAGAGATTCTCCCCTGGGGGATTGATGTGCCTCAAATCTTAAAAGGAGAGGGATAATGAGTTCAAGGCAATCAATGGTGGGTAAACCAAGGACTGATTTTGATATGGTGCGGATCAGTATTGCCTCTCCAGAAAAAATAAAAAGCTGGTCCTGGGGAGAAGTGACCAAACCCGAGACCATTAATTATCGGACGTTTAAACCAGAAAAAGATGGTCTGTTTTGTGCCAAGATATTCGGCCCTATCAACGATTATGAATGCTTATGCGGGAAATACAAACGGATGAAATATCGGGGGATTATCTGTGAGCGATGCGGTGTCGAGGTCACCCGATCCAAAGTCCGTCGTGAAAGAATGGGCCATATTCAACTGGCGGCTCCAGTGGCTCACATCTGGTTTTTTAAAGGCGTCCCCAGTCGAATCGGTTTGATCCTGGATATGACCATGAAGGACCTGGAGAAGGTTCTTTATTTCGAGTCTTACATAGTTATTGATCCTGGTAACACGCCTCTTAAAGAACGGCAGTTATTGACTGAGGAAGAATATAAGGAAGCGCAAGAGAAATATGGCGACGGCTTTGAAGCCGCTATCGGCGCCGAGGCCATCAAAAAGCTTCTCCAACGGATTGATATCAATAAAGAGAGCGAGCGACTGCGAGAGTTGATGAAGAAAGAGACTTCCCAGCAGCGACGTTTACGCTATGCCAAACGCTTGAGAGTGTTCAAAGGATTGAAACAATCAGGTAACCGGCCGGAATGGATGATTTTGGATGTGATTCCCGTATTGCCTCCAGACCTCCGTCCCTTGGTTCGCTTGGATGGAGGACGGTTTGCCACTTCTGATTTAAATGATCTTTATCGTCGAGTTATTAATCGAAATAACCGCTTGAAAAAATTGATCGAACTCAAAGCGCCGGAGCTGATTATCCGTAACGAGAAAAGAATGCTTCAAGAAGCAGTCGATGCTCTTTTTGACAACGGCAAACGAGGTCGGGTCCATCTAGGAGCCAACCGGCGCCCCCTGAAATCCCTGAGCGAGTCGCTGCGGGGTAAACAAGGGCGGTTTCGACAGAATCTGCTAGGTAAGCGAGTGGATTATTCTGGACGTTCGGTGATTGTCGTCGGACCCGAGTTGAAACTTCATCAATGTGGTTTGCCCAAGAAGATGGCTTTGGAATTATTCAAACCCTTTATCTTTCACAAGCTGGAAAAAGACGGTTTGGTTCCAAGTGTCAAAGTGGCCCGGGAATGGCATGAACAAGAAAGACCTGAGGTTTGGGATATTCTTGAAGAAGTGGTTAAGGAACATCCAGTTCTCTTGAATCGGGCCCCCACCCTTCATCGGTTAGGCATCCAGGCTTTCGAACCAGTGTTGATTGAAGGCAAGGCCATTCAGATTCATCCTCTGGTCTGTGCTGCTTTCAACGCTGACTTTGACGGTGACCAGATGGCCGTTCATATACCTCTTTCCGTCGAAGCCCAGGTGGAGGCCAATGTATTGATGCTTTCCAGCCGGAATATTCTCTCTCCGGCCCATGGTCGTCCCCTGGCTGTACCCAGTCAGGATATGGTCTTAGGGTCTTATTATTTAACTCTTGAATTGAAAAACAAAAAGGGCGAAGGCCGGATTTTTACTTCACCTGAAGAAGTTCTTCTGGCTTATGAAAATAAAGAAGTGGATCTTCATGCACCCATCAAGGTCCGTTATACAGGTCCCTTCATGAATTTAGCTACCTATTATGACGATCAGGATGTGCTCACCTGCCCGGTTGTGGAGAAGAATCGGGAATTAATTGATACCACACCTGGGCGAATTATTTTCAATTCTATTCTTCCAGAGAAAATACCCTTTATCAACGGCATTCTCAAAAAGAAAGGCTTGAGTAATCTAGTCTATTACACTTACCTCAAAGTTGGGCTAGAACAGACAGTGGAGATGTTGGACAAGATGAAGGAACTTGGTTTCTCTTACGCCACTTACGCCGGCTTTTCTTTAGGCATAGATGATTTTCTGGTGCCTGAAGAAAAAGAAAAACTGGTGGAGAAGGCCCAAAAAGATGTTCAGAAAGTAGAAAAACTGTATCTAGACGGGACTATTACTGCTGGTGAGAGATTCAACCGGGTGGTAGAGATTTGGGGAGAAGTCACAGATAAAATCTCGGCCGTAATGCTGGAGAAAATGAAAGAAGAAAGCTTTGAGAAAGGGAGATTAAATCCGCTCTTTGTTATGGCCGACTCTGGTTCACGAGGCAATAAGCAACAGATTCGTCAGCTGGCCGGGATGCGGGGTTTAATGAGTAAACCTTCCGGAGAAATTATTGAAACACCCATAACGGCCAATCTTCGGGAAGGTTTAAGCGTTTTGCAGTACTTCGTTTCTACTCACGGTGCCCGCAAAGGATTGGCTGATACGGCGTTAAAAACAGCCAATTCAGGTTATTTGACCCGTAAACTAGTAGATGTGGCCCAAGAAGTTATTGTCGATGAACATGATTGTGGCACTTTAAAAGGGATTACGGTTTCAGCTATTGTCGAGAATGGCGAGTTGATTGAGCCCTTTGCCGACCGAATTATCGGCCGTATCTCACTGGAAAGGATTATCCATCCGGATACCAACGAGGTCATAGTAGATGTCAATCAGGAAATCACCGAAGATATCGCTTATACTCTGGAAAGTTTGGGTATTGAAAAAATCCGCATCCGTTCAGTTTTGACTTGTGAAACCAAACAGGGTGTCTGCCAGCTCTGTTACGGACGGGATATGGCTACCGGCAAATTGGTGGAGCTAGGCGAAGCCGTGGGCATTATTGCTGCCCAGTCGATTGGAGAGCCAGGTACTCAGCTGACCATGAGAACCTTTCATATTGGCGGCATTGCCCTCCGGGGTGCGGAGAAGTCCAAACTTGAAGCCAAGAACGACGGTCATGTCCGATTTCACAACTTAAAGGCGGTGGTCAACCGCCATGGAGTGTTGACCGTAGTCAATCGGAATGCCAGTATTTCTATCATTGACCATCGAGGCCGGGAAGTAGAACACTATCAGGTGCCTTATGCTGCTCAGGTACTGGTTAAAGATGGTGGTGAAGTCAAGGCTCGTCAGGCTTTTGCCGAATGGGATCCTTTTAACACTTACATTCTCACTGAGGAGTCGGGAATAGTTAAGTTCCATGATGTGGTTTTGGGTGTGACCATGGAGGAGGTTCAGGACGAATTCACAGGACTGATTACTCAGGTCATTATCGATCCCAAGGATGATAAGATGCAGCCTCGCGTAGAAATTGTTGACCCCAAGAAAAAGGATGAGAATGGTCAACCGGTTATTCTCCGGCGTTATTTCTTGCCAGCCGGAGCTAATCTAGAAGTTAAGGACAACGATAAAGTCCATGCCGGTGATCCCTTGGCTAAGATTCCTCGGGAAGCCGCCCGAACTAAAGATATCACTGGTGGTTTACCCCGAGCCGAAGAATTGTTTGAAGCCCGTCGCCCCAAAAATCCAGCGGTTATTTCGGAAATAGATGGCACCGTCAAAATAGGTGGACTTGTCCGAGGTTATCGGAAAGTAACCGTTTTCAATGAGCGGGGTGGTGAAAAGGAATACTTGATTCCTAAAGGAGCCCACCTCAGCGTCTCTGATGGAGAAAGGGTAAGAGCCGGCACTCCTTTAATGGATGGGCCGGTTAATCCCCATGATATCCTCCGAGTTCTGGGAGAAAAGGAATTAGCTGAGTATCTTCTCCGTGAGATTCAAGAAGTTTATCGTCTCCAGGGCGTTTCGATAAATGATAAGCACATTGAAATTATCATTCGCCAAATGCTGCGCTGGGTTAAGGTAGAAGAAGTGGGTGATACAGATTTTCTGGTTGATGAACAAGTGGATAAGTTTGTGTTTCAAGAAGAGAATGAAAAAGTCATCCGTCGCGGTGGTAAACCAGCCAAGGCTCGCCCCATTCTTCTGGGAATTACCAAGAGTGCCCTAAGTACTGATAGTTTCATCGCCGCGGCTTCTTTCCAGGAGACAACCCGTGTTCTGACGGAGGCAGCTCTATATGGTAAAGTAGATCCGTTGCGCCGGCTCAAAGAGAACATTATTATGGGCCGACTCATTCCAGCGGGGACAGGTTATCGTTTCTACCATAACGTGGAGTTAAAAGAAGTCGAGACTGAGGAAGAAGCGGAAGAGGCTATGGACTTCCGCCTCCGGAGTTAGATTTTTATCTAACTCCCTCAAAATTCTTGACATAACAGGATGATTTTGCTATCATCCTGTCACTCATTCTGAGATTTTTTTCCTCAGTAATGGGTGAGGTTTTATAAAAAAATAAAAATATATATATAGGAGTAGGAAGGGTGCCGACAATTAATCAATTGGTCAGAAAAGGACGGACGCCGAAGAAATACAAGAGTAAATCTCCGGCTCTGGAAGGATGCCCTCAAAAGAGAGGAGTCTGCACTCGTGTGTTTACCACTACGCCGAAGAAGCCCAATTCAGCTATGCGGAAAGTTGCCCGAGTTAGATTGACCAACAATATTGAAGTTACTGGATATATTCCCGGTATCGGTCATAATCTCCAGGAACACTCGGTAGTGCTCATCAGAGGCGGTCGAGTCAAGGACTTACCTGGGGTGAGATACCATATTATCCGAGGCGCTCTGGATGCCGAAGGTGTGGAGAACCGGATGAGTTCCCGGTCAAAATACGGCACCAAACGACCCAAAGAAAAGAGAATAGCTAGTTAAAGGAGAAGCTGATGCCCAGAAGAGGAACGGTCAAAAAAAGAGAAATTAAGCCTGACTACCGGTACAATAGTACCTTGATTTCCCGCTTCATCAATGCCGTGATGAGGAAGGGGAAAAAGAGCTTGGCTGAAAGAATTGTTTATGAAGCTATGGAACTCGTCAAGCAAAAAAGCAAGCAAGATCCGCTGAAGATGTTTGAAAAAGCTGTGGAGAATGTGCGGCCTCTTCTGGAAACTAAATCAAGGCGGGTTGGCGGAGCGACTTATCAAGTGCCGGTAGAAGTGCCTGAGCACCGGTCGATTTCGCTGGCCATCCGCTGGATAATTCGTTTTGCCCAAGAGCGCAGTGGCAAAAGCATGGTGGAAAAACTGGCGGCGGAAGTATTGGATGCGGTGAATAATCGAGGTGGAGCTATCAAGAAAAAGGAAGATACGCATAAAATGGCCGAGGCAAACCGAGCCTTTGCCCATTATAGATGGTAGTTTTCTTATTTAAACCAAATTTAACTAAGATGGAGCGAAAAGTTGGCCCGAAAGTACCCCATCGATCGAATTCGAAACATTGGGATTATGGCCCATATCGATGCGGGGAAGACTACCACTACGGAGAGGATTCTCTTTTTCACTGGCGTAACTTACAAGATAGGTGAGGTCGATGAGGGTACGGCCGTTATGGATTGGATGGAGCAGGAGCAGGAACGGGGCATTACTATTACCTCGGCGGCTACTTCCTGTTTCTGGAAAGACCACCAGATAAATATCATTGATACTCCTGGCCACGTCGACTTTACCGTCGAAGTGGAGCGGTCCCTTCGTGTTCTCGATGGAGGGATAGTCATCCTTTGCGGTGTCGGTGGCGTGGAAGCCCAATCGGAAACCGTTTGGCGCCAAGCTGATAGGTATCAAGTGCCGCGGATAGTCTATGTTAATAAGATGGACCGGATCGGAGTCAATCCCGAAAAGGCTGTGGAAGAGATCAAAGAGAAACTCCAAGCGGTGCCTTTGGTTATCCAGGTGCCGCTAGGAAGAGAGAGTGAATTCAGAGGAGTCATAGATTTGGTGGAAATGAAAGAGTGGGACTGGGGTGAAGATATCCTAGGCAAAGAGTTTACTATCAGAGAAATAAGTCCCCAGTATCGGGAATTGGCTCAGGAGAAAAGGCAAGAAATGCTGGAAATCCTGAGTGATTTTAATGATGAAATTATGGAATATTATTTGGAAGAAAAGGAAGTACCAGTGGCTTTGCTCAAACGGGCCATCCGCCAAGGAACTATCGCTATGAAGTTTTTTCCCGTGCTCTTCGGTTCTTCTTTTAAAAACAAAGGCGTTCATCCTTTGCTAGACGCCGTGGTTGATTATCTCCCTTCTCCTCTGGATCGGCCGCCGATCAAGGGATTTCATCCCCGAACTAATAAAGAGGAAGAAAGACGGGCTTCAGATGAAGAGCCTTTTGCGGCTCTTGTTTTTAAAATAATGAGTGATCCTTTTGTCGGATCTCTCTCCTTTATTCGAGTCTATTCGGGAAGATTAAAGGTGGGTTCTCAGGTTTATAACAGCACCAAGGACAGCGAAGAAAGAGTGACGCGGTTGATGGAAATGCACGCCAATAAACGCAAGGATATTCAAGAGGTGGTGGCTGGAGATATTGCGGCACTTGGAGCTATGAAGAATGTCTCCACCGGGGATACCCTGTGCGCCCGCAATCGGCCCATTGTTCTGGAGTCGATTCGCTTTCCTGAACCGGTAGTGACAGCTGTGATTGAGCCTAAGTCCCGGAGTGAGCATGACAAACTCATGGAAACCTTAGAGAAGCTTTGCCAGGAAGACCCCACTTTTAAAGTTGGTCACGACCCCTTCACCGGGCAGACCTTGGTCTACGGTATGGGCGAGCTTCATCTAGAAGTTTTGATGGAGCGGATGAAACGGGAGTTTGGCGTCCAGGCCAACCTGGGTAAACCTCAAGTGGCTTATAAGGAAACCATAACCCAAGTGGCTGAAGGAGTGGGCGAATATGAGCGCCCCCTAGGTGGTAAAAAT
>QMPV01000059.1 GCA_003648765.1 Candidatus Aminicenantota bacterium
AAGAGGCCAGTTGACAGTTTCTTCCCTTCCCTCAAGTTTGATGGCGTCTTTCTCAGTAACGCAAAGAAAATCGGCTTGGCTTTCCTTCCAGAGTTGGCCTATTCGGTGAAGGGCTCGGGGGGGATAAGGGTAGTGATCAGGATAAATCAGAGTGGTCAAAGGCTGAATTCCTAGCTGGTGAAGGAGATTGAAGAATCGTTGAGGTCTAGCCAAGCCACAAAAAGCTATTATTTTCTTAGAGCGAAGAGATTCGAGGGGCAGGGAAACCTTATCTTTTAAGGTGAAGAATCCCTCAGGTTGGATTTGATAAAAAAAGATTTTCTGTTGTTTGGGCAATCTAAGGCGGGTAATAATTTCCTGCCTTTTTTTCTCCAGAGAAGAAATGAGAGAAAGCGTCTGTTTCATGAGGATTATGTCGGCTCGTTGGAGAGAAGAGAGCGGTTCCCGCTGGAGGCTGAAAGGCTCAAGGTGATGAAGAACCAAATCGAGATTCCGGGCCAGTTGCCGATGTTGAAAGCCGTCATCAAGGATAGCCAGATTGAAACCGAGTTGGTGAGCCCGCTGGCAGGAGATAAGCCGATGCCGGCCGACAAAGACACCTGCTTGGGGAAATTCACGAGCAATCATAAAAGGTTCATCACCGGCCTCTTCCCAGGTGGAGAAAATTTGCTGGCCATCCGAGACAATTCCTCCTTTTTTTTCCCAACGCCCTTTGTAACCTCGAGAAATCAGGGCAGGTTTAAAGCCTAGGTCATAAAAGAAATGCAGAAGGAACCGGGCTAGAGGCGTTTTTTCACTCCCTCCGAAAGTAATATTACCTACACTGATAACTGGAAGAGGCGGCTGATAAATGGGGCGGAGCTTATGGTCATAGAGGTAATTACGTAATATCATTCCTGATTGATAAAGAAGAGACAAAAAGATGGATAATAATTTCATTTTTCTCGACTATACACCATCACCCGTGAGCTTTCAAGAAGGGAGACGGGTTTAACTTTACTTGACAGATGACATTAGTTATAATCTAGAAGACTTTTGAGAGGAGGATGATCATGTGGAAAAAAGGATTGGTTGTTTCGTGGGTTTTAATCTTGCTTATTGTAGTTTTTGGTTGTCAAAAAAAGACTGAAGTTAAAGGTGTCCATTTAAAAATTAATTTCTCGGAAGAGCAATTAACAGACAATTTGATCACTGACATGCAATATACCTGGACGACAGATGAGAATTTCACTAAATTCACCCAGGATTATAATATTTATGTTCATTTTTGGCATGGAGATAATTTACTCTTTCAGGATGACCATTTTCCTCCAGTACCCACTTCTCAATGGGAAGCTGGCAAAGAATATGTTTACTCGAGAAGAATCTATATCCCTTCTTTTATAGATGAATTTGACCCAGAATTTAAAGGAGAAGAGACTTTAAAATTGTCCATAGGTTTTTATTCGCCCTATGATCGCACTGGGGAATCAATGCAGGAAGTTTATTCCCAAAAGTTAAAAGTTACCCCTCCTCCACTAGACACCCCGGAAATAATTTATGAAGAAGGCTGGTATGATTTAGAAGAAGATCCCCAGTCTTACTTAAAACAGTGGCGGTGGACGGCCAAAGAAGCCCGGTGCATCATTGATAACCCTCATCGAGATGCTCTGCTTGTCATCCGAGGGGGGGTCAATATGGAAGCTGCTCCCGGCCAGAAGGTTATTTTTAAGATAAACGATATGGTTTTGGATGAATTTGTACCTGAGGAAAGTTATTTCGAGCGTTCTTATAATATTAAAAAAGAAATGCTGGGAGATAAAGACGAGTTTATTTTAACTATCCAGACGGATAAAACTTTTATTCCAGCTAAAGTTATCCCCAATTCAAAAGACGAAAGGGAACTTGGTTTACAGATTTCCTTTATTTATTTCCGTTAAAGATTATTTAATCTTTAATTAAAACTATTGGGCTGAAAAGGAAGGAGTTTAATCTAAAGAAGCAAGAGAATTATTTCTTACCTCGCCTCTTATTTTCTTGAAGCTGTTTTTTGAGCCTTTCTTCCTCCGCTTTGGCTTTTTGCAACTGAAGATAGGTTTCGCTGATTTGTTTTTGAATTAAGTCACGAGGGGTCATATCATCTAAGCTATAGAATTCTTGCCAGAGGGCGTTCATTTTCAAAGTCAGCAAACCGACTAGTTCTTGAGCTTTTTTGAGTTGTTCTTCCAATGATCCAGAGAAACCTGTGGTTTCTTGTTGATCCACCGATTCGCCCTGTGGACTGGCCACCTTTTTGGATTTGGCAGGAGTGGCTGTTCGGTCGGTCACTCTAATTTGAGGGGAGGTAGAAGTCCTCTTGGCTTTAAGTTTGGTTTCTTCCAGTATGGGGGGAGGCGAGGTGACTTCGACGGCTGGTTTCTTCTTTAAACGGGCTAGATCGGCATTAGTGACTACTATTGAACTTTTTTTCTTTAATTTTGCCCGCCGTTCTTTTTCTTTTTTGGCAAGTTCGACTAAACTTTGTGAGAAAACCAGAGAAGAGGCCAGGATGATAAGGCAAAATCCGACTCCTATTTTTTTGGTCAACATAATTTCTTTAAACCCCTTATTATTCTAAAGGAGTTTTATTCAAGGGTCAAATCCGGAAGTAAACTCTTATTGTCAGGAAATTTTCTCTGAATTTGAAAAAAAGAAAAGCCACTAGAGAAAACTTTATATTTTTCCCTGGTTCTGGCTGTCTGAATGGAGAGGGAGTCTTTCTCGATACTGATTTCAATTGCTCCTGTCTGGTGAGTATCCAGAAAATGGACATTTTTTTGGATATATCTTTCTTTAACTTGGGGATGAGGGAGTTGAAAGGCTTGGTAGCCACCTGTCGAAGCTATGGCCACCACCGGATTGACCTGAGAAATGAATTCTGCCGAGCTAGAAGTCAGGCTTCCATGGTGGGGGACTTGAAGAATATCAGCCTGAAGCAGATGTCCTTCGCGAATTAACTTTTTTTCGATATCTGAGGTAATATCTGCCGGAAAAAGAAAGGCAAACGATCGGTAGCTTAAACGCAGGACAAGCGAATTTTGGTTTTCCGCCTTAGGGTTTTTATTGATTTGGTTTTGGTCAGGAGAGAGAACTTGGAGAGAGACTTCCCCGATAGTTAGCTCTTCTCCAGCCAGAAGTTGTCTTTTTTTGACTTCAGAAGAGAGTGTTTGGTTGAGTTGCTGAAAGAGAAGGTTCTCTGGAGAAAGAGAGGCATACCAGAAATTTTTTATCCGAAAATTCTGAGCTACTGAGAGGAGACCTAATAGATGATCGGGATGAGCATGAGTTAACACCAGATAGTCAATAGATTTGATTCCTTTACTCCATAAAAAAGGAGAGACGATTTTTTCGCCGATATCAAATTGACTGCCTACCAAGCCACCCCCGTCGATGAGCATTTTCTTTTCCTGGGGAAATTCGACCAAGATAGATTGACCTTGACCCACATCAAGAAAAGTTACTCTAAGGCCAGGAAAAGAAGAAGATCGAGGAGAAGTCATTAATAGGAGGGTAGCCATAGAAAAAACGACGACTAAGCTCCACCGAACGATTTTTTGATGGAAGACAATGATGCCGGCCAGGGAAAGGTAGTATCCTAAAATTATCACTTCAGAGGGGCTGGGACATCGCCAACTTAAAAAGGGGATTATTCGAACAACTCGAGGGAGGAGAAGAAAGATAAAAGTTAAAGCCTTAAGGAGAGGCAGGCCAAGAAGACAAATAGGGGGAAAAATAGTTGAGCTAACAAGAAGAAGATAGCCCAGTCCCATAATTAGGCCCAACAAAGGAATGGCGGGTAAGTTCAGGAAAAATCCCAGGAGGGTAAGACGGTGGAAGTGAAAAGCCAAAAGAGGCATTGTCCCGATTTGAGCCGCTGTGGTCACCGCCATCAGTTCACTGATTCGCCAAGGAAAATGTGGCAGGAGTTTCTGGAATAAAGGAAAAAGGAGGATAATGGCTAAGGTGGCTCCAAAAGTTAGTTGAAATCCAATATCAAAGGGTTGAAATGGCCAAATAAATATAAGGAAAAAAGCGCTTATTCCCAGAGTATTGAGGAGGTTAATATCTTTCCAAATGATTTTTCCCAAGATATAAAGAATAGACATTAAAATTGCTCGGAAGACTGAAGTCCGGTGGGGAAGGAAAAGACTGAAAAAGAAGAGACAAAATAGAAGAAGTATCAGGCTATTTCTTTTTTTCAGGCCTAAAAGATTGAAGAGAGAGAAAAAAAGATAAGAAATAACGGCTATGTGGGCTCCGGAGATAGCAAAAAGATGAAAAAGTCCTGCTGCCTGAAACTCTTGGCTAGATTCCGGAGAGAGTTGAGCTCTTTCTCCCAGAAGGAGAGCGGTTAGAATAGCTCCCTCCGGAGTTAAGGTCTTGTTTGTTGAGTGGGAAAACTTTTTTTCGATGAAGTGTCGGGCTTTGATTCTTAGAGAAGAGAAATAACGAATTAACTGGTGAGATGAACCAGAATGTTCTCGCATAATTAAATAGCCTGATTTAGTAAAAGCCCGGCGGTGGATTTTCTGTCTTTGAAGAGAGAAGAAGGCCTGGTTATTTGAATTAAAATTGGACCAGCTTTCTCGAGGCAGGAGTCGAGCGGAAAAGGCAACCCGGTCCCCAGGCAGGAAAGATTCTATTCTCTTGGTGTGAGAAGAAAGAGGTAAACTTATTTTCAGGCGGCCCTGCATCCTTTTGGTGTCTCCTCCCCAGGCGACAGTGCTGGTTTCTACTAGAAGATAAATTAGTTGAGTAGATTTGATTGGGGCCTGAAGCACTACACCCCTAAAATCGAGATAGCCTTCTTTTTGGAGAGAGAAAAGTGGGTTGGAGAGAAATGAGTGCTGGAAGTTGATGGACAATCCCCCGCCCAGGGTAAAAGTAGCCACACCCACCAAGATAAGCGAGATTTGTTTTTTAGAGAGGAAAAAACAGACCCAGGCTGAAAACAAAAAAATGATATTTAGAATGAGCCAAAGGGATAGGCTCCCATGAAGATAGTCAGCGCTTACCACGCCCGCCATTAAGCAGATGCTCAGCCAGAAAAAAGGGCAACGCATAAGCTGACTTCCTTTTTTCCAGAGGATGGTCTCTGGAGGGATGTTTTTCTGGGGTCGTATTAAAGAGATTGATGGAATTATTAAGGCTAATGGGACGTGGCCGGGGTAGGTTTAGCTAAACAATCAAGAAGGAGATGAGAAATTATCTCGATTCCTAAGGGGATTACTTTCTCGTTAGGAATAAAATCAGGATGGGGTAAATAGGAGAAATTTTGTTGTTTCCGAGGAGAGGAGGCTCCTAAGAAAAGAAGGAAGGCTGGAATTTTTTGGCTATAAAAGCTGAAATCATGAGCAAAGAGAAGAGGAGAAGAGTCAATGATTTTTTCTTTACCCAAAAGTTGAATTAAAGCTGGCTCAAGAATTTCTGCCAGTTCGGGGTGGTTATAAAGTGGTGGAATTTTGGGCTTCCAAGTGACCTGGGGTTGGATCTGAAGAAGATTAGCCATATTATTACTCAATTCATCCAAAATATGGTGGAGAGTAATTCTGGTGGAAGAGTTGGTGTAGCGGATGAGACCTTCAACCATTACTTGGCGAGGCGAATGTCTGAGGTTAGCCCCGCCATGAATTTTGCCCAGGTAAATGAGATAGGGTTCAGTTCGAGGAATTTGGCGGGAAGCCATTTGATAAAAAGAGTTAATTAACCAGGAGGTGGCGGCAATTAAGTCGGGTGCTTCGGGAGGAGCTAAAGTAGGTTTCTGGCTTTGGACAATCAGGCTGAGTTCTTCTTCTCCTGAGAGGATTCGTCCTGAGGAAAAGTAAACTTTCCCTAGTTCCAAAGGCCAAATTTGGAGAGATAAGGCAGCGCCCACCGGAGGCTGGTCTAGCACTCCTTGTTGAATCATTAATTGTGCTCCAGGTTCATCGTTTTCTGAGGTTCGAGCTCCCGGCTGGAAAATAAATTTGATGTTGCCTGAGATTTTATCTTTGAGAGAGTTCAGCACCATGGCTGTACCTAGAGCAATAGCTATGTGGACATCATTACCTTGGGCATGCATGACCCCAGGATTTAAAGACCGATAAGGCAAGTTATTTTTCTCATCAAAAGACTGAGCGTTTATAGGGACAATTAAGGCAATGGTTAGTCCTGGAGTGTCGCCTCGAAGGAGACCAGCCGCCCCTGTTCTGGCCTGACTTGTTTGCAATTCCAGGTTTAACGACAGAAGTTTGGTGGCGATGAGTTTAGTCGTTTCATATTCTTCGGCACTTAATTCCGGGTTCATATGGAGAAATCGACGAATCTGAAGAACATCATTCTCCACCCGTCTGATTTCTCTTTTCAGGCGTAAAGAAGTCAATTTATCGACTCCTCCCAGAGGGAGAGGCCAGAGTGAGAAAAGAATCAAACAAGTAAGGAGTGATTTTTTGCTTACAAGAGTCATGTCGATATCTTAAAAACCTCCCGGAGAGAAGTCAATGCAGCCAAGATCTCTTTCTTTTAAACAAGGTTTTCCTGGTAAGTACCAAAGACTTCTTTGAGAGATGAAGTTATCTCTCCTAAAGTGGCCCCAGCTTCAATGGCCTGAATGATGAAGGGCAAGAGATTATCCTTGCCTTGAGCTGCTTGTTTCAAGGCTTTTAAAGACTGGGCAACTTCCTGAGGAGTCCTTTGTTCTCGGTAAGCCGCTAGTCTAGCGATTTGTTCTTTTTCCAACTCATCAGGAGGATGGTAAAGTTCAAAATGGATTTTCTCCTTTTCTGGAGTAAATATATTCAGCCCGACAATGAATTGTTTTTTCTTTTCAATTTTTTTCTGATAATTATAAGCACTTTCTTGAATTTGCTTTTGAATGTAACCCGCTTCAATAGCTTTTATCATCCCCCCCAAATTTTCAATTTTATTTATTTCAGCCCAAACCTTTTCTTCTAGCTGGTTGGTTAGTTTTTCTAAAAAGTAGGCGCCTCCTAAGGGATCGGCTGTATCTGGAATACCGGTTTCATAAGCGATTATTTGCTGGGTCCGGAGAGCCAGTCGCGCTGATTCGGCTGAAGGTAAGGCCAAGGCTTCATCCCGAGAATTGGTGTGAAGTGATTGAGTTCCGCCCAGCACGGCCGCTAGGGCTTGAAGAGTAACCCGGATGACGTTGTTTTCCGGTTCTTGAGCAGTTAGGGTAGAACCACTGGTTTGGGTGTGAAACCGGAATTTCCAAGCCTTGGGATTTTTTAAACCAAATTTTTCTCGAGTTATTTTGGCCCAGATTCGTCGAGCTGCCCTAAATTTAGCTATTTCTTCGAAGAAATTATTATGTGAAGCCAGAAAAAAAGACAAACGGGGTACGAATTTCTCTGGATCCAATCCTGCTTGAATGGCCTGATGGACATAAGTCATGGCGTTAGCCAGAGTAAAAGCTAATTCCTGAACAGCTGTGGCTCCAGCTTCCCGGATATGATAACCGGAAATGCTCATGGTGTTCCAGCGGGGAATATACTGTTGACAGAAAGCGATTGTGTCCACAATTAAGCGGAGGGAAGGCCGGGGGGGGAAAATATAAGTTCCCCGAGCTACATATTCTTTGAGAATATCATTCTGGATGGTGCCAGCCAAAAGTTCCCAGGCAATGCCCTTTTTTTTAGCCAAAACAAGATACATAGCCAAGATGATGGCAGCTGTGGCATTGATAGTCATCGAGACACTGACTTTCTCCAGGGGAATATCTTGAAAGAGAATGGCCATATCTTCCAGAGTGTCAATGGCTACGCCAACCTTACCCACTTCTCCCCGAGCCAGAGGATTATCAGAATCAAGCCCGAGCTGAGTTGGTAAGTCAAAGGCTACACTCAAACCAGTTTGGCCTTGCTTGAGGAGATAAAGAAAACGGCGGTTGGTTTCCTTAGCTGTCCCGAATCCTGCGTACTGTCGCATTGTCCATAGTTTTCCCCGGTACATATCAGGATGAATACCTCGGGTAAAAGGATAGGAACCAGGTTGACCCAGAGCCTGGCGGGGATTAAAGTCGATTAAATCCGTGTAGTCATAGACAACTTTTACCGGAATTCCTGAATGAGTTTGGCGCTCGTCCTTTTCTCGACCGCTCACACTCCTTACCTTTAACTATGGTTGTTGTCAAGACATGGGGATCTATTTCTGGCTTAGAAAAACCCGATAAGGCTCTAGCCCAGCATAGACGGCTTTTTCGCCCAACTCATTTTCTATTTCTAAGAGACGATTGTATTTGGCCACCCGTTCACTTCGACTTAAGGAACCTGTTTTTATCTGCTGGGCGCCTAAAGCCACGCTAAAATCAGCAATAAAGGTATCTTCCGTCTCTCCTGAACGATGGGAGATAACAGTGTTATAGTTATGAGCTCGGGCTAGATTGATGGTTTCAATGGTCTCAGTTAATGTCCCGATTTGATTAAGTTTAATCAAAATAGCATTGGCAATATTTTCCGAAATGCCTTTGGTGAATATTTGAGGATTAGTCACAAAAATATCATCACCTACCAATTGAATTTTGGAGCCTAATCGAGTGGTCAGGATTTTCCAATGAGGCCAGTCATCTTCAGCCAGGCCGTCTTCAATTGAGACAATAGGATAGTCAGTAATCAACTTTTCATAAAGAGTTATTAATTCTTCGGGATTTTGGCGACTGCCATCCGATTTTTTGAAAAGATAAGTGCCATCTTCGTAGAATTCGGAGGCGGCAATGTCCAGGGCGAGAAAAATATCCACTCCGGGCTGATAACCGGCTTGTTCAATACTTTCCATAATCAGATCTAGGGCCTGAGTATTTGATTTTAGGTTGGGAGCAAATCCTCCTTCGTCGCCTACCGCTGTAGAATAGCCCTTTTTTTTCAGGGTTCTCTTTAAACAATGGAAAACTTCCGCAGCCGCTCTCAGGGCTTCCTTAAATGAAGGTCTGCCGGCGGGAACAATCATAAATTCTTGAAAATCGACATTATTATCAGCGTGAGAGCCACCGTTGAGAATGTTAATTTGAGGAACGGGAAGATAATATTTCTCTTGATGATTGAGATAAGCGTAGAGAGGTAGTTGCCGAGCCGCCGCGGCTGCTTGGGCGACTGCCAAGGAGACAGAGAGGATGGCGTTTGCTCCTAAGCGACTTTTATTAGGGGTCCCGTCCAGTTCGATCAAGAATCGGTCAATTTTTTCCTGCTCCAAGGCATCCCAACCGATTATTTCCCGAGCAATAATGTGGTTAACATTGTCCACCGCTTTTAAGACCCCCTTTCCCAGGAAACGTTGTGGATCCTGGTCACGCAATTCAAGAGCTTCATGGCTACCGGTTGAGGCTCCGGAGGGGACAGAGGCCACCCCGATAGCCCCTCCTTCCAACCGAACTTGGGTTCTTATAGTTGGATTACCTCTTGAGTCGAGGATTTCCATCGACTTGATACTTTCTATTTTAGTCTTATTCATTTTGATCTACTCCCTTGGATGGAATAACTAGATAATCGGGAAGGCAGAGCTTGATTTAGCTCTTTTCTTCCGGAGTGGCCGTTTCCTTACTTTTCCGGGCTAATTCTTCCTTTTTTCGTTCCACGAAATCTTTAATAGCATCAATACCTTCTAATGTTTTTTCTTTCACAACTTTCACCCCTTTTTCAGCCTCAAGAGCTACTTTTTCGTAACCTTCTTTAGCCTTTGCTCCAGTTTTAACCGCTGCTTCTTGGATTTTTTGTCTGGTTTCTTCTCCACTTGCCGGAGCAAAGAGGATACCGAGAATAAAACCCGCTGCTGTTCCCAGAAGAAAAGACAGAGTAATTTCAAAAGCCGAAGAGCCTTTATTATCCGCCATTTTTTCCCTCCTTTTGTCTAAATTTTCTCCATTGTCTCCAGCCTAACCTGAGTAAGGGGAAAACAATCGGCCAGTATTTCGATGAAGGACGAATAAATTTGGTAGTGGCCATCCAGGTTAGATCAGCGACACTGGTGGCTATTTTTTTTGAGGCTTTAATTAATTCGCCGGCTTCATCTAATTCGTTATTGACCTTTCGTGAGGTTTCTTCTAGATTTTTGACAAGACTGTTTATCTGGGTCAAGGTGCTTTCAGCTTGCCGAACAGTTCGCCGCAGCTGGAGTAGAAAGACCACCACAACTGTGGCCACTACTACTGCCACAAACGTTAGAAGAAGTCCTAAGAACTGGTTCAGGGTTAGAGACATTGCATTTATTAATTTATTTAAATATCTAGAAATGTCAATTACTTTGCTTAGAAAGAGGGAGCATAGAAATAATCTATTTCCAAAGAATTCGGGCTATTTGGGGGAAATTGAAGGCTTGACTTAGTCGAGAGAGTATTTGGGGATAGGTCTGAATTTGTTGAGATTTGACAGCCTCTTCCCAAGCTAGGAGGAGGCGATGGGGCTTGAAGTTAATTTTCTTACCCTGAAGAATTTTGATCCCCCGCCAAGCCCGCCAATGAGTATCTATGAGAAGAGCGAGGAAACCAAAAAAAATGTTAGGGCCAGGAAGGAGGGCAGCCAGACCGCTCAGAGGAAGGAGCAGAATTTCTCCAATTAGGTAAATGAGATGGAGAGATTTCTGTTTCTGAAGAAAGAAGGCAAATTTACGGTGGAGCTTTTCGGGGGGGAGTCTGCCAGAAATAAAAATAGTAATTTGATCGTCTTGAGTTTTATTCATTTGAGCTAAAGCTTGTTCTTGATAGAGAACTCGGGGTGGGAGAAGAAGGAGTTTTTCTTTAGCCTTATTCCAGAGAATTTGCCAACGGGGAAAGCGGGCCTGAGCTGGTTGAAACGAATAAGGAGAAAATAAGCGGTATTTTTCCCGATGATCTAGAACGAAAAAAAGTTCCATGCGCGGCTATTCTAGCAGAAGCGACCAGGCCCAACAAGAGAGAAGCCAGCTTAATGAGCCTTGGATTGATTTAATTTATTAGGGAAAGTTTTAATTCTGGATGAAGGATTTGAGCTAACTGATAAAGAGCTTTAATTATTCGGGGAGAGAGACGGCTAACCAAATCTTCATTTAAATAATAAATATTCCCCTTTTTGACTGCCTGGATTTGTTGAAAAAGGGGTAAAGAGGTGAGAGCGTGACGTCTTTGTTTAAAGACGGTTTGGTTAGGAGCCAGGAGGATAATTATTTCGGGATTTTTTGTAATTAAATCTTCTAGTTGAGCTACGAACCAGGCGCGGTGAATGTGTTTCATAATATTTTCTCCGCCTGCCCGAGCAATCAGATCGTTTAAAAAGGTGTCTCGACCACATGTCCAGAGTTGAGTCCCGGCGAGGAGAAGGAGAACGCGGGGTCTTCGCTGGGTTTGGGACATAATTTGATTGAGTTGTTCTAACTGGTTTTTAATCTTCGCCATTAGAACAGCTGCCTTTTTTTCTTGGAAAGTTGCTTGGCCTAAGCGCTGGATCATGGATAAAAGGGAAAAAATGGTATGGCCTTCGTCGAGAACGAAAATAGGGAGATGGAGAGCTTGTAGTTGTTGGATCAAAGGAAGAGGATTACCCCGAAATCCCAGAATTAGATCCGGATGAAAAGAAATAATCTTTTCCAATTGGGGATTGATGTAGCCGCCGATATGAGGCTTTTTTTGAGCTTCAGGGGGGAAATTACAGAATTGAGTAACTGCCACCAGACGGTCTTCTAATTCTAGGGCAAAAAGAATTTCGGTGATATTAGGAGCTAGAGAAATAATTCTTTGAGGGGGATGGTCCAATTCCAAATGATGGCCGAGATCATCGATGAGTATCCGCTGGGGAGGACTTAAAACTAGAAAGATGGTTAAGAACCAAACTCGATTCGCTTTTGGAGACCAGAAGTTCATTGGCTGCCTCTTTATTGATTCTATTAAATTAACTAGGTTTATAAAATTTTTCCACTTATTTTTAATAAGCACGTGGCTAAAAAGACTTAAAGAAAGAGAAGTACTTTTTAATCTGGGATATTTGTCGAACAAAGTCTGGTGGAGCTAAATCTCTGGCTTCAGCCTTTTAGATATTATTTCTGTTGGCAGACATTTTTCTCCATCCGCAGCCAAAGAGAAGAGGTGATGGCTCATCTTCAATTCAGCTCTTTTTAAGTTAAACGACCATAAACAAGGACCCGGCCTTTTCTTGACTTTTTTCCCCTTAAAATCTAAGATGGGAAACTGATTTCTGGGATATAATATAGAAAAAGCTAAGAGAACATTACTAGAGGAGCAGATTAATTATGAGTAAGGAATATCGTTTCGCCAACATTGAAGCCAAATGGCAAGCCAGATGGGCCCAAGAAGACACTTTTAAATGCGTTGAAGATGCCAGTAAAAAGAAATTTTATTGTCTGGAAATGTTTCCTTATCCCTCTGGACGAATTCATATGGGCCATGTCCGCAATTACTCCATAGGAGATGTTATCGCTCGCTTCAAAAAGATGAGAGGCTTCAATGTCCTCCATCCTATTGGTTGGGATGCCTTAGGTTTGCCGGCAGAAAATGCAGCCATTAAACATGGAGTTCACCCTCAAAAGTGGACTATCGATAACATTGATTATATGCGAGCCCAATTAAAGAAAATGGGTTTTAGTTATGATTGGTCAAGAGAAATAAGCACCTGTGATCCTGAGTATTATCGCTGGAATCAATGGATTTTTCTGCAATTGTATCAGCGGGGATTGGCCTATCGAAAAAAAAGTTGGGTCAATTGGTGTCCCCAATGTCAAACTGTCTTAGCCAATGAGCAGGTAATTAACGGTCGCTGTTGGCGATGCGATGCTTTGGTGGAACAGAAAGAAATGGAGCAGTGGTTTTTAAAGATCACCGCTTATGCCGAAGAGCTTCTCTCAGGTCACGAAAAGTTAAAGAAATGGCCCGAACATGTCTTGATTATGCAGAAGAATTGGATTGGTCGCAGTGAAGGGACGATTGTTTCCTTTCCTCTAGTGGGCAGGGAGGAGGCGATAGAAGTCTTTACTACCAGAGTAGATACAATTTATGGAGCCACCTTTTTAGCCCTAGCTCCCGACCACCCTCTTTCTTTAAAATTGCTGGAGAACTCCGAGCGAAAAGAGGAGTTGGTGCAATGGGTTAGGAAACAAATTACCCAGCGGACTCTTCGCCGTGAGGAAATAGATGAGGAAAAAGAAGGAATTGATACTGGTCAACGGGCCATCAATCCTTATAATGGCGAAGAGATTCCTATTTGGATTGTTAATTATGTCTTGATGGATTATGGAACCGGAGCCATTATGGCTGTTCCGGCTCATGACGCCCGGGATTTTGAATTTGCCCGCCAATATGGACTACCGATTAGGCAGGTTATTGCCCCCGAAGGAAAAGATCGTCAAGTTGAAGGAGAACTCAGCCAAGCTTTTGAAGAGTATGGGGTATTGATCAATTCAGGTCCCTTTAATGGACTTACCTCGAAGCAAGCTATAGTTGAGATGACCAGATTCGCCGAGGAAAAGGGTTTTGGTCGTCGAAGTATTCTTTATCGCCTCCGAGATTGGGGGATCTCTCGACAGAGATATTGGGGAACTCCTATACCCATAATTTATTGTTCGAAGTGTGGCTTGGTGGGTGTTCCCGAAGAAGATTTACCAGTAGTTTTACCACAAGAAGTTGAATTTAAAGCTGCTGAGGGTTCCCCTCTGGAAAGAGTAAAGAGTTTTGTGGAAACCCAATGTCCTCGCTGTGGTGGTCCAGCCCGTCGAGAGACGGACACCATGGATACCTTTTTTGATTCTTCTTGGTACTATTTCCGCTATTGTTCTCCCCAAGAGAAAAATAAGCCTTTTGATTTGTCGGCTAGTAATTATTGGTTGCCCGTCGACTTATATATTGGGGGCGTGGAACATGCGATTCTTCACCTCATCTATGCCCGTTTCTTCTGTAAAGTTTTGCGTGATCTGGGATTAACGCCCGTTGATGAACCTTTTCCCCATCTTTTGGCTCAAGGGATGGTGACTAAAGACGGGGCGGCTATGTCCAAATCAAGGGGCAATGTGGTGGATCCAGATGAGATGATCAATCAATATGGAGCTGATACTCTGCGTTTATTTATCCTTTTTGCCGCTCCCCCCGAAAAAGAATTTGCCTGGAATGAAAAAGGAATTGAAGGGTGCTTTCGTTTTCTTAATCGGATATGGAATTATTTTCTGGATAATCTTGAGCTGTTTCAGGAGGAGTCGGTCAAGAGCCCTGAAATGGAAGAATTA
>QMPV01000060.1 GCA_003648765.1 Candidatus Aminicenantota bacterium
TTATGTGGTTCTTTTCGGGACAAAGGTGGACGGCCAGATTCATCTGGTCATGGCGGCCTCGGAAGAGTTGGGTCTTAATTTGAGAGATATTCAGCCCGTGGTGATAGAAATCATTCAGGGCAAAGGCGGCGGGAGTCCCTCTCTTCTGGAATTCAGAGGAGAAAAGCCCGAAAAATTTTCTCTCCTTCAGGAAGAAATTGAAAAATACCTGGCTCGGGAGAAGCCGGAGGTTTTAAAAGAGAAGATATCCGGTGATTGAGCCTTAATAACAGATGGATAAGAGCGTTCGCTCTTAATTTAAGCCCAAAATTAGGTTGATGCTTTCCCAGGTCAGCAGCGGTTTGAAATTGCTGAAGTTTGAGTGGCTACTCCTTTTCTTTTATCATCTATAGAAAATATTTTATCTTACTCACTTAGTTTGTTTGTTGGCCTATGCTTCAGACGATGAATACTTTATTTATGGGTGTCTGACACCGTTTTAGGATGAAACTATTGCAGGCCCCCGTTTTATCTTTGGGCTGATTTACATTATTTTAAACTCAAAATCTATAATCTCCCTACCTCCAAATATTCGTTAGTACCATGAGCTATCTATTTATTAAATTGAGCTGGGGAAGTTTTTCAAATCAAATGTCATCAGCAAGGGGATTTATTCGTAGCGAAGGGAGACGATGGGATCGGTGCGGGCGGCTTTTTGCGCCGGGAATATCCCAAAGAAAAGGCCTACCGAGATGGAAACTCCCAGGCCGAGCCCCACTGACCAGAGGGTGACTGACGCGGGCAGCGGGGTGGCCACCCGAACCAGAAAGGCGATGAAGAATCCCAGGAGCACTCCCAAAGCTCCGCCTGTCCCGGTGAGGAAGACGGCTTCGATTAAAAATTGACGGAGAATGTCGCCGGCTCTGGCGCCGATAGCTTTGCGAATTCCGATTTCCCTCGTCCTTTCTTTAACCGCCACCAGCATGATATTCATGACCCCTATTCCTCCGACCAGAAGTCCAATGGAGGAAATGGCGATCATCACCAGATAGGCGGCACCGGTGAGCTGATTATAGAGGTCAAGAATGGTCTGTTGGGTATAGATGGCGAAGTCGTTGGGTTGGTCAAAGGGAACTTTGCGTCTTTTGCGCAATACGGTTATTATCTGGTCGATTGTCTCGGGGATATAGCCGTGTTTTTTGGGGGCGATGATTATTTCCAAATTGGAGAGATCATAGGGGAAATATTTCATGAGTGTAGTGATGGGTAAACCGACTATATTGTCCCGGCTTTGGCCGAACATTTCCCCTCGTTTTTCCAGCACTCCGACCACTTTGAATTTTTCCGGACCGATGCGGATTTCTTTGCCCAGGGCTGAACTATGGGGAAAGAGAATTTCTTTGAGTTCGGCTCCCAGAATACAAACCTTGGTTCGGTGAAGAACATCAGCCTCGGTAATGAATCGACCTTCCTCGGGCAGGTAAACAGAGAGTACCTGGGGAAATTTTTCATTCATACCGATGATTGTAGAATCCTGGCTCTTTTTGTCCTGGTATTTAACCGGGATGTTTTCAAAAACTTCAGCAGTCAAATCCACGGCGACGGCTTTCACCAAAGAACACTCCTCTTCGATGGCGGCGGCGTCGTCAAGAGTCAGGTTCTTCCTTTGCCTGATTTCTTCCGGCTCCCGGCCGATCTGGATGCCCGGTTCCCGTTTGGAAACGATAATAATATCAGAGCCAACTGACTCGAGTTCAGCCATAAAGCTTCGATTCAGTCCCTGAATAATCGAGACCATACCGATGACGGTCATGACGCCGATAAGAATGCCCAGCAGGGTTAAAAATGAACGGAGTTTATGGGCTTTGATGGAGTCGAAGGCCATCTGAATGATTTCTTTAAACAGCGTCCATCTCATTGTTCACTACGCAAAGCCTCAATTGGATTTAATTTAGCTGCCTGAGAGGCGGGATAAAGCCCGAAGAAAAGACCGACGGAGGTGGAAACCAGCAAAGCCATAATAATTGCTTCAGGCTCCACACTGGAAGGCATTGAGGAAGTTAAAGTTACAATTTTGGCGATAAGAAAGCCCAGAAGAATACCGATGGCTCCCCCTGTCCCGGCCAAAATGGCCGATTCAATTAAAAATTGAAAAAGAATGTCTTTCCGGCGGGCGCCGACCGCCATTCGAATACCGATTTCTTTAGTCCTTTCGGTTACCGAAACCAGCATGATATTCATGACCACGATTCCCCCTACCAGTAAAGCAATAGAGGAGATGGCAATCATGGCGAAGTAAATTCCGGTGGTGGCTGATTTATAAACCTGGATGAAAGTGTCCGATGTCCGAAAAGAAAAGTCGTCGGGTTCATCAAATTTGAGATGACGTTTAGCCCGCAAGAGAGTCCGGACTTCTTCCTGAGCTCGGGCCATTTCTTCCTGGGACGAGGTGTGGACGTTGATGGTAATGGAGCGCCGCGAACCATAGATTTTCAGGAAAGTGGTGATAGGGATGCGGATGAAATTATCCTGACTCATCCCCAAAATTTTTCCTTTTGGTTTAGCTACACCAATAACCAGAAAATTATGTTGGCCTACTTTAATCCATTTTCTTATCGGGTCGACGTGAGGAAAAAGATGTTCTGCTACATCAGCCCCAATGACGGCTACATACCGCGAATGGTCTTCGTCTTCCTTCAGCAGATGGCGGCCGTTGGCTAATTCTTCCACACTGCCGATAAGATGGTCCACGTGAGTGACTCCTCGAATAGTCACGTTTTTCAGCGAGCGGGATCCATACTTGACCGTCCTAGAAGTTGAGGTTGAGGCGCCGACCAGACGGCAGGAGCGGCATCTTTCCCGGATAAGCTCCATATCAGCCAAGGTTAAGTTTTTTCTTTTCATTTCTTTGCGGAATTCTTCCAGAGTCCGGGCTCCAAAGGAGAATTTACTTACGGCAAAGTCATTAGCGCCGAAGAAAGAAAATTTTTCGTAGACATAATTATTAAGCCCTTGAATAATTGAGACGACAGCAATAATGGTTAACACACCAATGATGATACCCAACAAGGTGAGAAAAGAACGCAATTTATTTGACCAGAGAGAGCTAAGGGCCATCCTCAGTGATTCACCGAGAGGCAGTTTAGGCATCCTCTTTGTTCCTCTGCTTCATTTTACATCATGAATTACGTATGGCAAGCAAAAAGGTTCTGAAATATACGGTCTGACTTGACAACCTTGGGTTAAGGCATGAAAATGAAAAAAACAATGCGGGCGATTTTTTTTGACGGGGCCAAGTTGGGCTATCGCTCTGATTATCCCCCTCCGGAACCACAAAGCGGAGAGGCCACGCTCAGAGTGCTTAAAGCAGGCCTCTGTCGAACCGACCTGGAAATAATTAAAGGCTATATGGGTTTTCGCGGTATTCTTGGGCATGAATTTGTGGGCCTGGTGGAGGAGGCCCCTGACGAAAACTGGGTCGGCCAAAGAGTAGTCGGGGAGATCAACCTTCCCTGCCGGCGATGTTCTTTTTGTCGCCGCGGCCTGGAGCGTCACTGCCCTGAACGTCGGGTCTTGGGTATCAAGGATAAAGATGGGGCTTTGGCCGAATACCTTACCTTGCCCTTAGAGAATCTCCATCTTATTCCCGACTCCCTGAGCGATGATGAAGCCGTCTTTGTGGAACCACTGGCGGCTGCCTTAAGAGTTTTGGAACAGTTGGCGCCTTATATGGAGAAGACCAGGGAAAATTGGCGGTTTTGTGTCCTGGGCGACGGCAAGCTGGGCCTGTTAATGGCGCAAGTTCTAAAAGCTGAATTCCCGGAAGTAATTTGTGTAGGCAGACATCCAGCTAAACTGGCTCTTTTAGCTCCGCGAGGCATTAAAACTTATCTTGTGGAGGAAGAAATAGAGACCAAGTTTGATGTCGTGGTCGAGGCCACCGGCAGAAGAGAGGGGTTTTCTCGGGCGCTTGGTCTTGTCCGTCCGGAAGGGATCATTTTTTTGAAAACAACCCTTCATGAAGAAGTGGATTTTAATCTTTCTCCAGTAGTGGTGGATGAGGTAAAAATAATCGGCTCCCGCTGCGGCCCTTTTTCTCAGGCTATCAAATGGCTAGCTGAAAAGAGGGTTAATGTTGTGGAACTAATCGAGGCGGAGTATAGTTTGGAAGAGATGAAAGAAGCCTTTGACCGGGCTAGTCGGCCGGGTGCTTTAAAAGTGATTTTTAACATTTTGGAATCATCTCGCAGAAGATGAGAAAAGGCATTGATTGGTGATTTTCAAGAGTTGTCGAAATGTTGGAGAATTAGTCGGATTGAAGGAGTGCCTTAGGCATGGAGTGAGAGGGAAACATTCTTTTTGAGGAGGTGAAATTGGCCGGACAAAATAAGAGGAGCGATCAGACACGGGAGGCGACCTGTCTTTATTTTTCTTCCCCTGGACCACAGAATACGGTCGCTACTCTGAAAAAGGCCGCTCAACGAGCCGAAGAGCTGGGAATTGAAGATATAATTGTCGCCTCGACTTCCGGACGAACTGGTTGGCAGGCCCTTGAATATTTTCAAGATAAAAATCTGGTCGTGGTTACCCACTCCACTGGATTTGCTGCACCTGATTATCAAGAGATGTCCCCGGAGATGAGAGAAAAATTAATTAAACACGGAGCCAAAGTTCTGACTTGTCAACATGCCCTGGGAGGCGTGGGTCGGGCCGTCAGGAAGAAATTAGGCACTTATCAGTTGGAGGAGATTATTGCCTATACGCTGCGGGTTTTTGGCGAAGGCACCAAGGTAGCTGTGGAGATGGCTTTAATGGCGGCCGATGCGGGCTTAATTTCCTGCCAGCGGCCGTGTCTAGCCATCGGCGGCACTGGTTCAGGGGCGGATACGGCCATTCTCTTAAGACCGGCCCATGCTCAAAACTTTTTTGATTTGCGGATTATGGAGATAATAGCCAAGCCCCTGTTCTGGCCTCCCCAAAAAGAAGAGTAAGATGATTGTCTCCATGCTCTCGAACTAAAGGAGTACCAATGAAAAAAAGATTATTTATGGTCCTCTTTTTAGCCGCGTTTATTCTGGGAATGAATGTCGCTCTTCCGGCGCAAAGTGGGTTTTATTTAGGCTTAATGGGTGGTTACTCAGCCCAGAAACCCAGCCTGCCTGAATTTTCTTTTGACCAGGACACGAGTTTTGTCTATGGAGTCAAGGTTGGCTTGAAGTTTTTGATGTTTGCTGTGGAGGGTATTTATTTCCAGGCCGCCCATACCTTGAAAACCACTGACCCTTTCTTTTTAAGTTGGGCCGATCGCCAGGTGGATACTAATTTTCTGGGCGTTCAGATGAAATATTTTATGCCGATTTTGATCATTCACCCCTACCTGTCGCTCGGCTATGGATATTTCGGGGCTTCGATTCAAGAAATAGATGAAAACCGAGGAGGAGGGTGGAATCTGGGCGCCGGAGTTGAGGTGCATCTGGGTAAGAAATTCGCTTTGTTGGTGGAAGGTCGGTATTTTTTCACCCGACTGGAGATAACCCAGGAAGAGATGAAATTCGGCCAGTTTGTCTTGACCGGCGGCCTCAACTTCTATTTTTGAGAGGGGAAGAGAGTTCTTTTCCAGAGAGGTTATGTAATATCCAATCACGAGCGAAAATAAGATGGGGCCATTGATCCGCTTGAATAAATTTCTCTCCCAGGCGGGCCTAGCCTCCCGGCGTCAGGCTGATGAACTTATTCAGCAGGGCAGAGTTTTCCTCAACGGTGAAGCCGTGACTTCTCTGGGAGTTAAGATAGACCCGGCTGTAGATAGCGTCGAGGTGGATGGCCGGCCGGTCAAACCCGTCCAGAAGTTTGTCTATATCCTGCTACATAAACCTCCGGGCTATTTGGTGACTCTCCGAGACCCTTTCGGCCGCCAGACAATCCTGGAGCTTTTACCCTCGTTTTCCCTCAGAGTTTTTCCGGTGGGCCGATTGGATGCGGCCAGTGAGGGGTTGTTGTTATTGACCAATGACGGCGAGTTGGCTTTTCGCCTGACCCATCCCCGCTATGGAATAAGAAAAACTTATGTGGTAAAAGTTAAAGGTCGGTTGGAAAGTCGGGAGGTAAAAAGAATCAAGAAGGGTATTTTCCTTGATGGTCAGCGGGTCAAACCTGATAAGTTTGTGCCTCTGGTTGAAACCAAAAGAGGTAGTCGTTATCTCGTGGTGATTCATGAGGGACGCAAAAGGGAGATCAGGCGGATTTTTCAAGCCGTTGGAGCCGAGGTGGTTGAATTGAAGCGGATAAAGTTTGGACCTCTTAGCCTCGGAAAATTAAAGAAAGGAGCCTGGCGTTATCTTCGCCGGGAGGAGATAAATAGTTTAAAGAAGGCGGTGGGTCTCGAGGCTGACCCGGCGCCGAAAACCAGCCATAAGGAGGCAAGATGAAAAAAATAATCGGCTGTCTGGTGATAATTTTATTTGTCTTAGGCCCTTTTCTCTGGGCTGAAGAAGCCAGGGTGCTGCGGTTTCCCGATGTCAACCGGGATTTGATCGTTTTTGTCTATGCCGGTGACATCTGGTCGGTGCCCATTACCGGCGGCGAGGCCCGGCGATTGACCTCCCATGTGGGTTTAGAGTTATTTCCCAAAATTTCTCCTGACGGCCGTTGGATTGCCTTTTCCGCGGAATATTCCGGCACTCGTCAGGTTTATGTCATGCCCAGCACCGGTGGTCTGCCCCGCCAGTTGACTTATTACAATGATGTCGGCGCTTTGCCTCCTCGCGGTGGTTTCGATTATCAGGTTTTAGACTGGACCCCGAATTCCCGACAGATACTCTTTCGGGCCAACCGAACTCCCTGGGGGCCACGCATGGGCCGCTATTTTCTTATCAATGTTGAAGGGGGCTTGGAACAGCCTTTGGTCATTCCTGAGGCCGGGGGAGGTACTTTCTCGCCGACCGGTGACCAGATTGTTTATACGCCTATTTCCCGAGAATGGCGCACTTGGAAAAGGTATCAAGGCGGTCGGGCTCAGGATATCTGGATTTATGATTTAAAGAAAAATGAGGCGCAACGGTTGACCACTTATCCGGGAACGGACCAACACCCTATCTGGTATAAAGATAAAATTTATTTTGTTTCCGACCGGGATCTGGTTTTGAATATTTATGCTTACGATTTAAAAACCAAAGAAATCAAACAAATCACTCACCACACTGAATATGATGTGCTCTGGCCTTCGGGAGAAGGGGGGAAGATTGTCTACGAAAACGGCGGTTATATTTATCTTCTGGATCTGGAGACCGAAAAATATCATCGGGTGCCTATTGAAATTCACTTTGATAATCCGAATTTGATGCCCTATTTCAAAAATGTTAAGGACAATATCACCCGCTTTGATCTTTCTCCCCAAGGGAAACAGGCTGTTTTTGAAGCCCGAGGAGAGATCTTCACTGTTCCGGCGAAAGAAGGTGTTACCCGTAATCTAAGCCAAACGCCGGGGGTGAGGGAAATTTTTCCTACCTGGTCTCCTGATGGACGATATATTGCTTATTATTCAGATAAAACTGGCGAATACGAGATCTATCTTTTTGACCGTCAGACCAGAACTACCCGACAGCTCACCCACGACAGTCATATCTGGCGCTTTGCTCCTCTCTGGTCTCCCGACTCCACCAAACTTCTCTTCAGCGATAAAAACCAGTGGCTCCAGTTTCTCGATATTCAATCGGGAAAAATCACCCGGGTGGACCGGGCGCGGCGATTCGAGATAACGCATTATGCCTGGTCGCCTGATTCCCGCTGGATTGTTTACACCAAAGACGGAGAAAATGGCCAAGCGGCGGTCTGGGTGTATTCTTTGGAAACAGGAAAACCCCGGCAGTTGACTGACGATATGTATCGTGATTTCCAGCCGGTTTTTTCCACCTGCGGCCGGTATTTGTTTTTCCTCTCCGACCGGACTTTTAATTTGACCTTCTCCAGTTTTGAACAGGACTACCTCTACACTAAAGCTACTAAGATTTATGCTATTCCCCTCACCAAAAATACTCCTCCTTTATTTCAAGAAAAAATGGAGGAAGAAGAGATATCCTCCGCTGCACAGGGGAAGAAAAAAGCTAATAAAAAGCAATCACCAGATAAGTCTGAAGTCGGGAAAAAGAAGGCGGTGAAAATTGACTTTGAAGATATTAATGACCGGATTGTGGCCTTTCCCTTGCCGGCGGGCAATTACCGTTGGTTGGAGGCTGTAGAAGACGGAGTGATTTATCTTAAAGACGGTGAATTGCATCACTTTAATCTCCAGCGGAAGAAAGATGAGGTCATTCTCAAGCGGGTCAGTGGGGTGGCCCTGGCGGCCAACCGGAAAAAGGTTCTTTATCGTAGTGGCGATGTCTACGGCATTATTGACCTGAAGCCTAACCAAAAGAAAGGCGCCGGTGCCTTAAATCTCAAAGATTTAACTCTCAAAATTTATCCGCAGAAGGAATGGCGGCAGATGTTTGTCGATGCTTGGCGGATCTATCGCGATTGGTTTTATGTGGAGAACATGCATGGGGTGGATTGGCAAAAAGTCCGTCGCAAGTATGAAGTCTTGGTGCCTTATTTAGGCCATCGAGCCGACCTGGATTATCTCTTTGGGGAGTTGGTGGGAGAATTAAATGTCGGCCACGCCTATGTCAACTGGGGTGAGTTTGAACGACCGAAGAGAGTCGAAGGCGGCTTGCTGGGAGCCGAATTCGAGGCCGATGTTCAAGCCGGTCGCTATCGGATCAAAAAGATATATCGGGGTGAAAATTGGGAAGAAAGAACCAGGTCTCCTTTAACTGAACAGGGAGTGAATATCAAAGAAGGTGATTATCTTATCAGTTTGAACGGTCATGAAGTCACCCTTAAGGATAACCCCTATAAATTTCTGGAGAATACGGCCGGCAAGAGAATCTCTATTGTGGTTAATTCTGTGCCGAAAAAAGAAGGGGCCCGGGAGTACTGGGTCAAGCCCATTCGCAGTGAATTACAGTTGTTTTATCTGGATTGGGTGAGAACCAGACGGGAGATGGTCGATCGTCTTTCCGGCGGCCGAATCGGTTACTTTCATGTGCCCAATACCTCACGCGAAGGAAATCGGGAATTGTTCAAGGGAATGTATGCTTTTCACCATAAAGAGGCTCTGATCATCGATGAACGCTATAACGGCGGCGGATTTATCCCGGATGTGATGATTGACCTGCTGGACCGGCAGGTGCTGAATTATTGGGCCCGCCGGGGATTGACCTTGTCGCAGACTCCCGGGGTAGCTCATCTGGGTCCCAAAGTAATGCTCATCAATCATTATTCAGCTTCAGGGGGAGATGCGTTCCCCTATTATTTCAAAAAGCTTAATCTCGGCCTTCTCATCGGCACCCGGACTTGGGGAGGCTTGGTCGGCCTGTCCGGGAACCCGGGACTGATGGACGGCGGCTACCTGGCGGTCCCTACCTTTGGTTTTGTCGATACCGAAGGCAACTGGGCGGTGGAAGGTGTGGGAGTGGCTCCCGATATTGAAGTTTACGACCGTCCCGATCTGGTGGCTAAAGGCCGCGATCCCTCCCTGGAAAAAGCAGTGGAAGTATTGCTGGAGCAGTTGAAGAAGAATCCTCCTCGGCGGCCGCAAAAACCTCAACCGCCGGACCGGTCGGGCTTTCATGAAAAAGCCAAAGTCAAAGTAAAAAAGAAATAAGAAATAGAGGGAAATTAATAAATCCAAGAAGAGGTGACTTTCAGGCTTGGCCTGAAAAAAAAGCAAAAAGCTGCAACCTGGTGAACCAGGATTTAGAGTTAATTTTTTCTCAGGTTCAAGCCTTGAGAGTTAAAGGAAAACCCTCCTTCTTGCCAGGCGAAGGGCTTTTCTGCAGTCAGCGGGATTATTCTTTGTTATCGGATTTTGTTTTTTCGGTGGCCTGGGCGTAGGCTTTCCAGCTTTGAGCTAATCGGCTTAACTCCCGGTCGACCAGATAATTGACCGTACCTTCTTCCCAGGTGCCGTCTTCCTTTCTCTGGCCAGCTTTAACCCCGGTTAAGATTTCAATACCCTCATCCACGGTTTTAATGGGATAAATATGAAATTTTCCTGCCCGGACGGCTTCCACCACATCTTTCCGCAACATTAGATTCTGAACGTTCTGGTGAGGGATGATGACTCCCTGAGTTCCGGTGAGACCGCGGGCTTTACAGACATCGAAAAATCCTTCAATTTTTTCATTAACCCCACCGATAGGCTGGATTTCACCATGCTGGTTGAGTGAACCCGTCACGGCAATATCCTGACGAAGAGGGAGCTTGGCCAGGCTGGACAGAATAGCGTAAACTTCACTCGAGGAGGCGCTGTCGCCGTCAATGCCGGAATAGGATTGCTCGAAGGCCAAGCTGGCCGAGAGAGCAAAAGGTTTATCCTGGGCATATTTGCCGCGCAGGTATCCGGCCAGAATGAGAACTCCTTTGTTGTGGGTTCGTCCGCTGAGGTCGGCTTCTCTTTCAATGTTGATTACCCCGGCCCGTCCCACCGAAGTTCGGGCGGTAATCCGAGTGGGCTTGCCGAAGGAGACGTCTCCCAGAAAATAAACAGAAAGACCATTCACCTGCCCGATGACCGCCCCTTCAGTATCAATAAGCAGGGTGCCTTCTTCAATCATTTCTTGAATTTTATCCTCGACCAGGCTGAGCCGCTCAAATCGTTCTTCGATCGCCTTTTCCACGTGTTGGCGTCTCACCACCTGTTGGCTTTCTTCTGAAGCCCAGTAGCTGGCTTCTCGGATCACATCGGAGATAATGTGGAAACGAGTGGAGATTTTTCTCTGCCGGCCAGCCAATCTGGTGCCGTACTCAATGACGGCGGCAATGCCGGATTTATCAAAAGGCAGGAGGCGGTCTTCTTCGGTTATTTTTTTGATAAAAGAAGTGTATTCCAGAATAGTTTTATCGGTTTTGAGCATCTCGGAGTCGAATTCGGCCTTTATCTTAAAAATTTTCTTGAAATCTTCATCGAGAAGATAGAGAAGCGAATAGATGTAATTATCGCCGATGAGGATAACCTTAACGTTTATTTCAATGGGCTCGGGTTTAAGGCGGCTGGTGGACACTAGATAAATAGGGGGATAGTTCTGGATTTCTAATTTTTTATATTTAAGGGTTCTTTTGAGAGTGGTCCAGACGCCGGGCTCAATGAGAGCATCAAGAGCATTAATGACCAAGTAACCGCCGTTGGCTTTTAAAAGAGAGCCGGCTTTTATCTTGGTAAAATCAGTCTGCAAAATGCCCATCCGATTCATAGTGGCTTCAATGGCCCCAAAGAGATTGACGTAATTGGGATTGGTTTCAATCACCACCGGGGCTCCCTTTTGTTCGCTGTTATCGATGAGGAGGTTAACTCGATAGGGAAGGAAAGGGTCTTCCATCATTCTTTCTTTTTCCGGAGCGTCTTTTTTGGGCCCCTTGAAAAGATTGATATTCTGGATAAGATGTTTCTCGACATCATCCAGATAAGTGGCCACTTTGGAAAAAGAAAATTGGTTCCGAATGCCGGAGATGGCTCCTTTGATCATCGGGGTAATGGATTCTTCGTCCCATTTTTGGAGGAGCTCTCTCGTTTGTTCCTCCAAAGATTTGAGTTGTTCAAAAACATCTTCCAGTTTCTCCGTCAATTCTTCGTATTTTTTCTGAAGTTGTTCTAATTTTTCTTTGGGGAATTTGTTTTCTCTAACCAGAGCTTCAAGTTTGTTAAAGGGTGTGGGCTGACCTTCAATGACCGGAATCAGGTCGGGTTTGACGAAAACGCCCATCTGAACCTGGATGACGGAAAACCCTTCTTTGGAAACTTCTTCTTCAAATTTTTTGAGGATTTCTTTTTGTTTGCGTTGCTGAGCCTCAATAATGCTGTCCCTTTTTTCTTTATAATATTTGCTTTGAATAAGTTCAGGAATGTTGACCCGGAGCATTTCAATTAAGCGCTCCATGGCTTTTTTGAAAGCGCGGCCCTGTCCAGGCGGGAGAACCAGGAGGGTGGGTTCATCGGGGTTCTTAAAATTGTTGACATAAAGAATATCCTCAGGAATGTCTTCCTTTTCCTTGATTTTTTCTAAGAATTTTTTAATGGTGGTGCTGCGGCCAGTCCCGACTAGACCGGTGACAAAGATATTGTAACCTAGGCTTTTAATGTTCAAACCGGTCTGGATAGCCTTAAGAGCTCTTTCTTGACCGATGATTTCTTCACAAATGGAACAATCGTTGGAGGTCTCAAAGGGGATTTGGCTCTCATCCAGCCGCCAGGTTAATTCATCAGCTTTGAGTTCTTTAAATTCCTGAATTTTCTTTAGCATTTATTCCTCCCGGTGATATACAGGTTCTTAAATTATTAGCATACTTTTGAATTGAAGACAAACAGGCAGAATTTACTTTTCACTCTTGTTTGCTTGCCAACTGGGATCACCAACTGGGGTTACAACCAATCGGAGCTGGGCCTTCACCTTTCACCAATCTTTCCACCCAAATTAAAGAGGACTCAGATCTTCACCTGGTACCTTTGAGAAAAGGGATGGGGGGCAATATAGTAGGCATCCTCATTGGCTCTTGGATTGCTGCCGGAACAATTCATTTGGGGGCCAAGCGGGGCAGGTCTTCACATTTTACAAATGAAGCGGAGTCAGGGCTTCACCTGGCACCTTTGAAAAAGGGGATTGGGGGGCATATAAAGAAAAAGAATAAGAAAAGGAAGATAATCTTTTTAATTGATAAATTTCAATTAAAATAAAAATCTGTCCCCGGTTAATTGACCTTGATGACGCCGCTAGTGATTTATGAAATGTGAAGACCTGACTCCGGTTCACACCCGGTTCACCCTTGAGGAGATGAAACTTATTGAATATTTAAAAAAAGATTTGATTTTAATCCCTGCCTCATAGCGGCCATTCATCTGTTGGTGATGGGCCCTTTTCTTTATGAAGAAAGGAACCTTTAAAGGCCAGGCCTTATTGAGAGTGTTTCTCTAGGTATCCATTAGGACCTTAATCCTCCAGGAAAAAGCAATTATAGGGGCAAGTATATACAAGTATATTCGTTTTAATAGATTTTTCGTGCAAAAATATTGACTCTCTGATAAAATGAAACCAACTCTAACCGGAAGGAGGCCTGGGAAAGTTGGGCATAAAAAAAGTGGAATCAAAGAAAGATTTGAAGGAATTTATTTATTTTCCCTGGAAAATTTATCAGGATGATCCTAACTGGGTGCCACCTTTAGTGATTGATATCAAGGAGAAGTTAAGCCCCAAAAAGAATCCCTTTTTTGAACACGCTGAGATGGATTTGTTTCTGGCCTATCGAAATGGAGAGGTTTGTGGCCGGATTGCGGCTATTTTGGATACAAGACATAATGAATTCCATCAGGAAAAGGTTGTTTTTTTCGGCCTGTATGAAAGTATCAATGATGAAGAAGTGGCCCGGGAGTTGCTGGCGGCTGTAAGTGACTGGGGTAAAGCTAGAGGGATGGAGATTCTCCGAGGGCCGATGAATCTGTCGATGAATGATGAATGCGCCTTTCTTTTGGAAGGTTTTGATTCTCCCCCGGTGGTGATGATGCCTTATAATCCACCTTATTATAATGAGCTGATGGAAAAGTGTGGCCTGGTTAAAGCCAAGGACCTATATGCCTTTTTCATGGACCGGGAACATAAAGAGAAAGAGAAAGTCAGGTTGATTGTCGAGCGGGCTCGCCGGGAGTTACCGGTAACTTTGAGAACGGTTAATATGAAGGATATTGTCGGAGAAGCCAGAAAAATTGCTTTTATTTATAACCAAGCTTGGAGTCAAAACTGGGGATTTGTGCCCTGGACAGAGAGTGAAATGATTCACATGGCCAAGAAATTGAA